>CAZYPC010000143.1:0-9623 GCA_964649165.1 uncultured Chryseobacterium sp.
CGCGCGAACGCGTCTTCGCCGCATGGACCGACCCTGAGCTGCTGGCACGCTGGTGGGGACCGACTGGCTTCACGAACACCTTCCATCGCTACGAGCTGAAGCCAGAGGGAATGTGGGAGTTCACCATGCACGGTCCGAATGGCACGAACTTCAACAACACCTGTGTCTTCAAGCGGATCGAAGCACCGGCCTACCTGGAGTTCGATCACATGAAAGAGATGCACTTCTACAAGGCGATGGTGACCCTCACCGAAGTACCTGAGGGTACCCGCGCGGAATGGATCATGCGCTTCAACACGGCGGAGGAGCTGGCTCCCATCCGCGCCTTCATCGAGCGCGCGAACGAGGAGAACATGGACAAACTGCACGCACTACTATGTAAGGGCGCGTCATAACGCGCCCCAACGAGATCACGATCCGGAACGATCACGGGCGGGATACACCGCACCTCAACAGCAAACAACCATGAAGCGCATCAACATCGCCTACTGGACCGTCACCGCGCTCTTCAGCGCCTTCATGATCTTCTCCAGCATCGGTGGGATCACACTGAACGAACAGGCCGTGGCTTTCATGCACGACCATATGGGCTACCCGCTCTATTTCATCCGGTTCATCTCCGTGGCCAAGGTCCTCGGCGCGGTGGCCATCCTGCTGCCCATGATCCCGCAACGCGTGAAAGAGTGGGCCTACTTCGGCTTCTTTGTCGACCTGACGGGTGCGATCTACTCCTTCGCGGCCTTGGGTGACCCCATCAGCGGCTGGGCGCTGATGTTCGTGTTCATTGCGGTGCTGATCCTCGCCTACTGGCTGCATCACGAACGTCTTTCCACCAAACCGGTTTAGACCATGCTCTCATTGCCTCCCTGCCCGATGTGGGTTCGCGGGTGGCGAACCGGTCCAGGTCAGTGACTGATGCGCACCCAGCGCTCCTGTTCCTTGAACTTGGAGAAGAACCAGGTTTCATGATCGGAGCGCTGGACGGTAAGACCCACGTAAAGCGCGGCTTCATCGTCCTTGATATCGAACAGCGTACTGCGCTCCTGCGTGCCGTCGGGCTTCACGTGAACGAGCGTGACGCAGCCCTTGCCTCCGTTCCATTTCGCCGTCTTGCGGTCGCCTGAGATCCGCTCCACGTCCAGATTAGCCGGGTCGTCATTGAAGAGGAAGTACTGATCGGAACCTTCACCGGTCGAGAATCGCGAATACCCCGCCAGCAGTTCCCACACCGCCACGGCCTGAACCTTCTTCACCACATCGACGCGTTCCACCGCGCCGTTCTTCGCAAGCGTCCACACCGCCATCTCCTCGTTGTGGTAGACCGGGTAGGTGTTCACGTCCTTCATCTCCATATTCCTCGAAATGGGGCGTCCGGGCATGTTGCTGGTCCTACTGATCCATTCCTTCCAAGCCACCTCACCCACCAAGCGCAAACGCCCATCCGGCAGGCGCGCGAATGAGCGGAGCTTCAAGGCTTCGATACCCTGCGCTTTGTTCTTCGCGAACTTCGCATGCACACTCTCCCCCTTGTCCGCGCCATAGAACGCGGTGAAGAGCGCCAGGTCGAATGGGATCTCGTGGCGCTCAGCGATGGCGCCGCTCACAGGGTCGATGCGCTGGACGTATAGCCCGCGCGCCTCCAGGGACTTGTCCTCAGCATAGAAGCCTGCCACGTAGAGATCCGCGCCTTCCGCATAGGTGAAGCAGCTCTTGATGAACCGATCACCCAGGGTGATCGGCGTATCCCACTCGATGCCCTCGCTGCCGACCCGCATGAGCCGGTGCTCGAAATTGGGCTTGCCCTTCACAGCGACCTCGTCGCCCTGGAAATACAGGCACCCCTGCAAGTAGGCATTGCCCGCGTCATCCACTATGGACTCCCAGTGCTCGAACTGGCTCTCCCGATGCGGGAGCTGCAATCGCGCGCTCCAGCGCTTCTTCAGCTCCTGATCCATGACCAGCAGATCATAGCCGTCGGGCTCGTCCTTGTCCATCGCATAGTCGGTGTAGAACAGGATTGACTTCTCGTTGGGGCTTTGCACCGAGGAGAACTGCACCTCCGTTGCGCGTTCCTTTGTACCGATGACGATGAAGTCCTTCACCCCTCGATGCTCCATGGTGAAGGTGAGTTTGCGCCCCTTGGTATCCAAAGAGCCCAACAGCGACCAGTCACCCTCGGGCACGAGGCTCGCGGGTGACAGGCGACTGACGTAGAACCAGGCCGAGTCCTGTTTGGCCGGTTTGTCCCGCGCCACCATCAAGTAGTTACCGGCGAACTGGATCGGATACCAGACCTCCAGCTGCTGTCCGTCCCGCTTCGGCTCGAACTCGCCGGTGGCGCCCAACTTCAGGTCGTTGCCGTAGCGCTCCAATACGATGGTATTTCCCGGTGATGAACGTTGAAGGACAACCCCATCCGCATCCTGTCCGAGAACCTCCACGGGAAGCTCCTTCATTTTGCGCTCCATCATGGGGCCCAACTCCGTAGAGAAGCCGACGCCTTGGGCACGTAGGCTGGCGCTCGTATGCACCATGAACCAGGCTGCAACGCAAGGCAAGATCCGTGATCCGCGCATTTCGTGCATCATCAGGTGGGAAGATATAGGGAGCCGAGCCGATGCCCGAACTCCGTGCGAGCGAATGTGGTGGGCGCCGCGCAGCAGGCCACTTATTACCTGCGTGGAACGGCGAGCAGCGGTCCGCGCATCTCCCGCAACAAACGCTCGGTCGTTGAACCGAAAAGACTGTCGCCGATGCCGTCATGACCATCCGTGGCCATGACCACCAGGTCGGTGGCTGTTCCGTCGGCTGCGCGAAGTATGGCCGGGAGGACATCACCAGCAACCAGCACGCGGTGCCAAATAGTCGCCATCCCTGGTGGGGCGTCGATCCCTTCCAACACCGCGGTCGACTTACCGGCATGCAACAGCGTGATGTCAACCGGTTGTTCGACACTCGCAGAAGACAGAAATGACAGCCACGGGAGGGCGGCATCGAAACATGACCCATCCCGCACCGGTACCAGCATCCGCTTCAATGCCCATGCCCCATCGACCGGTCTCAAGGGCGGAGGGACCTGGGTCGGAAGGAACAGCGCGGGAATCCTCGATGCGCCTGCGATCGCCTCGGCGATGGATGGACGCCACAACCGCCCGATACCGGTCCGCACCTCGGTGGGCAACACGACCAGGTCGTACGCATGCCTGTCCATGAACCCGGTGACCGCGCCCTTCACGTCTCCCGCGTGCAAGGCGTGCTTCCGAACCTGTATGCCCAGCTTTTCGGCGATATCCTCAACGGAGCTTCCCGCAGGCAGCAGCCCCCACTGGTTCAGCACTTCACGCACGTGCGGGTAGCGCGACCAGTCCACATGCTCGCGGTCCTCGTCACCGACATGCAGGATCGTAAGCCGGCCACCGCATAGCAGCGCCATGCGAAGCGCGACCCTGAGCGCTTCCTTATCCTCATCCCGGAGGGCCGTTGGAAAAAGGATCCGTTCAATGGTCTTCCCGCCCATGGTCATCGTGCTATCCCACGCGGAAATAACCGACCTGTTCGCATCGAAAGCTGATGGAGGTCAGTCGTGAGCCCTGGTCCTATCGCCCCACGGATCAATCCAACCCCAGGCTTATCTGCTTCCCCGGCTTGTACCCGATAATGGGATCATCCGGTGAACGGTCCTCTCCGGCTTCATCGGCTGCCTGCTGGCGCTTCAGCTGCTTCACCGGTGATTCCTCCAGGTCCTCCTCTTCAGGGGCGTCCATGTTGCCGACCTCATCATCAGTGATGAGCATGGCTTGACGCTCCTCGATCTCCGGCGTCATCGGTATGAAAACGGGCGTGGTCAGGGTGATCTCCTTCACCTTGTGCGCGGTGAGGCGATTGCCGATGGCCTTGACGCCTTTCACCGCGATGGCCTCGGCAAGGTTCAAGTCCTCATCTTCCTTGTTCGTGCTTCGCTTGTCGTAGGTGATGTGGATGGCCGCGTCCGGAACAAGGCTGTGCGCCACAAGCCGGCTCTCCGGATGTTCGTTGATGAAGAGCACGGGATCGCGCGACGGCTCGTCGATCGCGAACCGCTTGATGTTGTGCTGTTGCTTCTCGCCGTCCCAATAGACCACGCTCACGGTATCCTTCGGATTCCATTTCACAACTGTGATGGTATCGTCCGGGAAGTGCGTGCTGAGCACGAAGGGGAACAACTGGTACGTGCCGCTCCTGGTGATGGCCAGGATGCGATCATCGCCCTTGAAGCGCCCGAGGTAGCGACCATGACCGGTGTCGTTCAATCGGCGCACGGTCTCATCGAACCAGATGGGAATCGCCCCCAGCGTGCTGCCGCCGCGATCCTTCTGCACCACCTTCTGCACCATGTAGCGCGTGAGCAGGTTGCCCTTGCTGCCACGTCCCTTCACCAGCATCTGGCCGAAATCCACATCGAACTGCGACTTGCGCAGGTTGGGACGCGGGCGCAGCGTGATCCGCACAGTTTCCGATGCGCCGTCCGGGTTGCAGGTGAAGTACTCCACGCTGCTGCCCGGCGCGCCACCCGTGAGGTCGTACTCCTTGTCCCGGGTGATGCCCGTCACGGCGAAACGCTTCATGTAGTAGCCGCCCTTCGGCCCGTCCTGGTAGATCATGTGGTAGATCGTGCGCTCGTCGTTCTTCTTGAAGACACCGATGTGCATCACGCCCTTGCCCACGAACTTCTTGTCGGCCACCTTGGTCACGATCATCGTTCCGCTACGACGGAATATGATGATGTCGTCGATCTCCGAACATTCGTCCACCAGCTCGTTGTTGCGCAGGCTCCAGCCCATGAAACCCTCCGTCCGATCCACGTAGAGCTTCTTGTTCGCCACGGCCACCTTGGCCGCGACGATGGTGTCGAAGGTGCGCAGCTCGGTCTTCCGCTCACGTCCGGCGCCGTACTTCTTCTTCAGTTCCTTGAACCAGTCGACGGCATAGTCCACCAGCGCATCGAGCTTGGCTTGCGTCTCGGCGAGCAGCTCCTCCAGATGCCGGATGTGCTCGTCCGCCTTGAACGCATCGAACCGGCTGATGCGCTTGATGCGGATCTCGGTGAGCTTCACGACGTCCTCGTCCGTAACTGGCCTACGCAGCTCCTGCACGTAAGGCCGCAGCCCTTTGTGGATGAAGCTCATCACCTCCTCCCAGGTCTCGGCCTCTTCGATCTTGCGATAGACCTTCTTCTCGATGAAGATGCGCTCGAGTGATGCGAAGTGCCATTGTTCCTCCAGTTCGCCCTTGCGGATCTTCAACTCCAGTTCGAGCAGGCGCAGGGTGTTCTCCGTGCTGATGCGCAGGAGTTCCTTCACGTTCACGAAGCGCGGCTTGTCGTTCTCGATCACGACGGCGTTCGGAGCGATGCTCACTTCACAGTCCGTGAAGGCGTAAAGCGCGTCGATCGTCGTGTCCGGTGATACGCCGGCGGCGAGGTGGATCTGGATCTCCGCGTTCTCGGCGGTATTGTCCTCGATGTGCCGCACCTTGATCTTGCCCTTCTCGTTGGCCTTCAGGATGCTCTCGATCAGGCTGGTGGTGGTGGTGCCGAAGGGGATCTCCGTGATGACCAGCGTCTTGTTGTCCTCCTTGCGGATGCGCGCACGGCAGCGCACACGTCCGCCGCGCTCGCCTTCGCTGTAGTTGCTCGTGTCGGCCAGGCCGCCCGTCGGGAAGTCCGGGACCAGATCGAAGGAACGCTTGCGGAGCACCGCGATGCTGGCGTCGATGAGCTCGTTGAAGTTGTGCGGAAGGATCTTGCAGGAGAGGCCCACGGCGATGCCCTCCCCCCCTTGTGCCAGCAGCAGCGGGAACTTCACGGGCAGGTGGATCGGCTCCTTGTTGCGCCCGTCGTAGCTCAGCTGCCATTCCGTGGTCTTCGGATTGAACACCACGTCGTGCGCGAACTTGGAAAGCCGCGCTTCGATGTAACGCGGTGCGGCCGCGCTGTCGCCGGTGAGCGTGTTGCCCCAGTTGCCCTGGCAATCGATCACGAGGTCTTTCTGCCCGAGCTGAACGAGCGCGTCACCGATACTGGCGTCGCCGTGCGGGTGGTACTGCATCGCATGCCCGATGATGTTGGCCACTTTGTTGTAGCGGCCGTCATCCAGGTCCTTCATCGCGTGAAGGATCCGACGTTGCACGGGTTTCAACCCGTCGTACAGGGCAGGTACCGCCCGTTCCAGTATCACGTAGCTCGCATAGTCCAGGAACCACTCGCGGTACATGCCGCTTACGCTGTACTGCCCGGCCTGACCGGCGCTGGGCACGCCGCCCTTCAGGCTTGCCCCTTCCTGACCTTCCTCGGCGCCGTTGCCTTCCGGCAAGGTTCCGTTCTCGTTGTTCTCGTCGCTCATTGCAAGGTGCCGCAAACCGTTTCGGGGCGGCCTTCATGGGTGTTGTTCGAAAGGCTCAACCGCAGACAGACCTCCTGCCCGACGGTGAACTCGTTGCGGTAGTATCTCAATACATCGTTGCCCGGGGGAACTTGATGCACCAGCGGGTCCGCCGGCGGCAGCAGGTCGTCCTCCACATACACCGAGTAGGCCTGCGGCTCCAGGAAGAGCGCGCTGTTCACCCGGAACAGGAAGGCCTGCCTCACACCACCCGTGCCCGGGATCGGTTCGATGTAGGTCGTATCGAAAGAGAATACGTTCGGGCCGGTATACCCAGGATCGAAGGGGTTGTTGTTCAACGCCGATACGTCCACTTCATCCTTGAGGCATCCGGTGTGCAAGGCAGAACATGCAACGACCAATGCAACGACCCCGGTCGCCGGCATCCAGCCCTTCCGATGCTTCTTCATTTCCATCCTCAACGCAGGTTCACATGCAATCCGGCGAGCAGCAGCCCCTGTCCATCCCGTTCAGGGAGCCAGACCAGTCCATCGAACTTCACCTTTTCCCGGTCGAAGAACTTCGGGTCGGATCGCTTGTTGTAACGCACGATCATCCAGGCGGACCCTGCGGCCACCGCAGCGAAGAGACCCGCGCTCACGAAGAAGATCCCACGCTTGTCCTTGAACTCATCCTTGTGGCGGGGGATCACCTCCTCTTTCAACCCGGCCAGCTGCGAGGGGTCGGCACCGGAACGATAGGCGGCCTCGTCCGCCGCGAGTTGGTCATGCGACTCCTTGTACTGCCGATAGGTGCTGTAGGTGAGGATGCCCGACGCGAGCGTCACCGCGGACGGCAGGGCGACTTCCAGCCACATGCGCTTCTTCAACCCGCGCAGCTCTTCCTGGTACGCGCGGTACTCCGAAGAGAACGGCAAGCGGATCAGGACCTCGCGCATCGCGTTCTCCGTCACGGTCAAGGTGGTGTCGAGCACCACTCGCTCCGGTGCCCAGAAAGAGAAATGATGCGCACCGGTCGCCAGTTCCACCTCGCGCTGTTGCAACCGGTATTTGTGGTCCAGCACGAACTGGAAGTTGTTCCCTGGGTCGACCATCAGACGGAGCTTGCCGACGGTCTGGGCGGGGAGAGCGAGTGCCAAGAGTGCGAAGACGCACGCCGTGAAAAGAGCCTTGGCGAGGTTGCCGGTTGTCGGTCGTCCGTCGTCGGTTGTCCGTTGTCCGGCGGTGTGGTAGCACCGCTCTATGGGCGGCCTGACAACCGACAACCCACAACCGCCAACGCGTTCCCTCTTCATACCTCCACCTCTTCCACTTCGTTCTCGGCCAGCTTCCGTGCGATCGCACCCAGCGCCGTCTCCTCCTTCACCACGTCCTTCTCGATCTTCAGGTGGTCGATGATGAAATTCTGGCGCTCCGGTGTGTTCTTGCCCATGTAGAAATCGAGCAGCTCGTGCACCGAGGCGTCCTTGGTGATCATGACCGGTTCCAGGCGGATGTCCGGTCCGATGAAGTGCTTGAACTCGTCGGGACTGATCTCGCCGAGCCCTTTGAAGCGCGTGATCTCCGCGGACTTGCCCAGCCTGGCCAACGCGGCCACACGCTCGCCCTCGCTGTAGCAATAGACCGTTTCCTTCTTGTTGCGCACGCGGAACAACGGCGTCTGCAGGATGTAGAGGTGGTCGTTCTTGATCAGGTCCGGGAAGAACTGCAGGAAGAAGGTCATCATCAGCAGCCGGATGTGCATGCCGTCCACGTCGGCATCGGTGGCGATCACGATGCGGTTGTACCGCAGGCCGTCCATACCGTCTTCGATGTCGAGTGCGGATTGGATCAGGTTGAACTCCTCGTTCTCGTACACGACCTTCTTGGTAAGGCCGTGGCTGTTCAGCGGCTTGCCTTTCAGGCTGAAGACGGCCTGCAGGTTCACGTCGCGGCTCTTGGTGATGCTACCACTGGCGCTGTCCCCCTCGGTGATGAAGAGCGTGCTCTCCATCTTGCGCGGGTCGTTCTTCGGATCGCTCAGGTGGATGCGGCAGTCGCGCAGCTTCTTGTTGTGCAAACTGGCCTTCTTCGCGCGTTCGCGCGCCAGCTTACGGATGCCGCTCAGTTCCTTCCGCTCGCGCTCGCTCTCCAGGATCTTGCTCTGCAGCGCGTTCGTGGTCTCCGGGTTCTTGTGCAGGAAGTTGTCCAGCTTGGTCGCGAGGAAATCACCGACGAACGAGCGCATGCTCTGTCCACCGGGTTCCACTTCCAACGAGCCGAGCTTGGTCTTGGTCTGGCTCTCGAACACGGGCTCGATCACCTTCACGCTCACGGCCGCCACGATGCCCGTGCGCACGTCGCCGGCCTCCCAGTCCTTCTTGAAGTAATCCTTGATGACTTTCGCCACCGCCTCGCGGAACGCGCCTTGGTGCGTGCCGCCCTGGGTGGTGTGCTGGCCGTTCACGAAGCTGTAGTACTCCTCGCCGTAGTGGCTCGCGTGGGTCATCGCCACTTCGATGTCGTCGCCGACCAGATGGATGATCGGGTACAAGGGCTCGCCGTCCATCTTCGTGGTCAACAGGTCCAGCAGACCGTTCTTGCTCTGGAACTTCTGCCCGTTGTAGAAGATCGTGAGGCCCGTGTTCAAGTAGCAGTAGTTCCATAGCAGGCGCTCGATGTGCTGCTCCCGGTATTGGAAGTTGTGGAACATCGCCGGGTCCGGTTCGAAGACCACGCGCGTGCCGTTGGGCTCCTGCGTCTTCACCAGCTTGTTGTCCTTGCGCAGCACGCCTTGGTCGAACTCGGCCATCTTCAATTCTCCCTCCCGCGCGCTCTCGATGCGGAAATAGGAACTCAGCGCGTTCACCGCCTTCGTACCAACGCCGTTCAGACCCACGCTCTTCTTGAAGGCTTTGCTGTCGTACTTGGCGCCCGTGTTGATCTTGCTCACCACGTCGATCACCTTCCCCAACGGCACACCGCGGCCATAGTCCCGGATGGTCACGCGCGGGCCTTCGATGGTGACCTCCACCTTCTTGCCGTGCCCCATGACGAACTCGTCGATGCAGTTGTCCAGCACTTCCTTCAACAGGATATAGATGCCGTCGTCATAGCTGCTACCGTCGCCCAGCTTGCCGATGTACATGCCCGGCCGCAGGCGGATATGCTCCTTCCAATCGAGGGAGCGGATGTGCTCTTCAGAATAGTTCGTCTCGCTCATAGGTAACTGGCTCACGCGGAGGCGCTGAGGCGCAGAGAACGA
>CAZYPC010000144.1:0-9568 GCA_964649165.1 uncultured Chryseobacterium sp.
AGGCGGAGGACATCGATGACTGCGTTGTGTCGCAACCGAAGGAAGTAGACGCCGGCAGAGGCCTGGCCCAAGTCGAGTGTGACGCGTGGCCCGGTGATCGAGCCCGACCGTCCGGTCGCTCGGCCAGTGGCATCGAGCAAGTCGTAGTGCAGCACGCCTGAAGTACCATTCGTTCGCACCAGTTCGAAGCGGCCGTTACCGGGGTTTGGCTGGATCGTGAATAGACCTCCCAAGCCCTGCTCCTCCACACCGATGACCTCTTCGATGAGCACCCCTTGGGTGGCGGTGTCCAACACGCATGCGCCGTTGATGCCCCAAACGCCGAATTCGCCCGTGCCCGCGCCATTGTAAGGTATCGTGATCGTTACGCTCGCGCCAACCGTGTCACTCACCGCCCAGCCGTCCGGGATGACCCAGTGGTACTCCACCCCGGGCAGCACAGGGTCCACGGTGAAGGTGTAGGGGATGCCCGTGCCGAGGATGGAATTGCCGAGGATGGATTCCACCTCCGTGAAGGTCCCGGCGCACACACAGGATGAGTTGTAGACGTCGTTGAGCGTGCAAATCTCCTCGTCGTCGCATGGGGACCCTGATTCGTGGTCCCCGGCGGCAACACCACGGCAATCCGGTCTGAACTTCGCGAGGAATGCGTCTTTGGTGCTGCCGATCAGCGGCTGGAACGCGTTCGATGAGCTGATTGTCGTATCTCCAGAGGAACTGGACCATCCACAAACCAACAGCGCCCCCGAAGGATCGAAGGTGGAACCATATATCTGGTCGTCGGAAGAACCTCCGTAGTATGACCCCAGGATCCTCTCCCCGTCCGTGGTAAAGCCGACAATCAGGCCGTCGGCGTTGATGGGGCCGGTGCTATGGTCCATCTGGTATCCGCCGAACGAAATGGCCTCAGTCGATTTTGTTCCGCCCGCCATAAAGACGTGGCCGAGCGCGTCAGTCGCGATCGTGCGTATCTCGTCGGTCCCGCCCCCTCCATAGTACGTGCCCCATATCAACTGACCATTGGGGCCGAACTTGGCCAAATAGGCATCATCTTGAATGCCAGGTGCGGTGGCCAAAGTCGGCTTATGGCCTGCGCTGTATATGCCCGTGTCCGATTTCGTTTCGCCGGAGATATAAATGTTTCCTTCACCATCCACTGAGCACGTCCAACAGGTTTCATTGTATCGACCACCGTAATACGTGCCCCAATCGCGCGATCCTGAGCTGTCGAACTTGGCGACGAAGGCATCACCGCCGGCCACGATGATCCCGTCCCATTGCGAGGTGCCATGAAACATATGGTGCGCACCGGGCGAAACGAATGTTGACCCGTCCGCCGCATTATATCCACAGTGGCCGGCGAGGATCACGGCACCGGACCCGTCCGTGGCTACTGATGGGTTCGAGTTCACGTCATCACTGAATCCTCCATAGTACGTCCCCCATTTGCGCCGACCGAGTGAATCAAACTTCGCGAGGAAGAAGTCAGGTGCTTCCTGCATCTCCATCTGAAAACCATCGAAGGCTATAGTATCGCTCCCACCGGGCAGCGCGGCGGTCTTTCCGGCCAAATAGAAGTAACCCCATGGGTCCACGGCACAAGAATAGCCCGCATCCGCACTCTGTCCGCCGTAGTAGGTTGCCCAGTTCCGCGCCCCTGTACCCGTGTCAAAGTTGACCAATAGCGCGTCGCCGAACTGGCTGAAGGCGAAGTCCTCCTGTTGGGTACCATTTGTGCCCAAGCCCGTTGAGTTCGAAGTGCCAGCGGCGATGACCTGATCGCCGTGTACCGCGCATGAAACAAGAAAGTCGTTGTTGCCACCACCATAGTAGGTCCCCCATATCCGATCCCCGTCCGGCGCGAATTTCACCAGGAACCCATCTGTGCCACCGTTATATTCCAGATCCTCAACACCGGTGGTCGCGGCTATTACGTCAGACTCGGGCGAATCGGTCCATCCGGCCATGTACACGTTTCCATCTTCAGCGCTTGCTACATCTTTCACTTCTTCATTTCCGGTCCCCCCATAGTACGTCCCCCACTCTCTGGTGGGGTCTATCCGCAGATCCCTCGACTTGTCGTAGCCGCCGATCTCGAAGGCCAATAGATCATTTTGCAAGTTGAACGCTGTACCGACCTCGGCAATGCCTTGATAACTCACCGGCCCCTCCTCCACGAAGCGTCCCAGCCTATTTCCGTGTACAAGCGCACCCTGCTCGTCCACGTACAACTCCTCATGCCCCGCGAAGCGCATCTTGATCGATGACGGATCCGCACCAGGGTGCACGATGAAGTCCTGTTCAAAGCCCTTCTCGGTGGTCATGATCTCCCAATCAATACCGGGATACACTCCGTGATAAACAACCTTCCGGAAGGTCCGCACATCCAGTGCCTCTACACCGGAGAGGTAGTAGTTGGTAAAGTCGGCGCTGCGGCCTTCCGTGGTGATCGACGCGTGCGGGTCGGCCCCCTCCAAGGTCATGTCCATGCGGTATGTCTCCAAGCGGCGCTGCTTGCGCAGGTCGTTGAGCTTCGTTTCGTCCTCGGATGACAGGTGCCCGCGATGTGCGAGTTCCGCATAGCCCTCTGGGTCGTGCATCCGGTTGAACTGGTAGGCGATGCCGCGCTCCAGCAGGAAGATCCTCGTGTTCCCATCTGAGAGCCGGAACTTCACGTGCGGCGCCAGTTGGCCGTCGGTCTGCTTCACCTGGCCCTTGTTCTCCTCGAAGCCGCTCGGGCTGGTCCGGCGGGGTTTCGCTGAATGGGTTGTGGCCCTGACGGCCGAATGAGAACCTGCCCCATCCCGTTCGGCCAGCTGGGGTGTGGGGGATGCTTGAACAGCGGCGCATAGGATCAGTGCCGTGATAGGAAGAAGTACAGTGCGCTCCATGGTGATGAACGCAACACTCGCACCGTGATCGACCATCGACACGACCGATGCCGCCGGTCTGAATGTAACATTCATTCGGATCGGAGAGAGCCGATACGCCCGTTCAACGCCGCACGACCAGGCGCAGCACCTGTGTGCCGTGGTCATGCCAGATCCGCAACAGGTAGATCCCTGGAACCGCGTCACCCAGATCGATCGTCCGGGTCACACCATGACCTTGCGTGACCACCGGAATGGTGCGACCGGTCGCGTCTTCCACCGCCAAGCGTTCCACACCCACTTGAGCGTCATCGATGATCCAGAAAAGGCCCGCGCTCGGATTCGGGCGCACGCTGAAGGGATCCGTCACCATGTTCTCGGAAACGCCCACATCGACGACCAGCACGGTCATGCATTCCTCAAGGGCAGGGCAGGAGCCTATCGTCGCGGTCACACACAACTCCACCGGGCCGTGGACGCTGTCGGCATGCGCTTGCAGTACCGGCTGCGCCCAATCGGGCGAATACCAGTCGTCAGAGGGTGTTGCGGTCCATTGCCATAGGAATTGGTCGGCAGGCACCTCTGTGTGGTCGAAGTCGTTCGTGGAAACCGTTGCGCTGAACACGTAGTTCACACCGTCCGCGACCAGCGAATTGCCTTGTATCGGCCCCAGCAAGAGTCCCACGCCGGTGCATACACATCCGCTGTCCCATGTATCGTTGATCGTGCAGTCATTGAAATCGGTACATGCGTTGCCCGGTGAGCACTCCTGGCCCTCGCAAACGCACGCGTTGTTGATCAGGTCGTTGTCCGTGTCCGGGTTGTTGTCATCGCAGGGCGACCCGACCTCACCTGCTACCAATGGGCAGCTATCCGAACAGTCCGGGATGCCGTCCCCTTCACCATCGGCATCGTCCAGTGTTATCACGGCCGTTCCCGTCATGGCCTGGATGCACTCCTCGGGCGAGATGGCGATCACCGTGTAGGTGCCGACGCCGGTCTGTGGCGGAAACTCCAGGGTATTGTTGGTGCCCGCGACCTGGGCCACGGGATCAGAACCGCCATTCAGGTAGAGTTCATAGGTGATGCCCAAGTGCGAGCCGGCGAGTCCGATGGCAACGCCCGCGCCTCCCTCGCAATACAAGCCACCGCCCGTAAGCGCGAAAGCCATCGGAAGCGCGTTCACCTCTGAAGTGATGGTGTTGCTCGCAGCCGTGTTGGTGCTCAGGCATGCGCCGCCCGTGACGGTGATGACGCAACCCACGTCGTCATTATCCGCCAGCGTCGAGTTGGTGTAGGTCGGCGCATCGGCGCCCACGTTCGCTCCGTTCAACTTCCACTGGTAGCTGAGCGTGCCACCGCTCGTGTTGCTCGGCGTGGCCGTGAACGTGACACTCGTGCCGGCGCATATCGGGCCGTTCGGATCGGCCGTGATCGACACCTGTGGTGTGATCGAGCTTTCCACGTTGATGGTGATCGCCTCACTGGTCGCCTGTGTGGTGCTCAAGCAGCTCCCGCCGATCACAGTGATCGTGCACACCACCTCATCACCCTGCTCCAGTACACCGACCGTCCACGTGTTGCTCGCATTGTTCTGGGCCGTTACGCCGTTGAGGTCGAAATCATAACTGATCGTGCCCCCGCCCGTACCGCTGGCCGTGGCGGTAAAGACCACGGTCGTCCCATCGCAGATGGTTCCTGCGGGATCCGCCACCAGGGTAACCGATGGCGTGATCGATGTGGTGACGACCATCGTGATCGTGTTGCTGGTCGCCGTGGTCGAACTCAGACACGCGCCGCCCGACACCGTGATCACACAACTCACCTGATCGTCGTTAACCAGGGCCGCGTTGGTGTATGTGGATGAGTTCGTGCCAACGTCCTCGCCGTTCAACTTCCACTGATAGCTCACCGTGCCACCACCCAGGTTGCCAGGTGTGGCTGTAAAGGTGACGTTCGTGCCGGTGCAGATCGCGCCGCTCGGGTCAGCCGTAATGCTCACTGAAGGTGTCACCGACAGGTCGACGTCCATCGTGATCGTGTTGCTGGTTGCCGTGGTCGAACTCAGGCAGGCGCCACCCGCAATGGTGATCACACAACCCACCTGGTTGCCGTTGACCAGGCTCGCATTGGTGTACGTGGATAAGTTCGTGCCGACGTTCGCACCGTTGAGCTTCCACTGGTAGCTCACCGTGCCGCCGCCCGTGTTGCTCGGCGCGGCCGTGAACGTGACGCTCGTGCCGGCGCAGATCGCCCCGCTCGGGTCGGCCGTGATGCTCACCGAGGGCGTGATCGACGTGGTCACGACCATGGTGATCGTGTTGCTGGTCGCCGTGGTCGAACTCAGGCACGCGCCACCGGCTATGGTGATCACACAACTCACCTGGTTGCCGTTGGCCAGGCCCGCATTGGTGTAAGTGGACGAGTTCGTGCCCACGTTGGCGCCGTTCAGCTTCCACTGGTAGCTCACCGTGCCACCGCCCGTGTTGATCGGAGCGGCCGTGAACGTGACGCTCGTGCCGGCGCAGATCGCGCCGCTCGGATTGGCCGTGATCGCGACCGCCGGAGTGATCGAACTCCCCACGTCGACGGTGATCGTCTGGCTGGTCGCCTGTGTGCTGCTCAAACATGATCCTCCGATCACGGTGATCTGCACGTAGACCTCATCACCGTCCGCCAGCGCGCCCATGCTCCAGGTGTTGCTCGAATTGTTCTGCGCGGTCACACCGTTCAGCCGGAAGTTGTACGTGACCGTTCCGCCGCCCGTGTTGCTCGCCGTGGCCGTGAAGACCACCGTGGTGCCGTCGCAGATCGCACCCGAGGGGTCAGCCACCAACGTCACCGAGGGGGTGATCGATGTGGTCACGACCATCGTGATCGTATTGCTGGTCGCCGTGGTCGAACTCAGGCACGCGCCACCGGCTATGGTGATCACACAACTCACCTGGTTACCGTTGGTCAGGCCCGCATTGGCATAGGTGGATGAGTTCGTGCCCACGTTCGCACCGTTCAGCTTCCACTGGTAGCTCACCGTGCCACCGCCCGTGTTGCTCGGCGCGGCCGTGAACGTGACGCTCGTGCCGGCGCAGATCGCGCCGTTCGGGTTGGCCGTGATGGACACGGTCGGGGTGACAGTTGTCAACGTACCGGCACACGTGCAGTTCGGTGCCGTACCCGTGTATACATCGTTGGTGGTGCATGCATTGCCGTCGTTGCAGGCTGTTCCCGGAAGAGCAGGCCCTCCGACCACACCCTGGCAATCCACTACTTCCGAGCAAGGTGTGGTGATGAACTGTCCGAAATAGTCGCCTGTAACCGTCATCTCGTAGTAGTAGGTCCCGGCAGGTACGTCCTCCCACGTCATATCACTCCCTCCACAGCCGTTGGCACCTGTGGTCTCAAAGAAATCGAACCCGTCCGAGGGGCAGGCATCGTACAAGTAGGCGAGCACCAGTCCGGAAATGTTGCTACCAGCGCATAGGTGGAGCGTCAGATCCACACACGCCGTTATGTCCAATCGGTACCATCTGTTGCTCTGGGCCACCGCGACGGAGCCCGACAGATCCTGTGAATCAGTCTGGTCCAGGGTTACAGGAATGGGGAGGTTACAGGACATGTTCCCCCCACAAATACAATTGTCGTCGAGGGCATCATTCACTGTGTAATTATCACCGTCGTCACATGGGGTACCGACCTGAAGGTCTCCTCCGGGCACACCGTTGCAGTCGATCCGATAATCGAACCTTACCAGAAAGCCATCAGAAGACCCTCCAAAGTCGAGTTGCCAACCTGGCTCCTGGCTGATCGCACCGTTCGGCGGCGCGTTTGTCAGGGTGTGACCTACCATATAGATGGACTGGTCGGTCAATGGGCGTACAGTATAACCCACATCACCCGCCGTACCACCGTAATAGGTTCCCCATACCCAAGTCCCACCGGGCTCGAAGCCAGCGAGGAACGCATCTTCGGTTCCTTGGAACGTTGCCTGATGCGCATGTAGCGCGATCGCAGCGGCGTTGGTGGAACTCGTGCTACCGGCCAGATAGACCCTGTTCACGTTGTCGACCGCACAGCTGTAAGCCACATCAAAAGCATTCCCGCCATGGTAGGTACCCCAGAGCCGATCACCATCCGCACTGAATTTGACCAGAAAACCATCACCTCCTCCCTGAGCGTACGTTGCTTGATGCCCCGCTCCAGCGTGAATGGCACCGACCGGCCCACTCGATTTGGTTATCCCGGACAGGTAGACGTTTCCGTCATGGTCCACGCAACAATCATAGCCCCTATCGTCGTCATTACCTCCGTAGTACGTGCCCCATTGCCTTACCCCGGAGGGGCTGAATTTGGCCAGGTACGCATCCCCACCCGTGAAGGGACCTTGGCCGAAAACGGTCTGATATCCGTTCGGGCTGGCAATGGAAGTGTCCGAAACGAATCCGGTCCCCCCGCAGATGTAAACGTTGCCGGCAAGATCCGTTGCGCAACCATAGGCCTCGTCATCATTCGATCCACCGTAGTAAGTACCCCAAATACGCGCGCCGGACGAGTTGAATTTCGCGAGGAACCCGTCCCCGGTGGAATAGGAGAGACCTGTGGTGCCTCCACCATAGGAACTTTGATGCACACTCGGACCTGAAGCGATAGGCCATTGTCCGGGCGGAGGGTCGCTGAACGTATGGCCAGTGATGTACACATTGCCCCCTTGATCGGTTGCACAATGTCGGGCCTTATCTTCTTGGTCTCCTCCGTAAAAGGTCGACCACTCAAAGGCACCGTCCGTGGTGAACTTCGCCAGCAACGCATCCCAAGGACCTCCGCCGAGAGTCGTTTGCCCCACCGTAGCCAAACCGGGCGAAGCCGACAGGCCCGAGGCGTACAGTGATGTGCCTACGGCGTCGAGCGCGCAGTAGCCGAAGCGGTCTTCGCCGGCTCCTCCGAAATAGGTACCCCACACGCGCTGTCCCCCTTGATCGAATTTGACCAGCATGCAATCCGGCGCTCCCGAGAGTGAGAGGTCGTATCCATTCAGGGAGGCGATGGCATTCACGGACGAGGTCCAGCCCACCACGTACGTGGAGCCAGCGACATCAACGGCCACTCCTTGAAGAATATCATCTTGTGTTCCACCAGAATAGGTGGCCCATACCCGCGGCGGATCGATACGCAACTCTCGCGAACGATCATAATCCCCGAGCGTGAACGACAGCAGGTCATCATCCAACCGGAAGTCCGTCCTGACCTGGGCAGCACCCTGCCAGCTCACCGGCTTCTCCTCGGTGAAGCGGCCCAGGCGGTTCCCATGGATCAGCCGACCATTGTCATCAACAAACAACTCCTCGTGATCCTTGAAGCGCAGTTTGATCGCCGATGGATCGGCACCGGGGGCAACAATGAAATCCTGCTCGATGCCCTCCCCGTTCAGGCTGAGTGACCAATCGATGCCAGGATAGACGTCATGGTAGACCACCTGTTGATAGCAATGCACATCCAGCGATGCGTACTCCAGCCCGGATGGGTGGTTGTAATAGTTGGTGTGGTCCGTGCTGCGACCGGTCGTGGTGATGCGGGGGTCGGGTCGTGCACCTTCGAGCACCATGTCCATGCGGTACGTCTCCGATCTGCGCTCAGCCTTCATCTTTTCGAAGCGCGTCCGCTCTGCTGGCGTTAGGTCCAGCTTTCCCATCAACCGCGCGAACTCCGGATCCTGGAGCGACTTATTGAACTGGTAGGCGATGCCGTTCTCCAACAGGAAAACCAGCGCATTACCTTGGGCTAGTCGATACTTGACGAAGGGCGCGGGCTGCCCATCGGTCCGCAATACCTGGCCTTTGTTCTCTTCGAATCCGGTCGGCCCGTTCGTTCTCGGCTCCGTGTGGTGTTGGGCCTCTGCGGCTTGAGCCTGTGCATTCGCGGACCGGTTGAAGAATAGCGCCGAGAGCAGCGCAGCACAGAAAAGAGTAGGAATGCGTTCCATGTGGGTTCGATCCGCCGGCTGCGGAACAGATTGATGCAGAACAGAAACCTGAGGTGCCAACGATGGCGTTTCCCCGTTTCTCGGGGCCTTAATGTAGCCGTCCTACAGACACGGAAGGCACCTGAAGGCGGTCATGGTTGCCTGACCAACCAGGGCGCTACGGCCCCGGGACCACCATCACAGTCAGCGAACAGTTCGTGATGACCGCTGGGTCACCGACGCAGCCCGCATCACCCGACCAGGGCTTCGCGAAGGCACGAACGACCGCTGTTGTAAAAGACGCCGTAACGGCGCTTTCGCGGTAACGCGTGAATTGCCTGGTCAATTCATCACCATCCCACTGATCACGGAGGATCACGCCCGATTCGCTGTCAGCCGGTTCCACCGGAAGTTGAACACCGGCTTGGTCCAGAATGCATCCTGCATCTACGAACATGTTCTGCTCGCAGGCCAGTCCCGTTTTTTGAAGACCTAGTTGGAGCATGGTGATGACGCGATCGCCCGGTTGCAGCGCCATGGTGATCGGCACCTCGATCACGACCTGCTCCTCGGTCCAGGTCTGGTCACCGATGTTCTTGAACAGGAGATCACCCACGGAATCCGACCATGTATAGCTGGCGCTGAACACGGTCACCGGTTCTGAGGTCCCGCCCACGGTCGTCGTATCCGGCCCATCCACATACTCCGGAGCTTTCTCGCACCCGGTGAACGGCAGCAGCAG
>CAZYPC010000145.1:0-9391 GCA_964649165.1 uncultured Chryseobacterium sp.
TACCCGCAGGCTTCGATCCGGTTCACTCCTTCCAGAAGGTCGCCCGCGTGCCCTTGCGACCTGGTCCGCTTAATTTGTTGCTGTGACTGGTCGCTTTCTTCTCAATCTCCCACTACTAGGTGCCCTTCTCGTTGGAGTTATTGCTCAGGCCCAACCCCCCAAAGAGCCCGGCCCCTTCAAACCTTCCCATCTGGTTGAGCTGGCAAGGCTCGACCCCACGATCAAGCTCGACATCCGCTACGCCACGAAGAACAATTTTCTTGGTCGTGCGGTTTACAAGGAGGCCTGTGCCTTCCTGCAGCGCCCGGCCGCTGAAGCCGTGGTGCGTGCGAGCACGGCACTGCGCGCGAAGGGCTATGGCTTGTTGATCTACGATGCGTATCGCCCCTGGCATGTGACCAAATTGCTCTGGAACAACACGCCGAACGAGAAGAAGATGTTCGTCGCCGATCCGGACATCGGTTCACGGCACAACCGTGGCTGCGCGGTGGACCTTACGTTGTACGACCTGAAGACGGGAAAGGAGGTGACGATGCCGAGCGGCTTCGATGAGATGACGGAACGCTCCGCGCCGAACTATGCTGGTGCGACACCGGAAGCAACACGGCTGCGGGATCTGCTGATCGCGACGATGCAGGCACAAGGCTTCACCGTCTTCGCCACGGAGTGGTGGCACTTCGACTACGGTGCGTGGAAGGACTATCCGTTGCTCGACCTGAAGTTCAGCGGGATCAAGTAGGGTGGCTGAGAAGAGCGCTCATGACAGACGAGCCAGGAACCTCCGCACCGCGCTATTGAACGCTTCCGGATCCTCCAGGTTGGAAAGATGTGCGACGTCGGGGATCACAACCACTTCACTGTCCGGGATCTTCACCGCCATGGCCTCGCTCTCCGCCGGAGGGATCAGCGTGTCCGCGCTGCCTGTTATCACCAGCACGGGCACGTTGATCGTCGCCAGCATCGGCGTGCGGTCCGGGCGGATCGCCATGCCGCGTGCCGCTGCAGCCACCGCTTCCGGCGATTGTCGCGCGATCAGGTTCTCCACGGCCATGCTCAGGTCGGGGTTGGCCAAGGCGGATCGCTCGGTGATCATCTTGGGTAACATGCTCTCCGCGATCGGTGCCATGCCCTCATCGAGCGCCTTTTGAGCTGTGACATAGCGGCCCTCGCGCGCCTGCTCGCTGTCGGCCACCGCGCGCGTGTTGCTGAGCACCAGGCCAAGCAGAGCTTCCGGATAGTTCGCAGCAAAGGCCAGCGCGACATACCCGCCCATGGAAAGCCCGCCGATCACCGCCTTCGCGATGCCGAGCCTGTCCAACAGCGCCTTGATGTCCGCAGCGTGATCGTCCATGGTCATGACGTGAGGAACTTCCTCCACAATTCCGAATCCGCGCAGGTCGGGTGCGATCACGCGCGCCGCATCGTGGAGTCCATCCAGTTGCGGGCGCCAGAGCGTGTGGTCATGCGGGAAGCCGTGGATGAGCAGGAGCGGGACGCCGTGTCCGGCCTCCTCGTGATGCATGGTCATGGTGCTGAAGGTAGATGACCTGGTGGTACACGCGGCGTGCCAGGTGGGGCCAGGAGGAGCCCGATCAGCGCATGATCACCACGGGCTGCGCCGGGCCGTCCACCACGCGTAACCGGTAGTTCCCGATGTCGAGCGTGGATACGTCCACCATCGAGCTCCTGGCACCCAGTCCATCGCCACGCAGAACGATGCGGCCGGTGGCGTCGAGCAATACCCAGACGCCGATGCCTTTCGTGGAACTCATGGTCAGCCGGTCGCTGGCTGGAACCGGGATCAGGGTCACAACGTTGCCAGCGGTGGCCAGTTCATCAACCCCCGTTATCACGAACGGCTCGGAAGGAATGGAACAATCGGGATCATAGGTGACAGCGACGGTGTACGCTCCGGCAACCCCGCCCAGGATGCAGGGCGTGTCGCCCGCGATCGGCGCGCCATTCAGGTACCACTGATAGGCCACACCTTCCGGCGTCACGCACATCGAGGCGTCGCCCATCATGATCACGGGCTGTGTCGGGGCCGTGAAAAGAATACCGACCTCCACACCCGGGTTCTGGACGAATCCAGGGCATACGGCAGGCTCTCCATTGGCCGTGAAGTTGCCCGGGGTGGTCACGACCAGTGTGTCATCGGTCGCACCAGGAAGAGGTTGGCCATTGTTCAGCCATTGCACGTTCGTATTGAAAGGGGGCATCATGACGAGCAATACGGTATCCAGCTCGCAGTAGACCGGGCCGTTCTGGCTGAAGTAGAGCGGTTCGGCACCGGTGGTCATGATCGTGGCGCCCGCGAATGCCCAAGCGTCCACCAGCACCGGTACCGACATTTCCGTACAGCCTGCCAGGGTCGCCTCCACGGTGAACTGGTAACCGGCGTCTTCGAAAGCATTCACGAACAGGGTCTGCCCCGTTTCATCGGTGAGCGGCGCTCCATCCTTGTACCACTGGTAGCTGTCGTACGCCTGGGTGGTCAATTCGCCCGGGCTGTTGGGGCAGAGGATCAGGTCGTCCGGTGTGATGGTCGGGTCGAAGGGGCACTGGGCCAGGCCTTGACCTGTCGACAGGATCAGGATAAAGGTGGTCGTTGCAGAGGGTATCGCTCGTGTCATCGGTCGCACAGGTTTGCGGAGAAGACAGTTCAACCCTCAGGGGCGTTGCCCGTCCATAGGCCATCGGTAGGCTTCCACCGTTCTGTCGCATTATTGTCATGCGCCCGACGCTTGGCGGAACAGCACGGCTACCTTTCGTGGGCCAGCCCTGTGCTCCCCGGGGTGTTGACGAGAATTCCCTTTCCTCAACCTCCAAATTCACCCGCATGATCCGATTTTTCTCATCGCTCCGGTTCAGTGCTGTGCTGTGCATGGCCGCCACCTTGGGCTTCCTTTCTCAGAGCGCAAAGCGCATCGCCCGACCCGTACCGGGAGGCTGCACGGCACCGATGATAACAGCGCCCATGCCGGTCCCATCCGAAGAAGATGGCGGTACGGACTTCGTGGTCACGACGGTGACCAAGACCGCAGCACATCCACAGTTCGGTGTAGGCCTGGCCCAGGGCTTCAGCGTGGACGGCGTGCAGGGTCGCGAGTTGTTCCTGGTGCGCGGAACCACGTACTCGTTCACCATCAACACGGGCGGGCATCCGTTCGTGATCACCAACAGCATCGCGGGCAGTCCTTCGAACTCCGCGCAGGTGATCACCAACGGCGTTACGAACAGCGGTGCGGGTTCAGGCATCGTCACCTTCACGCCGAACGGAACACACGCCAACCTGATCTACTACCAGTGCAACGCGCACTTGAACATGGGCTGGAAGATCAACCTGAGCGATCCGCTGATGTTGGTGTCGGTGAAGGCGATCCTCGAAGGTGCGTACAATGGCGGTCCTCCACCGATGCGTGATGACCTCCGCTCAGGAGGCCATGTACCGGCGAACGAGCCTTACACGGCGTTGGGGTACACGTACACGGGAACCACTGGAGGAAGTGTCGCACCGGCCGTGCTTGCGGTAACTGGTAATGACGCGGTCGTGGATTGGGTGGTGTTGGAACTGCGGAACAATGCGACACCGACCACGGTGGTGGCCTCGCGCTCGGCCCTGCTCCAACGGGACGGAGATGTGGTCGCCACGGATGGTGTTTCAGCGGTCGGGTTCAATGTGGCCGCCGGCACGTACCGCGTGGCGCTGCGGCACAGGAACCATCTGGGTGTGATGACGCTGAACGGCGTCACGCTTTCCACTACGACGTCGACGGTTGACTTCACCTCGGTGGCAACGGCCACTTATGGCACTGAGGCGACGAAGACCATTGGCGCTGTGAAAGCGCTGTGGATGGGAGATACCAACTTCAACGGCAACGTGCTGTACACGGGTACCGGCAATGATCGCGATCCGATCCTGGTCAACGTGGGCAGTACAACGCCCAACAATACGGTAAGCGGCTACTTCGCTGCGGACCTGAACCTGGACGGGTCGACCAAGTACACGGGCACCAGTAACGACCGTGATCCCGTGCTGGTGAACGTGGGCAGCACTACGCCGAACAACGTGCGCACGCAGCAGTTGCCATAGATCACTCAGCCCATCGCGCGGGCCTTGGCCACCAGTTGTTGAACGGGCAGCCGGGTGCGCCGGGCCATCGTTGTGAACAGAGAGTCGCTGCCTTTCAGATAAGCGCTCACCGACAGCGTGCGGCCATCGCGGGTGCGCAGCACGATCATCCGGCTCAGCGGATGCACCCGCCCAGAAATGATCTCCGGCCAACGGCAGCTATCCAGCCGGTTGTAGCGGTCGATCACCACGATGATGTCCTCGTTGCACGCGGCCTGGTGGTTCCGCGCGTCGCGCACGAGGATGGAACCGAGCCATGCGAAGAGTGCGAACAAGGCTGAAAACAAGAGCATCAGCACGGGGGAGTGCGTGTTCGTCACGCATCCTGGGACCATGACCAAGGCGAGCGCCACGCAGATCCAACCGAGGATCCCGATCGCCTTCGGCATCCTGAATCGCATCAGTCCGTCCTGCACCGGCGGCGCAGCGTTGTTTTTCCCCTCGAGCCAAACAACGGCCAGTGCCGTGAGCAAGATGGTAGCGGCGGGTCCGATCCAATCGCTGGCCTCCATGACCCGGCTTGTGCGCTATTCGTCCTTCGGCTTGCTCGAAGGATTGGTCGGCACGACGCTCACCTCCTCGATCACCGCCGGGGATCCCTTACGGCAATCCCCACTGCTGGCCTTGCTGGGGCGGTATTTGAACGTGAGCTGCAACCCGTTCTGCTTGAACTTCTCGTCCAGCCCGATGGGGATGAGGTAGAGGTTGTCCGAATGGTCAACGCGGATGAGCACCGGGCAGCCATCGCCTTCGAAGGCCCGTGTGACCCTTCCCGTGCTGAACCCATTGTTCGCCTCCATCTGCTCAACGACGGTGGCGTTGTCCACACTGCTCTTCTTGGCCCCGCAGTTGGCGAGCAATACGCCAGTGAGGAACATCGCGATCAGCTTTTGGCTCATTTCGTTCCTGTCAAAACGATCCGTTGTACACTTTGATACCCGCCGTTGATCGCTCGTACGAACCATGCGGCCTGGGCGAGGGAAGAGGCGTCCAGACGGGCGCGTGCCGTGCCACCCGGTGTTTCGACGTCACTGGTCAGCACACGCTTGCCGTCCATGCCGATGACCTCAAGGGTGCAATGGCCGGCATGTGTCGCGCCATGCAGATCAACAACGATGGACCTGTCTTGTTGGAACGCATCGATACCGAATGCCGGCGTGGCTGACATCTCTTCATCCACCCCGACAACGCCCAGGGCGAAGGAGAAGATGCGGGTGCGCGGTGTGCCGCCGGTGCCCAGGTACTCGCCCGTGAACCAGAACGTATGACCTTCGGGATCCAGTGACATATGGGCGTAATCGCCGAAGCGGTTGCCATCGGTCTGGGCCGCGGTACCGCTCACCACATTGGTCTCAGCGAACGTCATCTCACCCAATGGATCGGTCGCCAATCGACCGGTGTATCGGAGGCTGGCGAAAATATCATTGGAGCCGTCCGCGCAACTGTACCCCAGGCCGATGTTGCCGTCGTCGTCCATCGCGATGCTACCGTAGAACCGATCGGCCTCATCGGGGCTCCAGGTGCCCTGCTGGAAGATGCTCCAGTTGCCATCGTTGGCATCGCGTAGTTCGTACCAGCGGATCGCGCAATGATTGCTTCCCACGTCCACTCCGTGGCAAAGCACCACGCTGTTGTGGTCGGTCCATCGCGTGTGCTGTGCGCGGAAGTAGAATATGCCGAGCCCGGCGTCAAGGCGCTGCGACGTGCCGGGCTGGGAGATATTGTCCCAACCGGAGTAGAGCCAGGGGTCGAAGGCGGCGGTGTTCAAGGTCTGGTGCTGCGCCACCTCGGTGTTGGACGTGGTGTTCCAGTCTGTGGTCATCGCGTAGATCTTGATGCGGTCCGATGGCGCGCCCCAGGAGTTGTCCTCCATGTTGAAGAAGTAGCAGGGCGTGCCGGCAGGTGGCAGGTCACCGTCCGCATCGGCGGGCAGCACGCTGGTAAAGCCGCTGTTGATGACGCCCGGAGCGCTCAATGCCACCATGCGCGCATCGGGGTTCCCGGCCAGCATCAGGTCGCGCTCGAAGACGACGGCCGTCTTGTTGCTGTTGCTGGTCATGTAGTATCCATCCCACCACACGCTGTACTTGGGGTAGTCGGGGAACTGGGTGAGCGTGAACTCATAGGCGTAGTAGGCGCCGCCCGGGTCGCCGGTTTCGCTTATAGCGATGAGGATCTTGTTCGGAGCGTAGTTGAACTGCGAAATGAACCATCGGTCCGCGTGCCGGTCGTAGAGCACGATGGGATCGCCCAGGTCCTGGCTGCCCTCCCAGAGGTAGCTCAAGCTGTGCGATGGCCCGGATGTCTGGCCATTGCTCTTCAGGTAGGCGCGGAAGGAGGTGTTCACCGCCTGCACATAGCGATCGGTCCCTATCGCCCCGGTCGGGTCGGGCGGAACACCCGTGCCGTACTGCCCGTTCACGCTCACGATGGGGGCCTTCAGCACGCGGTGGGCAGGTGTGAGCTGGAGCGCGCCATCCGGTTCGTTCTCGAATTGAGGAGCGGTCACCTCTGGGAGAGGACGATGCTCGTCAACCTCATGCCGTTCGTGCTCTCGTGCATCGCCATCCGCCACGGCCGGCCATTCGCGCATGGGCGGTGTCTTCATGAAGCGCGTGGCGGTGGCCACCGTAACGGTCTGCCCGAGGCGGTTCACGGAACTGGTCGTGGGCAGGGTCTGCGCCTGCGAGAAGGCAGGCAGGAGAAGACCTGCAAGAAATGCGGGTTTCAGGTTCATGGCGCGGATACAAGGGACTGCAAGTTATCCTGCATCGGGACATCCACGACGCGGCCACGCCTCGTCCTGCGACGGTGAGCTTCCTAGGGAACGTCTTTCCGGATGAACCAGGCATGACCGGTCTCGAAGCGTCGCAGCAGTTCACCAACCCGTTTCGCCCGGGTGGGCACGGTTTTCCCTTGGTTGATCCAGATCAGAATGTTGCGCTTCATCCCGGGTTTCATCCGCTCCCAACCAGCTTTGAAGTCAGGGAAGAAATCGAGGGTCTCGCGGAGTTCATGGGGTAGGTCCATCTCGTTCGGCCGGGTATTGAGCCAGACCTCGAAGCGGGCGACCTCACCGACTTTCACTTTCGCCTTTCGCCTCAGGTCAGCACCGAGCACGATGAAATGGACGCCGCTCTTGGTGGGCATGAGCGCGCGGTCCATCGCGGTGCCGTTCACCGTGCCCTTGATGCGCACGGTGCCTTTCCTGCCGAACATCTTCTCCACGTCGTGCGGGAACTCGGCATAGGTCCATGCGAAGCGGCCCTCCATCTTCTCCACGAGGGCCTCGAAGCGGATGACCGGACCGGCCTTCGGGACCCTGGTCTCAGCCGCCGGCTTTTTTCGCTTTGTAGCCGGCATCGGTCAAGAACTTGAGCACTTTGTCCCGGTGGTCGCCTTGCAGCAGGATGAGCCCATCCTTCGTGTTGCCGCCGACCCCGCACTTGCTTTTGAGCATGCGGCCCAGTTCGTCGAGGTCGGCCTCCTGTCCCAGGAATCCGACGATCCGCGTCACGGTCTTGTTGCCGCCCAGTCGGTCCAGGTGGATGCGCAGGTCCTGTTCGCCGGGCTTCCGCGTCGGGCCACCGGAACCGGAGGGGCCGCTCGAAAAGACCAGCTCGCCGAAGGAGTTGAGCGTTCGCTTCTTCATGACCGCACCAAAGTAGCGTGTCAATGAACGTCACGACCTTGCGCCACGATGACCGATGGGATCACGGTGAGCACTGCGTCCGGGCGTGCGGACCTCGCGCGTTTCATCAGGCTGCCATTCCAGCTGCCGGATCAGCGCCCGAACCGCGTCCCGCCGCTGTTGCCGGATGAGCGCGAGTTCCACGACCCGAAGAAGAACCCGCAGCTGGCATATTGCGATACGGAGCGCTGGATCGCATGGCGTGCGGGACAACCGGTGGGTCGCATCATGGGCATCATCCATCGGGGCTACAACAAAGCGCATGTTGATCGCACGGCGCGCTTCTACAACCTGGATTGCGTTCGGGATGTGGAGGTCTTACGAGCGCTCATCACCGCAGTGGAGGAGTGGGCGAGGAGCAAAGGCATGGACCGGGTGATCGGTCCGTTCGGCTTCAGCGATAAGGACCCGCAGGGCTTGCAGATCTCCGGCTTTGAGCATCTGCCGGTGATCGCCACACCCATCAACCCGGATTGGCTGCCACCGCTGGTGGAAGCATGCGGATACACACCGTTCGAGGACATGGTGAGCTATCGCATGGACATCCCGGCACGACTTCCGGAGAGCTACCACGCCATCGCTGAGCGCTCCATCAGGAACCTGGGCTTGCATCGCGTGCCGCTCCGTTCGAAACGTGAACTGAAGCCATGGGTGTTGCCAGTGCTGCGTCTCGTCAACGCCACCTATGGCGATCTGCTGGGCTTCGCACCGATGAGCGAGGCCGAAATGCGCGCGCTGGCGAAGAAGTACATGTTCATCCTCGACGCGCAGCTCGTGCACCTCATCGCCGATGCAAAGAACGAGCCCGTGGCCTTCGTGATCGCCAGCCCTGACATGAGCGAGGGCTTCGTCCGCGCGAACGGCAAGCTCTTTCCCTTCGGCTTCATCCATATCCTGAAAGCCATGAAGCGTTCGAAGCAGCTTGATCTATTGCTCGGAGCAGTGCGTCCGGATCTGCAAGGCAAGGGACTGACCGCCGCGCTGGGCATCTCCCTCTTCGATGCGGCCAAGCAGCGTGGCTTCACGCACTTGGACAGTCACCTGATCATGGAGCGCAACACACGTATGCGCGCCGAGTTGGAGCGGCTGGGTGCGGAGGAGTGGAAGCGGTTCCGGGTGTATCAGCGTAAGCTCAATTAACCACAGAGGCACAGAGAGCACAGAGAAAAGCCAAATTGAATTCTTCTGTGCCCTCTGTGCCTCTGTGGTGAAGCATTCTACTTCCACCACGTGATCAACGGCCGCGTCATCTCCAGCCCGAACCTCCGAGCCTCTTCCAGCTTGAACGGCCCGTGCATCTTCAGGTACAGGTCGAAGGTGATCGGCCCTTCCTGGTCGGCCTTGAAGTTGGTGTGCCAGTAGTTGTTGAGGGCGTAGAGGTAGATGGTGCTGCTGCTCTTCGCCTCGGTCTTCCAGGCTTTGTAGTACTCGGGGTTCGTGCCCTTGCCGGGGTTCACCTTGCGCTCGTCCACCATCTCGCCCACCTCCCAGATCGCGCCTTGCGGGCACACGATGGTGACGCCCATGCTGTCGTTGCTCACATCGATCCAGCGCTGGGCGCAGAAGAA
>CAZYPC010000146.1:0-9382 GCA_964649165.1 uncultured Chryseobacterium sp.
CGCATGAAAAACACGAACATGAAAGCGGTGGTGTACACCAACTACGGCGCACCCGAGGTACTGCGACTCACCGAAGTGGCACGGCCCACGCCGAAGGACAACGAAGTGCTCATCCGCATCCACGCCACCACGGTCACCTCCGGCGACGTCCGGCTGCGCAAAGCCGATCCGTTCGCCGTGCGGTTCTTTTATGGTCTCTTCGGTCCCCGGCTGCAGATCCTGGGTCACGAGGCCGCGGGTGTGGTGGAGGCCGTAGGCAGTAAGGTCACCCGCTTCCGTAAGGGGGATCGTGTCTTCGGCTCCACGGGTCTGAGCTCAGGCACCTATGCCGAGTACATCTGCCTGTCGGAGGACGCTACGCTCGTGACGACTCCGTCGCATGTGAAGGACGAGGAGGCTGCCACGCTCGCCGTGGGCGCCTTGACCGCCCTGCATTTCCTGAAGCAGGCGAAGCTCTCCGCTGGAAAGCACATCCTCATCCACGGCGCCTCAGGCTCCATCGGCACCGCGGCGGTGCAGATCGCCAGAAGCATGGGCGCGCATGTGACCGCGGTATGCAGCACGGCCAACGTGGCACTGCTGCGTTCGCTCGGCGCCGATCGCGTGATCGACTACACCAAGGAGGACTTCACCACCATGGGCCTTACCTACGATGCCATCTTCAGCACGGTGGGCCGAGCGAACTATGCGCAAACCAAAGCGCTGCTGAACCCCGGGGGTGTCTTCCTGACCAGCTCCGCCACACCGAGCGACTATATGCACATGATCGGTTCCAAGCTCTTCGGCGGGCCCCGTGTGATCGGTGGTGTGGCGACAAATACAACAACCGGACTTGAACACATCCGCACCCTTATGGCAGCGGGTCAGCTCAAGGCCGTGATCGATCGCAGCTATCCGCTGTCCGCAATGGCCGAGGCGCACCGCTACGTGGAGCAGGGCCACAAGAAAGGCAACGTGGTGATCCAGGTCGCCGCTTGATGCGCTCACGCGGAAGCCGGCCTGCTCGCGATCCGTTTGCGGATCCGGCTCAGGGACTCGGGCGTTACGCCGAGGTAACTCGCCAGCAGGTATTGCGGAACCCGTTGCAGCAGTTCGGGCCGCGCGGCCATCAGGTCCAGGTAGCGTTGCTCCGGTGTCTTGGTGATGAAGGAGGCCAGCGCCTGCTGTGCATCGCCAAAGTCGTTCTCCACCGTGAACCGGCAAGGCGACTCCATGCGCGGATGCCGGCGGAACAGCTCCTTCTCCGCCGCGTAGCCCCACACCGCCAAGGTGCAATCCTCCACACAAGCCAGATAATGATCTGCCGGCACCTGGTTCACGAAGCTCTTCAGCGAGGCGATGCTCTGCCCCTCGGTGTAGAAGGCCGTGGTGCGCTCGTTGCCATCCACATCGTAGTACTGTTGCACACAGCCCTTGATGCAGTAATAGGACTCCGTCGCGACCTGTCCGGCCTTCAGCAACACGGTCCCCTTCTTGAAATGGCGGATCGGTACCAGTTCATCCAGGTCGCGGGCTTCCTCTGGCGAGAGGTGATCGGCGGCACCGGGGACCTGGGAAGCCAGGAGTTGCATGGCTGATGGATCGAACGAGGATGGACCGGAAAGGTAGTCCCTTGCACTTTTCGATCGTTCGGGACCGCGATGGCGCCTCCGATCCGCCACGATCACCGCAAGAACCGGCCGCCTTCCTACTTTGATCCGGCCATTGAAGCTGGCATTGAACATGACCCCACATCGGATCACCATCCGCAACATGGTCTGCGACCGTTGCAGGGCTGCTGTAACACGGATACTCGAGGCGCAGGGCCTGCCCGTGGCGCACGTGGAACTGGGTGAAGCGGAACTGTTGCGTGAGCCAAGCGCAGATGAGCGCGCTGCCTTGCGCGACAAGCTACAGGGGGCGGGCTTCGACCTGGTGGACGACCGGGACGCTACCACCATCGAACGCATCAAGGCCATCATCGTGAAGCTGGTGCATCATGATGGCGACGCGCACCGGCGCATCAAGCTGAGCGATCATTTGAGCGGGCTTCTGCACAAGGAGTATTCGGGCCTGGCATCGCTCTTCATGGAAGTGGAGGGCATCACCATCGAGCAGTATTTCCTCCTGCAACGCATGGAGCGGGTGAAGGAGCTGATCAAGTACGATGAGCTCACCATCAGTGAGATCGCCGACCGCACGGGCTTCAGCAGCGTGGCGCACCTGAGCGCGCAGTTCAAGAAGTTCACGGGCATGACGCCGACGGCGTTCAAGGCCCTGGGACACGGGCGCACGCCGCTGGACCGGGTGGTCTGAGCGCGATGTAAACCTTCTCCGGAAGGATGTAACACGCTCTGCGAGGGGTGCGTGGACTTTTGCGGTGTCGAACAACAAAAACCATCGACGCCATGAAAACTCCCCAGAATTCGGTCGAACAGACCACGACGAGCTGCGGCAACGCGAACTGCACCTGTGTGATCTGCACGTGCGGCCCGGTATGCCCGAGCAGCGAACGCACCTGCGGTTGCGCGACGAAGTGATCCGCAAAGGGAGGGGCGGAATGTCCGCCCCTCCCAACAGGATCCTCCCGACCCCAGAGACCACCCCTAACAAGAACGTGATGAAAACCGATAACAAGACAGTGAAATACGATCTCCAAGCGAGCTCGTTCGATTGGGAGATCGCTCCCGGCAAGACCGTGCAGGCGTGGGGGTTCAACAACCAGGTACCCGGACCCTTGCTCCGCGCTAAAGCGGGTGACACGCTGGTCGTGCGCCTTACCAACAACCTGAACGAGGCCACCACCATCCACTGGCATGGCATTGCCCTGCCAGCAACGATGGACGGCACCGATGCGACACAACGGCCCATCGAGCCGGGTGAAGTGTTCGAATACCGCTTCGTTGTACCCGATGCGGGCACCTTCTGGTACCACGCGCACCAGAACGAGACCGTGCAGATGGAACGCGGCATGTACGGCGCGTTGATCGTGGACGGCGATGCGGAGCCGGCGGTGGATGGCGAGCGCATCTTCATGATCGACGACATGAAGCTGGATAAGAACAACGCCTTCACCCGGCCGACCTGGTTCCTGCCGCGCGCAATGGAAAGGCATGACGGCCGGCAGGGCAACACCCTTCTGCTGAACGGCAAGGAGGGCCTGGTGATCGATATGCACGGCGGTCAGGTCGAGTGCTGGCGCTTCATCAATTCATCCAGCGCACGGTACTTCCAATTGTACCTCGGCGGCAAGGAGTTCAAGATCATCGCTTCGGACGGCGGCCTGTTGGAACATCCCGTGGCGGTCACCGAGGCCCTCATCACCCCCGGTGAACGCGTGGATATCGCGGTCGGTCCATTCGAAGCGGGAGAGACCCTGGCACTGGAGTCCCTCGCCTACAACCGGACGACTTTCCTGAAAGCAAAACAGGAGACGTTCGCGACCGTGAACGTGGGTGCCAGCCGCCCGTCGATCGCTCGGATACCCGAGCGCTTGCGGACGATCGAACCACTAGCGGAGCAGGGTGCATCGGTCACGCGCAGAGTGACGCTGTCCGTTGACCCGCGGATCCGTGACCAGAAGGACTTCCGCGTCAACAACACCGTGCACGGCACCGACAAGCCTGTGCTGGTGGGTGAATTGCAAGTATGGGAAGTGGCGAACACCAGCCGGATGGACCATCCCTTCCACCTCCACGGCTTCTTCTTCCAGGTGCTCGAAGTGGATGGCGTAGCTCCTTCGCACCGGGCCTGGAAGGATACCTTGAACCTGAAACCGCGCAGCACGGCCAAGATCGCCTGGATGCCAGACAACCGTCCGGGAACGTGGATGTACCATTGCCACATCATCGAACACCATGCAGCGGGAATGATGGCGCACTTCGATGTGGTCGATGGTCGAAAGCCACAGGTGGAAAGTGTAGCGGCACATGTCCATCACCATTGATCCATCGGGGATCGACCATGCAGCCTATTTTCAACCCGCATGAAGGAGATCCCCGTCCGCAGCCTATCCACCGCCACCACCTCCTTGCGGCTGTCGGATGAATTCGACATCCGCTCCATCGAGCGGGTGTTGGATGGCAAGGACGTGATGCAGGCCCTTCATCGGCATGACCACTACTTCCTGCTGGTGGAGACGAATGGCGCGGGTATGCGCGAGAGTGACATCAGGCCGCTGTATGCCTGCAGGGCGCGGTATTCCTCAATCTCCAGTGTCCCGGAACGGGGATCGAGAAGCGCAGAAGCTCAACCCAGATGCTCTTTCATCAACGCCGGATGCTTCCGGTTGAAGTAGCGGCGGATGGTCCAGCCCGAGAGGAGCATGAACGGCAACATCACGTATGCTGCGCCGTTACTGATGAAAGACAGCAGGAACAGACCAACGAAGATGCCGGGTGCCACCAACGCCCGGGCGCTGTTGTAGGCGAGCACCACCTTGTGGATCGGTCGGCCCAAGTGGTTGGCCGGTTCGGCAACTACCCGCCATAGCCGGTAGCTCAGCGCACCGGTTAGGCAGATGGTGCCGGTGTACACGGCCAACGGAAGGCGCAAGCGACCATCGAAGAACTCGCTGAGGAAGGCCGTGCTGAACGGCATGATCACGATGGGCAGCAGGAACAACAGGTTGTTCCACAGCAGTGTGTGGCTGCTTCGCTCCACATAGCGGAAGATGCGGTGGTGGGCGAGCCAGTATTGGCCGATCACGAAGAAGCTGATGATGAAGCCGATGAACTTCGGCATCAGGTGTAGCAGGTCATGCCACAGGTCGGCGTCGGTTACGGCATCCTCGTGCTCCGGCACCCGGACCTCGATGATGAGCAGGGTGATGGCGATGGCGAACACGGCATCACTGAACAGGGCGATGCGGTCCTTCTGGAACCGTTCGAATGAGTGTTCGGCGACCGTTGGTTTCATCTGTGCGTGGATTTCAGAAAGCTTCGCCGAAGGTGAAGAACACACCGCTCTGGTCGTTGGAGGTTCCGTAGTCCAGGCGTAGTTTCACGTTGGCGGTCAGGGCGAAGCGGATGCCACCACCGTAGCTCAAGCGCATCCGGTTCAACTCACCATCGCCGATGTCCCCCGCGTCCACGAAGCCGGCGCCGCCGAAGCGGCCGATCAAGTTGAATCGCATCTCCAACTGACCGGCATAGAATCGGCTTCCCCGGAAGCGGTTTCCATAGAAGCCACGCAGGATATATGCACCGCCCAAGGTGTAGCGGAACAGGTAGCTGGGGTCACCAATGGCATAGCCTCCAAAGAGCCGAGCGGCCAGCACATAGCGCGCGCTGTATAGGTAACGGAACGCACGCAGGTCGGCTTGGAACAAGGTGGCCGCACCGTTCCCCACCACGTTCAGATCGCTCGGCACATGCATAACTTCCAAGCGGCCCAGGATACCCTTCCGCGTGCTGAAGGGATTGTCCCGTGTGTCGCCTTGGATGGTCGCGCCGAGGCCCAGCGTGTGTTCATCGGGGAAGGCGGTACGGCCCAGGTCCATGTCCTCGTGGTCCAGCTGCTTGGTCTCGTGCCGTCCGCGGAGATCGGCGAAGACGGTGGAGCGCCAGCCCCGGTGAAGGTCGTAGCTCAGTTCGGGGCGCACCTTGTACACCGAGGCGAAGAGCTTGGTGTACACGTCCGCATCGGTGCTGCTGCCCTCGCCGAAGTAGTATTGGAAGTAGTCGGAGAATGAGCCCGCCACGGCGAGGTCAGCGCGCTTGAAGAGCGAATAACGGGTGTAGTCCAGCATCACGTTCACCTGACCGGTGAGGATGGCTTGCAGCTGGGTGGAGAAGTAACTGCCCGGCGTCCGCAACGGGAAGCGGAAGTACGCACCGCCGAGAATGAGCCCCAGCGTGGGGTCGTAACCGATCACCGGGGATATGGCATAGTCGCTCGAACCCACCTTCACCGGTGCGCTGAGCACGCTTGGGCCGACGGTGGTATCGGAGGCGTTGTACACCTCCTCGCCCTGGATGAACGTCCGCTGCACCGTGGTGCGGTACAGGTCCATGGCATCGGCCTCGAACACCGCTCGGTCCAGCACCACGAAGTCAGCCTGACGACCCGCGGCAATGGTGCCGAACGCCTGCTCCGCACCCAGTACATAGGCACCGTTCGCGGTATACGAACGTACGGCCTCCCGCACATTGATGGTCTTCCCCCCCACCCCTGCTATCGGCGTGCCGTCAGGATGGCGCCCGGTCACGTTCACCGCCATCGCAGCAAAGGGATTCAACCCATCGAGCTCCGGATGGTCCGCGTACAAGGTGTCCATGCCGTAGGGAAAGTCGCTGGACAAGGCACCGCGTGCCACAACCACCTTCGTTCGGGTATCCAGCAGCTGCGCTGGGAGGAAGGTGCGAGCAGTGCCCTGCATGGAACGCCCGTAGTAGCGAGCAAGCGCCTCGTGATCGAATAGCTGCCCGCCGATGATTGTAACGCCGAGGCCCAGCTCGTGGATGCGCCGCACCTGGTCCGGTGAGGCATAGCCGGCATGGTCGATCACATGGCGGTGCGCATTGAGGCGGGGACCATAGGTACCGATCGCGTTCAGCAGCAGGCCCAGCCCCTGTTCGCCTTGCACGTGGAATGCTAGGGTCTGCTCCGGATGCAACAGGAAGAGGTCCTTCAGTTCGGCCTCATCCAGGAAGACACGGCCACCGGGCTCCTGCGCCTGCGCTGCGTCCGCAGGTACGGAAAGTGACATGTCCTCGAAGAACTTCATCGCGTGGTAATGCACACGCATGAGGTCCACGCCGGAAGGGATCAGCCGTAGTTTCTTTTGGCCCAGGCCCGCCATCAGCCCGGCGGTCTGCGGGATTCGGCCATAGCTGCGTGCCCAAACACGCAGCTTCAGCAGCCCGTGCCGCTGCAGCTGTTGGTACACGTTCAAGTGGTACGGGCTGAAGGTGTTGTCCCCGATGGTGGTGATGCCGTAAGCGAGCGCCTTGTGCTGCGCGCGAAGCACGGCCCGCTCGATGGTGGCTGCGGAATAGTGCCCACTGATCTGCTTGCTCGCTTCCATGGCCGCGCCTTCGAAGAGATAACCGGTGAGCCCGCCCTGCGCGTTCGAGCCGATGGTGCCGTCCGCGATGCGTGTGCGAGGTGTGAAACCCATCAGCTCCATGGCCGCGCTGTTGGCGATGGCCCCATGCCCGCTCTTCAGGAAGATCACTGCCGGCACATCGGGGAAAAGACCATCCAGAAAAGGGAGCGGTTCGGCTATGCCTTGCAGCGGTGGATAGCCCAGGTCGCGGCCTACGTAGATACCGTCCAAGAGCTGGTCCTTCGTCTCCCGGATGCGCGACTGCATCTCGGCGTGGTCGGCAACATCGAAGAAACTGACCTGCAGCATACCCAAGCCACCATCGATGAAGTGGATGTGGCTGTCCACGATCCCAGGGATCACCGTGGCACCGCCCAGATCCACCCGCCGATCGAAGGAGGTCAGGCGGTCAGGCGGCAGTTCATGGCCGACCTCGGTGAAGCGGCCTCCTTCCGTAACGAAATAGCTCGCGAAGGAGTCCGAGCTATCCGCCGTGAAGACGCGGCCGTTCACGTAGAGAACGCGCTGTGCGCTAACGGTGCTCAAGACCGCGATCAGCACGCTGAAGGAAACGGAAAACCGCATGGCGCGCATGTGTGGTCTCAAAATTATACATGCTCGGTACCCCTTGTTCGGGATACCGGGTCGCAGCGGTGATGATGCCATGGTCTGCCACATCGCTGCACATGCAGCCATGATCATCCCAGCGCGGATCCGGGGTCTGGACCGAAGCCCCTCCGACCTCGGCGCTCGGCGCCTTCCAGTTCGCTACCCCAGCGTCACGCGCTCTGGAACCTACATTCGGGCAACTGAACCTTGGGTTGCGAACCAGGGCTTTGGTGCCACCCGAACCCGTATGAAGGAAATACCCTTCAGAAGCCTGGCCACCGCCGCCACCTCATTGCGGTTATCGGATGAATTCGACATCCGCTCCATCGAACGGGTGTTGGATGGCAAGGACGTGATGCAGGCCCTTCATCGGCATGACCACTACTTCCTGCTGGTGGTGAGCGAGGGTGCAGGCATGCACGAGTGCGACTTCCGGCCGCACACCATCGCGCCGCATACGATCTATGTCATGCGACCGGGACAAGTGCATCGGCTGGAACTGAAAAACGGCAGCACCGGCTACATCCTCCAGTTCAAGGCGGACTTCATGGCCCTTGGGGACCAAGGTGCCCGACTGGTGCTGCGGCGCGCGGGGCATTTGGAAGAGGTGCGTGTGGAGGAGTCGCGTTACGCAGCGCTGGTGTTGCTGCTGGACCGCATTGCGCAGGAGATCGCCTCAGGAAAGCAGGCCCGCCTGCAACTCGTGCGCGCCTACCTGGGTGCCTTCCTCGCGGACCTGGTGCTATGCGCACCGCAGGCTGCGAACGAAGCGAACAGCTATGCGCAGGAACGACTGGAGGAATTGCTGGAGCTGATCGAAACGCGCGTGCACACCACCAAGGAAGTGGCGGCTTATGCCGAGCTGATGCACCTCTCCACCTTTCAATTGAACGCGATCACGAAAGCGGGCACGGGCCGCACATGCAGTGAGTTGATCAACGACCAGATCATCTTGGAGGCGAAGCGTTACCTGCTCGCCACCACGGATCAAGTGAGCCAGGTAGCCGACCGGCTCGGATATGAGGATGTGTCCTACTTCATCCGCTTCTTCAAGAAGCACACGGGGCACACACCAGAGGGTTTCCGGCAGAAATAGAGAGATGTACCGCTCGATCACACGATCGTCCTATCCCCCCGGGTAGGGCTCCCGGTTGCTTTGTCCCCGCAAACAACGCAACCATGAAAACGAAAATGAAACTGCTGGCGTCCCTCAAGATCTGGGTCGTCATCTACCCGAGTATCACACTCTTCCTGGCGCTCTTCGGGGAGCAACTCTCCGCGCTGCCATTGTATCAGCGCACCTTCCTGCTCACCATCTGTCTGGTGCCGTGGATCGTGTTCGCCGGTGTGCCCTTCGTGGATCGTGTGATCCGCGCCCTCTCCAACAAGAACGCGCTAGCCTGATATCCAGCGCGTATGACCAGACGACACTTCCTTGGGCTTGGTGCCTGTGCGACCTGCGCACAGGCACTCCCCCTGCGGTCGCTGGCCTCCGCCTTCAACATCACCATGAACGAGAGCCAACAATTCGATGTGATCATCGTGGGCGGCAGCTACAGTGGCCTTGCCGCTGGCATGGCCCTGGGTCGTGCGCTGCGCCGCGTGCTGATCGTGGACAGCGGCCTGCCCGCCAACCGGCAGACGCCCTACTCCCACAACTTCATCACGCAGGACGGCGTGCCACCGCAAGAGATCGCGGCCAAAGCACGGGCCCAAGTGGAGCGTTATCCCTCCGTGGAGTTCCTG
>CAZYPC010000147.1:0-9326 GCA_964649165.1 uncultured Chryseobacterium sp.
AGGCCCCGGCACCATTTTCGCCCAAGACGGGAGCCTACTTTCGTGGCCCCGCCCTCTGCCCATGCGATCCAGCCCGCTTTTCATCCTCTTCCTTCTCTTCCTGTCCAATGCCTCGGCCCAGGCCGACAAGCGCCTTGCCCCGGCCTGCATCGGCTGGTACAACGTGGAGAACCTCTATGACACCATCGATTCGCCGGACACGGACGATGCCGAATGGTTGCCCAGTGCCCCGAAGAACTGGAGCGGCGACCGCTACCACATCAAGCTGGAGCACATGGCGCGCGTGATCGGGGAGGTCGCGCAGAACCTGCACCCCGATGGTCTTGCATGCCTGGGCATGTGCGAGATCGAGAACAGCAGCGTGCTGGAGGACCTGGTCAAGACCGCGCCCATCGCTCAGCGCGGATACCGGATCGTGCACCACGATGGTCCGGACCGACGCGGTGTGGACGTGGCCTTCCTCTATGATCCCAAAAGATTCACCTATGTGCATCACGATGCGTACCCGCTCATTGACCCCCAGGATACTTCGTTCCGGACACGCGAACAATTGGTGGTGACCGGGGTGCTCGACGGTGACACGATGAGCTTCATCATGGCGCACTGGCCCAGCCGGCGTGGGGGAGAGAAACGCAGCCAGCCGAAACGCTTCCTCGCCGCGAAGCTGGGCCGCCATATCGTGGACTCCCTGCTCGCCATGAACAGCAACGCGCGCATCATCTACATGGGTGATCTGAATGACGACCCGGTGGACCCCAGCGTGCGCCGGATGTTCGGGACAACCGAGGACAAGGCCCAGGTGAGCGCGAGCAAGTTCTTCAATCCCATGCAACCGCTTTATGAGAAGGGTATCGGTTCACTGGCCTGGAGCGATTCTTGGAACCTGTTCGACCAGATGCTCCTGTCCCCGGCTCTTACCACCGGCAACCAGGGGGGATACCGGTACTACGGCACGCGCGTTTTCAACGAACCCTATCTCGCCCAACAGGATGGCAACTTCAAGGGCTATCCGTTCCGCATCTACGTCGGTGACAATTTCACCGGGGGGTTCAGCGATCACTTCCCCGTGTTCACCATCCTCGTGAAGGACATGGGCGCTCAACCGTGACGGGGTTGCTGCGATCGGGCTTGCTGTGGGCCTCCGTGAGCATGCAGCTGTTCTGCTGTTCACAGATCGACAGTGTCCATATTTTCCGGAATATCCCGGAGCAACGGTATTCGAGTTCCTTGGCGGAGACCACTGGCTGGCGTTTGCGACACGCCGGTGCTGCCTATGTTCCCATCGGGACCACCGACCTTGCCGGGCTCAACGCGGAACTCGCAGAGCGCCGACCTGTCAAGCATGTACACATGGCGCTGACCGGTCTGACGCACCTCGGGTTCTTCTACATCGGCAAGGCCGCGCACGTTTTCTGCCTGGCCGACGATGAAGGGCTGATCATCGACCTCACTGCGCGAAGGCAATATGTACTTGAGGACTGGACGGACCGCGTGAAGGTGCGAGCGCTGCTGCTGGCCTTGGGGCTCTGACAAGGCCTTTCCGGTCGTGCTCCTCGCTACTTCGTGTTGAAGGTGTTCATCGCGTGGCCGATCCCCATCAGGCCGAAATCCAGCACGGCATCGCAACAAAGGGCTACCCGAGCGGGAAGCGTAGCGGCTTCGTCCTTGCTCCAGGGACTGAGTACATAATCCGCCTGTCGGCCGCGGGCGAAATCGCTGCCGATGCCAAAGCGCAACCGCGGGAAGGCATCGGTCCCGATGGTCTCGATGATGCTCGTCAGACCATTGTGGCCCCCGGCACTCCCGCTCGCGCGCAAACGGATCTTCCCGAAAGGCAGGGCGAGATCGTCGGTGATCACCAACACGCGTTCGCTGATGATGCTCTCCTGGTCCATCCAGTACCGCACGGCCTTGCCGCTCAGGTTCATGAAGGTCTGTGGCTTGATGCAGATGAAGGTCTTGCCTTTGTGCCGGAACTCCGCATGGTCCGCGTAACGGGAGGGGCTGAACAGGAGCTTCTGTCCGGCGGCCAGGTTGTCGAGGACGGAGAATCCGATGTTGTGCCGAGTGTCCGCGTAGTCCGGTCCAGGATTGCCGAGGCCGACGATGAGGTACTTCATGGTGGTGGCAAAAGAAACGGGTCCCCGATGGGATCGGGGACCCGCTCAACGTGATATTCAGGCTGGGCCCTTCGAGGGTTACTTCTTCGCAGCGGGCTTGGCGGCTTCGGCCTTCTTCGCGTCGGCGGCGGGAGCAGCAGCAGCAGGAGCGCCGGCGGCAGCCGGAGCAGCAGCGCCCGGAGCGGCTGCGCCGGCAGCCGGAGCAGCTTCCTCTTCCTTCTTGGCCATCTTCACGCTGGCGATCACGTCCGTGGGACGCTCAACGATGGAGATGCCCGGGAATTTCAGATCGCTCACGTGGATGCTGTCGTTCAGTTCCAGGTTGGTGATGTCGACCTCCAGGTGCTCGGGCAGCGAAGCGGGAAGACCTTTCACGCGCAGTTTGCGCAGGGGCTGGCTCAGGATGCCACCGGCCTTGATGCCGACGGACTGGCCCTTGAGCTTCACCGCCAGGCTCACTTTCGCCTCCTTGTTCTCGCTCATCTCGACGAAATCGCAGTGGATGATCGCGTCGGAGACCGGATGGAACTGTTTGTCGTGCAGAAGGGCCATGCGCTTCTCCCCATCGATGTCCAGCTCGATACGATAGGCTTCGGGCGTGAAGACGAGTTTGCGCAGGGCGGCTTCGTCCACGCTGAAGTGCGTGGTGGCCGAGCCTCCGTAGAGCACGCAGGGTACCCGCTTGGCACGGCGCAGGGTGGCGGCACCCTTGGTGCCTTGGGAGTCCCGCTTCGTGGCGGTGAGTTCTACCTTTTTCATTCTTCGATTCGCCTTGGCCGGCGCGGCATTGGGGATTTTGACGGTCTATCGTCTGGGTGACGCCTGGGCTTTGTCAGGCGATGATGAAATGACTGCTGATGCTCTCGTGGGCGCGCATGCGTTGGATCACGCTGCCGAACAGCGGGCCTACGGGAAGCTGTTCGATCTTGGTGGTCTGCGCCATTTTCTCGGCGCTGATGGGAATGGTATCGGTAACGATCAGCGAAGTGAGCGCGCTGCGCTCGATGCGCTTGCAGGCATCGCCGCTGAGCACCGGATGGGTGCAGATGGCACGAACGCTGTTGGCACCCTGCTCCATCATCATGTCGGCGGCCTTGGTCAGGGTGCCGGCGGTGTCGCACATGTCGTCCACCAGCATCACGTCCTTGCCCTTCACGTCGCCGATCACCGTCATCTTCTCGATCTGGTTGGCCACCTTCCGCTGCTTGTAGCAGATGGCGATGTCCACCCCGAGGTGCTTGGCGTACGCGTTGGCCCGTTTCGTCCCGCCCGTGTCAGGTGCCACCATCAACAGGTCCGTAAGACCGAGCTTCTTGACGTAGGGAACGAAAATGCTGCTGGCGAACAGGTGGTCCACCGGAACCTCGAAGAAGCCTTGGATCTGGTCCGCATGCAGGTCCATCGTCATGATACGGTCCACACCGGCGGCGGTAAGCATGTTGGCCACCAACTTGGCGCCAATGCTCACGCGCGGCTTGTCCTTGCGGTCCTGGCGGGCGAAACCGAAATATGGCATCACCGCGACGATCCGTTTGGCGCTTGCGCGTTTGGCGGCATCCACCATCATGAGCAACTCGAAGAGGTTGTCGCTCGGGGGGAAGGTGCTCTGTACGATGTACACGACGTCCCCCCGGACAGTCTCTTCAAAACTGGGCTGGAACTCCCCGTCGCTGAAGCGGTTAAGAACCACCTCGCCCAGTCGCTCACCACAAGCCGAGGCGATCTGCTCGGCCAGATGCTTCGAGGCCGTGCCTCCGAAGATCTTGATGGTTTCCTGGTGGGTGGTCATAACGGATGAACGACAGGCCTCCTGAAAAGGGGTGCGAATGTAGTGATCCCGGCTGGTTTTCAACACCTGTTGGTGGGCCCGGCCAGTGGCCTTGCCACTTCAAATTGGTCGGTCGCTTTGGCCCTCGGCTTCAATGCGTTGTGCGAGCAGCCATTTACGGGCCTCGACCTCGTCCGTGAAGACCGCGTGACGGAAGAGCTGGGGGAAGTAGGAGAAATACAGCTTGGAGACCTGTTCGGCCACATGGTCGTTGGCCACCAGGGCGAGCGCCACCAGCCCATCCTTGCCCCGCTCCGGCGCGAAGTGGTCCGATGTCGTAATGCGTAGCTCGAAGTCGATGTCCTTGGGGAAGACGGTGAGCATGAGATAGGCCTCATCGCCGCACAGCTCGAAGCGCGCCTTCTTGTTCTCGGCGAACCCGGCGGGATCGAGTTTCGCTCCAGGATGGAAGCGCTGCTCCAGGAATCCAGGAGCGGTCAGGCTCATGTTCGCGAGCCGTGTGATGATGGTCCGTGGAAATTCTCCCTGTGGCACGATACGAATCTACATCGATCGCTGCCGTAGCGCGTTGAGGCCTTGCTGGGCCCCGGCGTTGCGGGGGTCGAGGCGCAGGGTCTGTTCCCAGCTGCTGCGGGCCTTGGCCGTATCGCCTGCGGTGAAGCACGCCCCGCCGAGGTTGTACCAGGCATCGGCTTTGTTGGGGCCATACCGCAGCGCCTTCTCCAGGGCGGTGACAGCCGTCGGTATGTCCCGGTCCACTCCTGCCTTCAGGCCTTTCTGGTAGTAGTGCTCGAACAGCGCGGCGTCATACGTCTTCAGCATGTTGTTGCCCGGTTCGACGACGCGCACACGGTCCCACACGGCCTCAGCGGCATGTACACTGTCCAGTAGCAGGTAAGCCACACCACGGTTCAGCAGCGTGGGCATGTAGTCCGGCACGATACTGTCCGCGGTCGCGAAATAGCCGAGTGCGCGCGTAGCCAGTTCACGCTTTTGCTCCTCGATGGGGATCGCCTGGGCCTTCCTCACGCACGCGATACCCGCGTACGTGTTCGCCCGCGCGCTGCGGAATGCAACGGTGACATCGTGGATCAGCAGGTCGTCGCGGTCACGCCAGTCGGCGTTGCGCGCGGTGGTGAGAACGGTGGATGGAAGTCCGATGAGAATCGTGAGGACCACGCCGGTCCTGAACGCTGTCCGTTCGGTGGCCCTCGCGAGCGCAGGCTGCAGGACGAGCACCAGCGCGACGATGAACGGCAGGCTCGCCTGGTACATGAAGCGCTCTGCCATCGGCGCTCCGATGTTGAAGAACAGGCCGGAAACGAGCAGCCAGGTCCCGAGGAAGCATGCCGAGCACCAGCCTATCGCATCGCGTTTCAACAGTGAACGGATGGCGAGACCAAGCGCGACAAGCAGCAATATGGCTCCGGCCCACACGCCCGGCTGAGCGAACGACCGATAGGGCACCTGCGCGAAGGAGTAGTCGTACGTAAGCGGATCGGGCCAGATGAGCAGCCGGACGTAATCGTAGAACACATGCAGAACGGTGGCGATCTTCTGGCCCGCGGTCGCCAGCACGTACGGGTTGTCCAATACGCCCGGAACCTCCTGCATGCGGGAACCGATGATGCCGAAGCGCAGGCCGACATAAAGCAGCGCCACAACGCCGAGGGGCGCGCACGTCATGAGGGCGCGCTTCCACGTTGCCCCCCGGAAGGTGAAGAGCGCGAGCGGGGCGATGCCGAGCAGGATGATCCCGTTCTCCTTCGACAACAACGCCAACGCATAACAACCGGCGGCCTTCCAGCGATCGTTGATCGTCGGCCCTTCGCTGCCGCGCAGCAGGAAGGTGAACGTGAAAAGAAGGAAGAGCAGGGAAAGGATCTCGTCGCGGCTCTTGATGTTCGCCACCACTTCGGTGTGCAGCGGATGGACGACGAAGAGCACCGCCACCACAAATGCTGCCAGCGGATGCTCGGGGAAAACGACGCGGCGCAAGAGTCGCAGGAGCACGATCGCGGTCAGGCCGTACAACAGCACGTTGATCAGATGACCGGCGAAAGGCCTCTTCCCGAAGAAGGAGACCTCCATGGCGAACATCACCAGCGAAAGCGGACGGTAACGTCCTCCGCTCAGGTAGGCGCTTTCCCCGAGCGTTCCGTGGAAGCTGTCGTGCGAAACGATGTCCGGGATGCCACGGATGCCCGCCTGCACGTACGGATTGTCCGTGATCACCAGTCCGTCATCGAGCACGAAGCCGTGGCCGAGCGTGTTCGCGTACAGTGCGAAGGCCAGGGCGAAGACCAGCATCGCCTGTGTCCGCACCTCGGTCAGACGTGTCAACAACGTCCTGGGTTCAGCCCGTTTGGCCATGGCTCCGAAGATGCGAGGTCCCGGCGGAACATGCTGCTGCCACAGGCAGCCAGGTTCGGCGGTCAGGCCGACAAGTTCACCAGGCCCAGCCCAGGCGTACATCGAACGCATCGGCCACGTGCCGGTGGGCCTTCAGCGTGTACGCGACCAGGAAGTGCTCACCGAACCGGTACATCAGTTGATAGCGCTGGTAGAGCAGGTCCGTCCGCCGCAACAAGGGCACCTCCACCTCCCGCGAGGGGTTGAACACGTACCCGCCGATGAGCACACCGAAACGCACCCGGCCGATCAGCAGCTCCGGCCCGGCCATCAACGCGCCCTTCCATGCGCTGCGCCCATCGCCTGCGCGGTCGAGCGCCTCACGCGCGAAGCCATCATGCACGACTTCAACACCGCCTGAAAGCGCGGACATACGACCCGTGCGGAAACTGGTCACGCCCATCGCGCCGGCCAGGACCGTGCGCTCGGCCGGATGCTGTTCGATGGCGTCCGCGTTCTTGAGCGTGCCGCTGAGCAATACGTAGTTCAACCGCCGGCGTTCGCTCCGCCAGGTATCATCGCGGACCGGACGTGTGATGGTGACCGGTCTCGGCGTGTAGACCGCGCCCAGGCTCCAGGTCGGATAGTTCATGCCCTTGTTGGGCTCCTTCATGCCAGCGTTGGAGATGTGGTTGAAGTTGATGCCGCCGCGCGCCTCCCAACGCGGTGAGAACCGGTAGCCCAGGTTCGCGCACACCATACCCGTGAAGCTGAGCCGTGTGCTGAAGAAGAGGTTCGCCGGGTTCGTTTCCGCATCATACACCTTGTTCAGCCAGGCGAACCCCACACCCAGCCGCACCGAACCATGCAAGCGTTTCTGCGCGCGGATCATCGGTTCCACGAACGGCGTAAGGCTGATCACCCGGCCGAGCACTTGCGGGTTGTCGAAGTCGATGGCGGAGAGCACGAAGCCGCGGCGAGAGACCAGTCCGGAGCGGCGGGTGAATCGTTCATCGGCCAGGGTCCAGAAGAAGTCGACTTCCGCGCCGTATGGATTGGAGGTGGAGACATCGATCAGCTTGCGGGAATGGGCGATGATGGAGCCGGTGTGGGCTGAAACCGAAAGGCTCCATGGGGACGGCGTGTGGGTCGGCGTTGTAGAGGACCCTTGCGCACAGCATTGACCAGGCCCAAGTCCGAAAAGCATAAAAAGCGTGAGCAGGGTCTTCTTCATCTGATAGAACGCGCCAACGAAGTTGGCAAAGTCTTGCCGGATCATTGGTACCTTGCTCCTGCCCGTTGGCAACACCTGCACATGTCGCTCGTCCGGGTAGCACTTCTGCTCAGCGCTCTTTCCAGCCTGCTGGCATCCTGCATATTCTTCGGGCCTTTGGATGAGGACCGCATGAAGGAACTCGACCAAGCGCCAGCCGATTCCACCCTGACGGGAACTTGGTTGGCGGACAGCTTCAGCTATGATCTGGTGAGGGAACATTACGGGGACAGCCTGCCCATCCTTTCACTCGAATTCCTTCAGCAAGGTGGGATGCGCTTTGACAACGCGCCGGACCTCATCGCAACCCCGGATGGCCGTCCCCTGAACGGATCGATCGGCACCCTCAACGGTTCGTGGCGCGTCGAACGTGACGGTGGGACCTGGTGCCTGGAGCTGAGTTACGGACCCTGCGAGATGTTCAGGTCCGGGGCCAGAAAAAACGCTCTGCTACGGAGTATGGATGGTCAACCCGTGATCATCATGTTCATCGGTGATCCAGACCAAGGAGACCGGTTGCTCTTTCGCAAACAGAAGCCTGACCCGCCTGCGACAACGCCTCATGGCCCCACCGTCTTTCTTCCGCTGGAATACGACAACACGTTCCCTTTCAACAAGGCGCGCCGGATTGAGCTCTTTTCCTATCCGGTAAGGTACACGTGGGACACTGTCCGGATCGATGGCGAGACCCACATCAACAATGAGCTGATCGACGGCAAAGACCGCGTCACCCTGCCGAAGAAGCGGATCAAGGATCACATCGTACTGGACCAAAGCCAGACCAGACGCTTGTTCTCCGTGTTTTGCAATGAGCCCTGTCCGGAAGAGGATAAAATGGTCGCCGCCTGTTATGACCCGAGGCACGCGATCATCTTCATTGATGACAAGGGGCTGGCCTTCGCCCACGTGGAGGTATGCCTTAGCTGTTTGCAGACACGCTCCACCGAAGGCATTCCCATTCAGGACTTCTGCCTCGCCAAAGTCAATGCGCTGCAACAGTTGTTCAAGGATTGCGGAGCCAAGTACTTCGGCGGCCCAGAAGACTGGTAATGGCCCGTACAACAACGGCGAGCAGGAAGAAGCCCGCTGCCCACGCGGTCAGATAGCACAACTTGGGCCTTGATTCGGCATGAGCCCGACCCCGAAGGGGTCACAGCCATTAGACCTCCATCAGCATGTTTCGATCCCGTAGGGATCGCAGACGTCACGCCAGGTAGCGCGGATCGAATTCGACGCCCGCATCCTGATAGAAACCCGCCACCTCTTCTTCATACGACTTCTTGTGGTGATGCTGCTCCTGGTCAGCGATGTAAGACCTGACGATCTCCCGCTCCCGATATCCGACGGTGAACGCGCCGTAGCCCTCCTGCCAAGCGAAGCCGTTCAATCGTATCTCATCGCGTATCCATACAGAGGATGCCTTCTTGATCTCGCGCACCACATCGGACAATGTCTTGTCCGCGCGCATGCCGAACAGCAAATGGACATGGTCATTCCATCCTCCCGTGCCTTGAGGAAAGGCCCCGAGGCCACGAACAGTTCCGCCCATGTAGTGGAACAGGCGGTCGCGCCACACCGCGTCCAGGCATGCAACCCTGTTCTTGGTCGCGAAAACCACGTGATAGTGAAGGCTCAGGTAGGTGGCCATGATCCGGGGCTCTTGTGCCGATGAATCTAACGCATCGACGGTTGGTTGGTCTGCGATCCCTACGGGATCGGCTGGGTCGTGGGCATCGTGCTAGAAGCCATCTCAAAAAAGTTGGCGCAAGAGAATGGATGCGCATGCGAGTTG
>CAZYPC010000148.1:0-9185 GCA_964649165.1 uncultured Chryseobacterium sp.
GATCCGGTCTGGTTCGATGGTCTCGCGCTCACCGCGGATGGCAAGCCATTGACCGAACTGCCCTGCGGCACACCGCCCACGGCCGCTGACCTGGACGCATTGCGCGCGCATGGCTCAACCATGGACGTGCTCCACGTGCGAGCGGCTACGGACGTGCAATGGCCCGAGGGCTACGCAGCGTTCGGCCGCGTGGTGGGCGATGCACAGGTGGTCTCATTGGGTGAGAGCACCCACGGTACGCACGAGTTCTTCGTGGCCAAGCACCACTTGTTCCGCTACCTGGCGGAAGAGCTCGGGTTCACTGTGTTCGCCATTGAAGCGAACCAATTGACCACCGAACGGATCAACGCTCACGTGCACGGTGCGCCGGACTCCGTGAAGCAGGTCATGGGCGGATTGTTCGGTGTGTGGTACAAACAGGAAGTGAAAGAACTGATCGAGTGGATGCGTGGATACAACGCCGGTCATCCCGATCACGCGCTCTCGTTCGTGGGCTTCGACATGCAGGACCCACAATTGCCCATGGACAGCGTGGTGGCTTATCTGCACCGGCACGATCCCGGGGTCGCTGATCAGGTGCGAGCGCTCTACGCCGACCACCGCGAAGCCTGGCGCGCGCGCGACTATCCGCAACCGGCGGAAGGGCAGGGGGCACTGTGGCTCGCGAACGCACGAAAGGCGGAGGAGCTGGTGACGCGCAGCCTGCGTGAACGGCCGCATGCCAGCGTAAGCGAACGCCTGTGGGCCGCACAGAACGCGCGCGTGGCGGTGCAATGTGCCCTGCAGGCCAGCGACCCGTGGAACCCTTCGATCCGCGACAGCTGCATGGCGGCCAACATCGCATGGACGCTCACGCGCTATCCGGAGGGCACGCGCATGGCGGTGTGGGCCCACGATGCGCACATCGGCCGCGTGGGATTCGCCAGCGGCACCAGCATGGGCGCGCACATGGTGCGTCTCTTCGGCGATGGGCTGCGGGTGGTGGGCCTTGGCACTTATGATGGAAGCTACGGCGCCACGCGGGGCTTCACCGATCACCGGCCGATGGACGCCCGCTGCTTCCCCGCGCCGGTGGGCAGCTTGGAAGAGGCGATGCACCGGATCCTGCCTAGCGGTAGCGAAGCGCTGCTCCTGGATGTGCGCGCACTGGCTGCTGATCCGCGAAGCACGTGGATCAGCTCACCGCGGCCCGTGCGTTCCATCGGCTACAGCGCGTTCGATTTCGGCTTTGAGCAGCCCACCGTGCTCGCCGAGCAGTTCGATGCGGTGCTCCTGATCGATCGCACCACGCCCTCGCGGAAGTTGGAGTGAACGAGGCCGGATCGCCGATCATTGGGTAGCCCTTTGTCATTCGTGTGATGCCTTTCGTTCGAACATCACAGCATCACTGCTTTCGCTCAAAATACCAGGCCGTGTAGCGCGTAAGTCCGGTGTCCGGGCTAACCCACACCACGGCGTAGCGGTTCCTGTAGTTGGTGATGCCCCCCGGCCCGAAGGGTTCACAGATCCCAGGTCGCAGTTCGCCTTCCGGTGTCAGCAGTTCGGCCAGTGTGCTTCCATCGCCGCGGCTGTATGTGTGGCGGTGGCCTTCGCGCTCTTCCTTCCACACCAGCAGGTAGTGTTCCGGTGCGCGCGGGGCGAATTCCTTGATCGCTTCCTGCTCCAGGGCGGCGCGAAAGAGCAGCAAACTGTCCGGCCGATCGTCCTGGGCCAAGAGGCGGAGAGGGCTGAGAAAAAGGGAGGCGAGGGAGATCCGGCGCATGGGGGTGTGAGGGGCAGTACCCTTTGCTGGTGCGCTGGTTCAGGATGCGGGGGGCCAGGGAGGACCTTCGGAGGTTCACTAGCGGATCGCCCAGGTCGGTCCAGTTCAGGTAGGCCGTGCGCTCGCTAGCCCGGCGTCGAACAGGCCTCCAGGGTACCTCGAAGAACCTCGCTCCGGCGTCATCGTCCCCCGGCTCGGTGGCCGGGGTTGCGACGACCCTTCGGGCGCACGCCGCTCCTTCGCCCAACCATCGTTGCTCCTCGGTCGGATACTTCGTCCAGTATCCTCTCCTCGTCGCGCCTCGTCTGGGCGAACGATCGTCATGCGTGCCATCCGTTCGAGGTCCTTCGAGGTACCCTTGCGATCGCGCAGGCGATCCAGAACCATGACTTCCGGGCAAATGATCGGAGGCAAAATAGCACGGACCGTTCGTGGGGCTTGGGCGTGCCGGCGCCAAATGCGCGCCGTCGGGCTATCCGCTACAAGTCCTCGCCGGATTACCGGCTGCGGGCTTTCCGCTTCTATCCCTCACGCGAAATGCGGGGCGCACCCTTATTCGTGAAAGGGTGACTAACCCTGTTCAAGCATGCTCACCAGATACCAGCGATGGAATGCCTCAGCACTCACGTTTCGCAAACGGTCCAGTTTGTCCCAAGTGCCGGTGATACGCTGCCCGCGTAGCACATCGGTGGACGGAAGCACTATGGGACCTAGCACGCCTTCCAACTGCCCGGTGCGTATTGCCGTTGCCAGCAGCGCTGCACGCGCTGCCGAGTTCTTGGCATCTTGCAGGGTATAGCGCGCACCGATAAGATGTGTGTTGATGCGACCATGACCTTGTCTGAAGAATGTGGTCTTTTCGTTCTCAATGACAGGCTTCAGGTCGATCTGACTTAGCTGATATGCGGCATCCACGCTGTCGTTCAATGCTTGCTCCAGGGTGAAGCCGCCTCCCCGATAGCCGTTCTGGTGAGCGAAGTGACGGCGGTAGGTTTCATCCACCAAGCCTGGCTCCTTGGCATGTATCAACAGTTCGCCAACATCGAATAGCTGCTTCATCACGCGGATGAGGCGCGGCTCAGTCGGCTCCCCGGTGATCTTATGCGTAGGTTGATAGAGGATGCCGATAGTGCTTGGTGCGAAGGCCGCCAGCTTGTCTCCTAACAGGCAGTCCACGGTAGGGATACGAACAGCGACCTCGGTAACGACCTTCAGGAAATCGGTCCGGATGATCTTCTCTTCCACTACACTATACGCGTTGGCCACCTCGAGCACATCCAACTGCACTGCTGCGGTGCTGTCGTCCAGTGCCGAGGTATAGTTCACCTGGAAGTATTTCGTAGGCGGGTTCTCGGAGTCCCGCCATTGCTGGTGAGACCATTGGAGAAAGGGCGCACCATCGCATACTTCGGACAAGGCTTCTTGAACCTTCTCGAGGGGCTCAAGGCTGGCGATGTCCACATCGATGCTTAGCCGTCTTGCGGTGTTGAAGTGCAGCATCAAGCTGGTTCCACCCTTGAATACAAAGTCGAGACCCACCTGTCGCAGCCTTCCCACTAACAACAGTGCATGGATGCTCTTCTCTAGCACCACGGCTTGGGTGCCCTGCCGCCTCGCCTCCTTGACGATCCAATCTTTGGTAAGGCATTCAGGGGCGAACATGGAATATTAAATGGCTGAAATACAGGAAGATAAAAGCTGTCGTTTTTCTCGATCAGAAATTGACTATTGCCACCTTTTTGATTTAGGTGGTTTTAGTCCATTACATGACCATCAAGCACATCCCTCACTTTCAGCTTCCGCCTTTTTATGTAATCCACCAGGGTGCTCATGGGCACCAAACCGCTCGCGAGCAGGCTGCCCACCATGCCGTGGTATTCGGTCGTGTCCATGATGCCTAATGCCTTCACCTCCATAAATAGGTCAACGAGCAGGGCGTCGACCGGTGCATGATGCCCATCAGCGGGCGCACGACTCACCAAGGGGCGGAGCACCACCGTCCGTTCACCCACGGTGAAGCGGCGCTTGTCCTTACCCGTGGGGTTCACCCAAACATCATAGCCCTTCGTCTTCAGCACATCGCCCACGGCCTCCAGTGCATCGCCTGGAGCATTCAGGAAGAAGATCGGCTTTCCGATAAGGTGGTGCATCCATGGATTCACCTGCCCGGTGCTCCATACGGTGAAGTCCAACAAGGGGAAGTTCTTCTCCACGACCCGGATCATTGGCCTCACCGCAGAGGTGTCCAATCGCACGGGTTCGCCGTGGCTGCTGTACCAACCCCGGCCTGCATCGTAGATGAGCTTCTGCTCCACTGCATGGCCCAAATAGTTCTTCAAGCTCTTGTCTTTCAGATCCAGCTCCGCCTCGTTCACCGCGGCTCGGATCGACTTGAAGCTGACATAGGGCGTGCGACGACCCAACTCGGCGAGTAGTTCATGCAAGCGGGCTTTGTTGGATATCACGGCTCCAAGGTAGGAGCGCGATCCCTCACGCGAAATGCGGTGCCCGGCCTGATCGCGGATCGCCCAGGTCGGTCCGGTCCAGGTAGGCCGTGCGTTCGCTAGCCCGGCGTTGAACAGGCCTCAAGGGTACCTCGAAGAACCTCGCTCCGGCGTCATCGTCCCCCGGCTCGGGGGCCGGGGTCGCGCCGACCCTTCGGGCGCACGCCGCTCATTCGCCCAAGCATCGTTGCTCCTCGGTCGGATACTTCGTTCCAGTATCCTCTCCTCGTCGCGCCTCGTCTGGGCGAACGATCGGCATGCGTGCCATCCGTTCGAGGTCCTTCGAGGTACCCTTGCGGATCGCGCAGGCGATCCACAACCATGACTTCCGGGCAAATGATCGGAGGCAAAATAACACGGACCGTACACGGGGTAGGGGCGTGCCTGCCGGCAGGCAGGCGTGCCGCCTCGAAGACCTGTCGAGGGCAGGCATCACCGCCCGTTCTTTGTCCGGCTATCTTTGGACAACTTTACAAGGCCATGAGCTTCGACATCAAAGGCGATCGCAATGCTGCCGTGGACGATATCCTATCCCGCGTCAGCCGATTGTCCGCTGCGGATAAGCGCGCGTTCATGAAGGCCATCCGGCAGCAGGAGCGCAAGGACGATATCGCCTGGCTGCACAAGGTGTGGGGCAAGGTGACGCTCAAAGACAGCGAGATCATGCGCATCGTGGAGGAGGTAAGGACCGAGATGCATGCCACGCGCACGCACAAGGCTCGTCGTTGATACCAACGTCCTGATCAGCTGGCTGATCGGGCGGCGGTTGCGCGAGTTGGATGCCGTCCTCGTTCAAGAGAAGTTCCAATTGTGTTTCTCGACACGTTCGCTCGCCGAGCTGGCGGAAGTGACGCGGAGGCCGAAGATGCGCAAGTACTTCACCCAGGCCAGGGCGGAGGAGAGCATCGAACGGCTGGTACGCATGGCGCACATCGTGAAGCGAGAGCCCAAGGTGGTACCGGTGTGCCGCGATGCGAAGGATGACTTTCTGCTGGCGCTGGCCAAGGCCGCAAAGGCGGATCTGCTCGTGACCGGTGATGATGATCTGTTGGTGCTCAAGAAGTACGGGAAGACGCGCATCGTCACGCCGGGTGAATTGCTCCGCGCATTGAAAGCGTGATCCTATCGCGAGCCTGCGCCAACGGCCAGGCTTCACTCTTCCAGGTAGGCCGTGCGCTCGCTAGCCCGGCGTTGAACAAGCCTCCAGGGTACCTCGAAGGACCTCGCTCCGGCGTCATCGTCCCGACACGACGGGACGACCCCTCGGGCGCACGCCGCTCCTTCGCCCAACCATCGTTGCTCCTCGGTCGGATACTTCGTCCAGTATCCTCTCCTCGTCGCGCCTCGTCTGGGCGAACGATCGTCATGCGTGCCATCCGTTCGAGGTCCTTCGAGGTACCCTTGCGATCGTGCAGGCGATCCAGAACCACGACTTCCGGGCAAATTGCATCGGAGGCAAAATAACACGGACCGTTCGTGGGGCTTGGGCGTGCCGGCTCGAAGACTCGCCGTCGGGCTATCCGCTCTGTCCTCGCCGGAATACCGGCTGCGGGCTTTCCGCTTCTATCCCTCACGCGAAATGCGGGGCTGACTACAGATGGAATGTACCGCACGGGGTTGGATGCTTGCGTGAGAAAGGGGAGGTCTACTCCTGTTTGATGACCGCAGTATCGGCGTTCAGGAAACGATAGAACTCGAGCATGAACGTGAGGAGTGCTAAGGACGTGACCCAAACGAAGAAAAGCGTGAGACCCACGTTTGCGATGTCGGGAACGCTGATGGATTGCAGGACTATGGGAAGGAGAACGCCAAAGAGCATAATCACGAACAGGCTCCGGAAGGAGGCGGATAGGACTTTCGGCACTCCAATGTTATCCCGGATAAGAACATGCATCCGGGGTAAGTACACCTCGTGGAAATCAGAGGCGAGGCCACCAAGAATCTCCCGGTGAAAATCCTTGCCCTTCAGGCGCTCATCTATCCGAGAGATGCAGTCACGGGCGTCGCTCTCAAACCCGACCCAAATACCGGTGTCGTTGAAACGACCGTAACCGTGCTTCGCGAACCGACCTTCCAGGAGATACCAAATTTGATTGCTTGGTTCGTAGCACCGCCCTATTTGCTCCAAGCTGTAGTTGAAGGAAGCATTCGGGTCATAGATCCACGGTATCTGTCCGTGCTCACCAAGTTTGCCCGTGATCGCCTCCATGGCCAGCCACAGTTCAATCGTGTTGTGCGACAGGTCAGAACCGGTGTCCCAGAAGCTCTGCCTTAACGGGTCGGTTTCCATTGTATGCAAACGCTGGTAGTCGAGATCAGGGAACCGTTGCTTGAATTTGGCTATGTCATCGTACTTGACCCAGAAGTCACGACTCTTCATCACATAAAAGAGCAGCTTCCGAAACAAGGTGAGCTTGTCAGAGAGGACATCGAGTTCTGCCTTGATGATGGATCGTTCACGGCGGACATCGAAAACCTTAGTCGAGAGATAGGCGATGACGAAAGCCGAGATGATCCCACCGACCGTTATCAGGTAGTTCTGGATGTTGAGCATCCGGTCCGGAGGTGCGGGCACTGAGATTAACAGAAATCCCAAACAGAAGCCCACAACGACGACAAGTGCCAAATGCCGGTGCTTACGGAGATTCACTGAGCTGAGGATGATGGTCTGAATCACTGACCGCATTGACCAATAAGGTCAAGATGACACATGCGGTCCCAAGAACTTGTGACCATTGAAGTGAATGAGGTGATCCGGGCTTTCTGCGATCCATACTTCGGTTTCCCAAGCGACTTGCTTGGCCCACTTGAGGTATGCGGGCTTTGTGAGGAACGCCGTAACGAAGATGAGTTCTGCGGTGCAGTTCTTCAGCAGGCGCTTCAGTTCGAGCACGCGGATCTCGCTCATAGGACCAGAGCTATGCACTGCTTCAATGAGGAAGAGCCAATTGTTCTTGGCGTCATAGGCAACGACGTCGGGTAATTCATCGTGCGACAACTCGAAGAACTTAAGTTCCGCGAGCCGTTCACGCTCCATGTGCAGTGCCTTGTTCGAAGTGTCGCCAACGTAGAGCACTTCTGCACCCTTCCCGTACCGCGTCAGGAATTGTTCAATGACGGCCTTCTGAAGCTCGTTGTGCTTGCCAAGCGATAAGGTGAGCTTGCGTCCACCTGGAAGAGTGACCGGTATCAACTCTATGTTCCGCTTGCGCTTCAATACCTCAGCGAGCGACGGCCTGTCCTTATTGAACACGGCCAGATTCTTCTTCCACGCTGACGTGCCATAGGACTGCACCAGCTTCTTGAAGTCGGGGTGCAATGCGTTGCCGCGTGTCGGATCGTTCGTCGCCTTCGATGGGTTGTCGCCGCTGTTAACGATCAGATCAGCGAGGACCATCAGCTTGAGGTGCTTGCGGCGGATGTCATCGTACGAGCCTGGGGAGATCTTCTCGCCGAGGTGCTTGTTCGCGAAGGCAATGATCTCGCGCGTCTTCAAGGGGCGGCCATCGCCCAAGCCTTTGGCTTCGGACCATGACTTGGTGATTCCTGCGACCGAGAGAAGACATACGGCCATCATCTGTTTGGCGCGAACTGTCTTGTCGTCGACCGGAATGCCAACAGAAGCGAGGATGTCCAGTGCTTCCGATTCCAGGCGCTGGACCTGTGCTGGCTTCGCGCTTCGGCTCATTCGGCGAAGAGGGTAAGGGCTCGATGGCTCGGACGGAGTCGCGCTATCTCTGCCGGTGTGAACTGCTCTTCCCGGTTGTAGCAGGCTTTGAGCGACCGCGCCAATTGATAGGCGAGATACGGCGGTACCGCGTTGCCGATCTGGTTGAACTGGTCCGTCTCGGTACCGGTGAACTCGAACCAGTCAGGGAAGCTTTGCAACCGTGCTGCTTCGCGCACGAGGATCCTGCGCCGGCGACCATCGGCCAAGCGAACGCGGTGCATGTCGCCTGTTGCACCAGCCAGGTTGCGACAAGTCAACGTCCGGGCCGGGCGGTCGGCATACAGGTCACGTGGATTGATGCAATGCGAGGCCTTCTCGTAGCGAGCGACGTAGGCATCCATCGTCGCGTTCAGGAACTTGCTTTCGGGCGGGGTAGTGGGCATGAGGTCGCCGATGGCTTCACCAACCGTGACCTTGCTGGTATGTGCCTTTGGGAAAGCGAACGTCGAGCGATGTCCGAAGACGAAGAGCCGTTCCCGGTTCTGAGGAACGCCGAAGTGAACCGCGTTGAGCAGCCGGTAGTCAATGACGTAGCCCAGCTTGCGAAGCTCCTCTAGCACCAGTTCGAAGTACCATTTGTTGGAGTAGAGCAGGCCACGGACGTTCTCGAACATGAAGACGCGGGGCTGAAGCTTCCGAACGGCGTCGATGAAGATGGGGAAGCCATCGCGCGCATCCTTGATGCCGTGCTGATTGCCGCCAACGCTGAATGGCTGGCACGGTGGGCCACCGATCACGATCTGCGCCTCGGGATACTCGAAGGACGTGTCCAGCTTCACGGCGTGACAGTCGCTGCCAAGGTTGAGGCGGTAGGTCTCAGCCGCCTTGGCGTTCATCTCATAACCGATGGTCTTGTAGCCGGCGGCTTCGAAGCCCAAGGACAGGCCGCCGCAGCCGGCGAAAAGGTCCAGCACTACTGCATCTTCTGTGGTGTTGGGCACCAACAGTTCATTGATCTTCTCGACGTAGCTCATCCTGACGTACTTCTTGGCAGTCGCTCGGAGGCAAAGTAAGGGCTCGGAGCACGGCGGTTTCACATTCACTGTCGTGAGATTTTATGCAGTCTGGGTTGAGACCGTTAGTTTAGCAACAGTCGGCCCGCCCGGGGCCCAAATCTGATCAGCCATGCCAGAGATTAGAAGCCATCTCAAAAAAGTTGGCGCAAGAGAATGGATGCGCATGCGAGTTG
>CAZYPC010000149.1:0-9177 GCA_964649165.1 uncultured Chryseobacterium sp.
ATGCGCGACATCGATGCTGCGCAACCGGACGTGATCGTGATGGACATCCAGATGCCCGGCATGAACGGCATCGATGGCGTGAAGGCCATCAAGGCACGCTATCCGCAGGCCCATATCCTGATGCAGACGGTCTTCGAGGATGAGGACAAGGTGTTCGATGCGATCTGTGCGGGGGCCAGCGGCTACATCCTGAAGACCGCGAATGCCGACGATATGGTGAACGCGATCCGGTCCGTGCATGCCGGTGGTTCGCCGATGACGCCCAGCATTGCCGCGAAAGTGCTTGCGCGTTTCCGGGCCACCGCCCCACCGAACACGCCGGAAGAGGACTATAACCTCACGCAACGCGAGCGCGATGTGCTCAGCTTGCTGGTGAAAGGGCTCAGCTACAAGATGATCGCCGACCAGCTCGGCATCAGCTTCCACACCGTGGACTCACACATCCGCAAGATCTATGACAAGCTGCACGTGAGCGGCATGGCCGAAGCGGTGAGCAAGGCGGTGAGCAGGAGGATCGTCTGATCGACCACAAGGCTGGTCGATCTGCGCAGGTGCGGTCTTCGCGGGCTGAACTCCCGGCACACCCAAGCGGCCCATGACGAGAACTCGTGGTTGACGGCCTTGAGGCCCTGCCGGTACTTCGCCTCATCAACCACCGATATCCATGAAACGACTTCTTCCCCTTGCCGTTCTTCTGGCCATTTCCGGGACAACCGTTGCACAACTGCCCCGCATCGTTGTACAAGGCAACAGCACGCCCACGGTCTACACCGACATCAACCTCGCCATTGCCGCAGCGCAACCGAACGATCGCATCTACCTGAGCGGAGGAGCACATGTGACCGCCGAGAACATGGTGCTCGACAAACCTCTGCACTTCGTGGGTGCAGGCATCGACCCGGACAGCACCGCGGCAACGGGCAGTACCACGCTGCAGACCGGAAGTTGGGTCTATTGCACCACTGCCTCTTCCGGGACCTCCTTCACGGGCATCCGGTTCTTGAATTGGGTCGCTTACGGGAACGGGACGAACAACAGCGATTTCGATGACCCTACCGGCATGTTCTTCCAGCGGTGCCGGTTCACCAAGTTCTTCACTGTCGAAGCTGGCTCCTCCAGTAGCAGTACCACCTTTGACGAGTGCATCTTTTCCGAGGAACTCAATGGGAACAACTCGGCCGTCGCCGTTCTGAACAACTGCATTTTCCTGGGAAGTAGCGGCCCCAACAGCTTTTCCCTTGGAGGACTGACCGCAAAGAACTGCGTCTTCCTGGGCAATGGACCGCAGCAGTTCAGCGGCAATGGATCGGCACTCTACCAGAACTGTGTGTTCCAGGTGGCCATGGGCAACACGAGCAACCTCGATGCGGTTTACCAGAATTGCATCTTCCTTGACGCGAACCTCCCCGCACAGTCTACCGGAGGCAACAACATCTTCAACCAAACCGCGGGCAGCATTTTCGTGGACGAGACAGACAATGCTCTGGACCTTTCAGACGACCTTCATCTGGCCAATGGCAACCCCGGGATCAACGCCGGCACCGATGGCACCGATATCGGACTGTACGGTAGTGCGGCACCATGGAAGGAGGGTTCAGTACCGCCGAACCCGCATTGCACACAGGTGAGCGTGGCCGGGTCCACGGACGCGAACGGGGACCTGCCAGTGACCATCACCGTGGCCGCACAGCAGGATTGAACCTCCATGGTCATGCGCAATACCATTCCATTCCTGGCCGCATTGGCCTTTGCGGCTGCGCTCAACTGCAGCGGCCAATCACTGACCCAGTTCCGCTATTGGTTCGATGACGATGCCGCAAGCGCGACAAGCGGTGCCGTGGGCAACCAACAGTTCACCCTCACATCCTTGGGTACGAATGCCTTGCCCCCGGGCCCACACCGTGTGACCTGGCAATTCCAGGACGACAACGGTGCGTGGAGCGTGCCGGTGACCTGCACCTTCACCCGTTTGGGCGGTCAGCAGACCGCGTGGCAGTATTGGTTCGACGATGCCCCGACCACCTTGGTGAACACCAACATCGGGCCTGCTTCGGTGATCGATGTGGCCACGGTCTTGGATGCTGGCGCACTGGGCAGCGGGCCCCACACGATCACGCTCCGGACCAAGGATGCACAAGGGGGCTACAGTGTACCGATCACGTATGCCTTCGATGTCGTTACCGTTTTGGAGGAGATACCGGGCTTGGCGCATGCCACCGTTTTCCCGGATCCGGTGATCGACAGGGTCACTTTATTGCTGGAAGCAACACGAGGACTGGACTTGTCCGTAAGGGTACTCGATGCTGCCGGGCGGGTTGTGCTGGACGAAGAGCGAATGGTCTTCAACGGAACAGGGCGGCTGGACATCGATCTGGGGTCGATGGCCCAGGGCAGTTACACAGTGCGCATTTCCAGCCCGCAAGGTGAACTCGGCCTACCGTTGATCAAGCTCTGACAGCCCAAGGTTCTCGCTGTCCCGAAAGCCTCCGTTGTTCCGTTGCGCTCACGTCTGGACAATTGTGGCCCTGTATGCGGGTTTGATCAGCGCCCAGGAGGGTCGTAATGTTGACCGGCACGGATAACTTCGGGCTGAGCCATCGGGAAAGGAAGTGCTGGTGTTGCTCGTGATGCGCCGCAGCAAGTATTTGATCGCCCACGTTCAGGGATCAGCTTCCACGTGGTGATAAGCCATAGGCGCAAGATCCAAGAAAAGCTCCATGTGAGCGGCATGGCCGAATCGGTGAGCAAGGCCGTCAGGAAGCTGTAAGTGTGATCACTCGCGGGCCTTGCTGTCGATGATGATCGTGACCGGTCCATCGTTCACCAGGCGCACCTGCATGTCCGCCCCGAACTCGCCGGTCTTCAGCCTTCCTCCCACGAACACACCGAGGAGACGTTTCGCCTCCTCGTAAAGCGGTATCGCCTCTTCCGGTCGCGCGGCCTTGATGTAGCTGGGGCGGTTGCCTTTCGCTGTGAGGGCATGCAAAGTGAACTGGCTCACGAGCAGCACTTCGCCGTGCGCTTCGTTGATGTCGCGATCCATCACGCCGGCCTCATCCGGGAAGATCCGCAAGCGCGCGATCTTTCCGCAGAGCCACTCGAGATCCTCGCTCGTATCGCCGATGGCCACGCCCAGCAACACGACCAGGCCCGTGCCGATGCGCGAACGCTCAACTCCGTCGATGGTCACCGAAGCCTGCGAAACGCGTTGGATGACGGCACGCATCTCAGTAGCCGTGCGTCTCGAACCACGCCTTCATCCGCGCGAGCTTCTCGGCATCCGTGCCCTTGCCCTGGATCGCATCGCGGTAGGTGCCGTACATCGGATTCGGTAGCAGGATGAAGTACTGCCCGAGGCTGTCGCTCATGGCGTCCACGATGTTCTTCCCGTTGTCCACTGACCGATCCTTGAATCGCTCATCGAAATCGCGCAGCTGGTCCCCTACGAGCAGCAGCACGTTGTGTGTCGCACGCACTTCTGCGCGTCGGGCTGTTTTGTCGCTCGTGCCGTCCATCAGCAGGAGGTGCGCATCGTCCGCGTTCGGGAAGCCGACGTCCAGCAGGTTCTTCAACGTGCTCGCGCGCTCGGACCGGTCGCGGTTGGTGATGTAGAACACCTCGCATCCGCCATCGCGCACCGCCTGCAGGAAATCGCGCGCACCAGGACAGGCTTTGGCGGTGGCCTTGTCCGTCCAGGTCTTCCAGTCGACTTGCGCGAACGTCTTCCCGTTCTTCACGGCGGTCACTTGATATGGGCTGTTGTCCAGGACGGTCTCATCGATGTCCACGATCACCGCCAACGGACGACGATCCCATTCCGTACTGTCCACCATCTGCTTTTCCTGTTCGATGGTCTCCAGTTTGGTCTCCAGCTTCCAAGTGGCGTACTCGTAGCCTTGCTCATACAGCCAGTAGGCCTCTGCGGAGGTATTCTGCCAGAGCACCGCGTCCGAACCCTGGTTGGCGAGCGCGCGCGTCTCTGTCTCTCCGGGGGCAGGCGCCCGTTCCCGCCATGCGGACTCCTTGGTGGTCGTGCAGGCCGTGAACGCCACGAACGCTCCACCGAACAGCAACGTCCTCGGGCTCTTCATCATCTGATCATCTGATTTTCTGATCGACCGATCAATCCAGCCGGTAGGGACTCTCTTCCTCCACGCCGTTCACCATGTCGCAGTAGCTGATGTAGCGGCTCTCGGCGATGTCCCCGTTCTCCACGGCCGTTTTCACCGCGCAACCCGGTTCGTTCATGTGCTTGCAATCGTTGAACTTGCACTGGTTCTTCAGCTTGAACATCTCCGGGAACTGGTCCACGATCTGGTTCGCGTCCATGTCCACCAGCCCGAAGCCCTTGATGCCGGGGGTGTCGATGAGGAAGGTGGGCGGGCGGTTGTCGGTTGTCGGTTGTTGGTTGTCCGTTGCGCTGGTCGGAAGCCCGTCAACTGACAACGGAGAACCGACAACCGCATTCAACTCGTACATCTCCGCGTTCGTCGTCGTGTGCTGCCCCTTGTCGCTCGCCGCGCTGATCTCGTAGGTCCACAGGTCCAGGTCCGGCTGGATGGCGTTGATCAAGGTGCTCTTGCCCACACCGCTGTGACCGGAGATCAAGGTGACCTTCCCCGCGATGATCGAACGGATCTCCTCGACCCCTTTTCCCGTGATTGCGGAGCACAGCACCGTGCGGTAGCCTGCGGTCATGTAGGCGTCCTGGTATTCAGCGAGCAGATCCAGTTCCTCGTCCGAATAGTCATCGAACTTGTTGAACACAATGATCGTCGGCACGCGGTAGACTTCCGCCGTTACCAGGAACCGATCGATGAAGCCGTAGGACGTGCGGGGCCTCGCGAGCGTGACGAGCAGCAGCGCCTGGTCCAGGTTCGCGGCGATCACCTGCTTATGGTGCGAGAGGTTCACGCTGCGCCGCACGATGTAGTTCTTGCGGTCGTGCAGCTCGGTGATGGCCCCCACCAGCTCATTGCCGATGGTCTCAGCGGCGGGCGTGAACTCCACATGATCACCCACGGCCAGCGGGTTGGTGCTCTTCCAGCCCTTGATGCGCAGGTTGCCTTTCGCCACACACGAGTGCAGCGTGCCATCGTCCGCTCGGACGATGTACCGGCTGCCGGTGGAGCGCATCAACAGACCCGTGGCCATGGGGCAAAGGTGGAGCGCGGCAACGGATGTTCCGCCGCTACTTTCGCCCCATGTCGATCTCCGTGCGGAACGTGTCCAAGCTTTACGGTGCCCAGAAGGCGCTGGACGATGTCTCCTTCGAGATCGGGGGTGGGGAGGTGGTCGGCTTCCTGGGCCCGAACGGGGCGGGCAAGAGCACGATGATGAAGGTGCTTACCTGCTACATCCCGCAGAGCGGTGGTGAAGCGAGCGTGTGCGGCTTCGATGTGCGGGAAAAAAGCATGGACGTGCGGCGCAACGTGGGCTACCTGCCCGAACACAACCCGCTCTACCTGGACATGTACGTGCGCGAGTACCTCGAATTCGTCGCCGACATCTTCAAGCTGAAGGGCACGCGTGAGCGCGTGAAGGAGATGGTGGGCACCGTCGGTCTGGAGCGCGAGGCCCGCAAGAAGATCGGTGCGCTCAGCAAAGGCTATCGGCAGCGCGTGGGCCTGGCGCAGGCCATGATCCACGATCCCAAGGTGCTGATCCTGGACGAGCCCACCAGCGGACTCGACCCCAATCAACTCGAGGAGATCCGTGGTCTGATCAAGAACCTGGGCCGCGAAAAGACCGTGATGCTCAGCACGCACATCATGCAGGAGGTGGAGGCCATCTGCTCACGCGTGATCATCATCGACAAGGGCCGCATCGTGGCGGATGACAAGGCCGAGCAGTTGCGCAGCAGCGGTCTGTCTCTTGAAGCGGTGCTGGTGGAGTTCGATGCGGAGGTGGCACCGAACGAGTTGCGCGGCATCCCGGGTGTGCAGCAGGTGAGCAAGCAGGGTGAGCGCTCGTGGATCCTCGGCTTTGAAGGGACCAATGACATCCGGCCCGCGGTGTTCGAGTTCGCCGTGAAGAAAGGCGTGAAGGTGCTGACGATGCAGAAGGCCGAGCGGGGGCTGGAAGAGGTCTTCAAGCAACTCACAAGGCGATGAGCGACCAGCCACTCCACGAAGGCTCGGAGGAGCTCCGCCAGCGCATGCAAGAGGCCATCGCGCAAGCGACCATGTCACCGGCCGTGCGGAAGCGTAAGCTGGTGCTCTGGGGATTCCGACAGGTATTGCTTTGCGTGTTGGCCTGGTATTTCTGGGACCATACATGGATGCGTTGGGTCTTCTGGATCGGCGTGGCCGTGGCGCTCATCAACTTGGCCATGATCCTGTTGATGCCCGCCTTCCTGGCCGCCCAACGGCGAAAAGGAAATGCGGCGATCGATCGCTTGGGTGCCCAGGGCCGGGAAGACCGGTCAGGTGAGGGCACATCCCACTGAGCCGCCTGACCCGTTTCCGGCCTGTGTGATCGGCCGTTGGAAAGTCGTGCTCCTGACCACGGAGGGACCGGGGCCAAAACCCCTTCCTTTGCCGCCGCGAAAAACGAAACATGGCTTACCTCTTCACCTCCGAATCCGTCAGCGAAGGCCACCCCGACAAGGTCGCCGACCAGATCAGCGATGCCCTCATCGACCACTTCCTCGCCTTCGACCCCAGCAGCAAGGTGGCGTGCGAAACGCTCGTGACCACCGGACAGGTGGTGCTCGCCGGGGAAGTGAAGAGCAAGGCCTACCTCGACGTGCAGCAGATCGCCCGCGAGGTGATCGAACGCATCGGCTACACCAAGAGCGAGTACATGTTCGAGGCGCACAGCTGCGGCGTGCTCAGCGCGATCCACGAGCAGAGCCCGGACATCAACCAGGGCGTGGAGCGCAAGAAGCCCGAGGAGCAGGGTGCGGGTGACCAGGGCATGATGTTCGGCTACGCCTGCCGCGACACGGACAACTACATGCCGCTGCCGCTGGAGATCAGCCACATGCTCCTGCGCGAGCTCGCCGCCATCCGCCGCGAGAAGAACAGCAAGATGCCCTACCTGCGCCCGGACGCGAAGAGCCAGGTGACGATCGAATACGATGACAACGGCAAACCGCTGCGCATCGACGCCATCGTGGTGAGCACGCAGCACGACGACTTCGACAAGGACGCCAAGATGCTCGCGAAGATCAAGGACGACATGATCAACATCCTTGTGCCGCGCGTGATGAAGCAACTGCCCAAGCGTGTGCAGTCGCTGTTCGGCAAGGACATCAAGTACCATATCAACCCCACCGGCAAGTTCGTGATCGGTGGCCCGCACGGCGACACCGGCCTCACCGGCCGCAAGATCATCGTGGACACGTACGGTGGAAAAGGTGCGCACGGCGGCGGTGCCTTCAGCGGCAAGGACCCCAGCAAGGTGGATCGCAGCGCGGCCTACGCGGCGCGACACGTCGCCAAGCACCTGGTGGCCGCTGGCGTGTGCGATGAGGTGCTCGTGCAGGTCGCGTATGCCATCGGCGTCGCGAAACCGGTGGGCTTCTACGTGAACACCTACGGCACCAGCAAGGTGAAAATGAGTGATGGACAGATCGCGAAAAAGATCGCCGCGCTGCCGGAGTTCGACATGCGCCCGTACTTCATCGAGAAGCGCTTCGCCCTGCGCACGCCGATCTACAGCGAGACCGCCAGCTACGGACACATGGGCCGCGAGAGCAAGACGGTGACCAAGACCTTCAGCAACGCCGGACAGAAAGCGACCGTGAAAGTGAAGCTCTTCCCTTGGGAGGAATTGAACGCGGTGGGCGTGGTGAAGAAGGCGTTCGAGCTTTGATGTTGACGAGATGCCGGGTCAAGCCCGGCAGGACAGAATGATGTGAATGACGAAGGCCCGGCTGAAGCCGGGCCTTCGTCATTCTAAGGCGCATGTCACCCCGGCCTCGAGCCGGGGTCACGTTCAGGCTCTCGGCACCGCATACGCCTTCACATCCCCGTCCGTGATCTCCTTGTCGGAGAGGATGACCAACCGCTCGATCACGTTCCGCAGTTCCCGCACATTCCCCGTCCACGGCAACTTCTGAAGTTCCTTCACCGCTTTCTCACTGATCTTCTTCGCAGCGATGCCCTGCTCGTCGCACACCAACTTGATGAAATGCTCGGCCAGCAGCGGGATGTCATCCAGGCGATCTTTCAGCGCGGGTACATGGATCGGGATCACGCTGAGGCGGTGGTAGAGGTCCTCCCGGAAATTCCCGGCCTCGATCTCCTTGCGCAGGTCCTTGTTGGTGGCCGCCACAACGCGCACGTTCACCTTGATGTCCTTGTCACCGCCTACGCGGGTGATGCGGTTCTCTTGCAACGCGCGGAGCACTTTCGCCTGGGCCGATGCGCTCATGTCTCCGATCTCGTCCAGGAACAGGGTGCCGCCATCGGCCAGTTCGAATTTGCCTTTGCGCTGTGCGATGGCGCTGGTGAACGAACCTTTCTCGTGACCGAACAATTCGCTCTCGATCAGCTCGCTGGGGATCGCCGCGCAGTTCACCTCGATGAAGGGCCCTGACGCGCGACCGCTCTTTTCGTGGATCATGCGTGCCACGCCTTCCTTGCCTGCGCCGTTTCCGCCAGTGATCAGCACCCGCGCATCGCTGGGCGCCACTTTTTCGATCATCGTGCGGATCTCGCCGAGCGCCTTGCTCTCGCCGATCATCTTGGCCCCGCCGGTCTTCTCCTTCTGCACTTTCTGCCGCAACGTCTTCGTCTCCTGAACGAGGTTGCCCCGGTCCAGGGCGTTGCGCACGGCCACCAGGATGCGGCTGATGTTCGGTGGTTTCTCGATGAAGTCGAAGGCGCCCTTCTTCAGCGCATCCACCGCCGTGTCGATGGTACCGTGGCCGCTGATCATGATCACCGGCACCTCGTCGTTGTGGGCCATCAGTTTCTGCAGGAATTCCAGGCCGTCCACCTTGGGCATCTTGATGTCGCAGAGCACCACGTCGAAACTGCCCTTCTTCGCCTTCTCCAGCCCGGCGGCGCCATCCTCGGCCTCGTCCACCACGTGCTTCTCGTGCTCGAGGATGTCCCGCAGGGCGTTGCGGATCGCTTTCTCGTCGTCTACTACCAGGATCTTGGCCATTGGCGTCGGTTAGGAGCCGCGAAGGTGGGCACTGGGTACCAAATCATCCGATCGGATGAT
>CAZYPC010000150.1:0-9076 GCA_964649165.1 uncultured Chryseobacterium sp.
TGCGGGTGAGCACGACCACTTCGTCACCTCGTTCCGCGAAATGTTGTTGCAGGATGAGCCCTATCGTGCCCGTTCCGCCGGCCAGGATGATCTTCTTTTCCATGGCTGTCATGCCGGAGCGCGGAGGATCGCAGCGATCAGGCTCCGCGCATCCGGTATCTCGTTAGCGCGCCGGTCCGGTGATCACAGGTACTGGCACAGGTCCCTGGGGCAACATGTTCTGGCGAGCTTTCTTCCGTCCGCGGAAGAACATGTAGAGGTTGAGGAAGAGCATTACGCCGAGGTAGATCGCGAAGCCGCCCATCTTGCTCGCGAGCGCCTCGACCAGTTCCTGAGTGGTGTCGAGGAGCCGGGTGTAGGTGATGACCTGCTCGTTCTGTTGTGCGTCGTATTCGAAGCGCTGTCCTTGGTCTATTTTCAGGATGAGCAGCGCGAAGCCCATGTTCAGCAGGTAGAAGCCGACCTCGAAGAGCTTGTTCGTGGCGTTGGCGATGTCCTCCCTGCCCTTGAAGATGTCGAGCATGAAGGTGCGGCCGTTGGTGAAAAGCGTGCGGGCGACGTAGAGGGTGAGGCCCAAGGCGAGCGGCAGATAGATCAGGTAGGCGAGGACGATCTTGCTTGTCATGGCTGTCGGGGCGACGTTCACGTCGCCCGGTATTTCAGCGCGGTCTTTTCCGCCCGCGCCTTGCGGTGTTTGATGCGTGCCCAGATGAGGAGCACGGCGATGTTCTGGTAGTGCAGCCCGGCGAGGGTGAAGAGGATGAGGGCGATCCGTCCGCTGAGCACGCCGAGCATCTGTGGTATGGTGGTCACCGGTTCCCAAAGGCTGAGAAACACTGCGATGTATCCGGCGTTCACCACGTAGCAGCCCACGCGGAGGATGTTGCTTACCGCGTCCACGAAGCCGGCTTCCTGGTCGAAGATCCTCAGCATCCACAGGCGCCCGTTGTGGTGGCACACCTGCGCCACGTACACCGCTATCCCCACCATGGCGGGGAAGAAGAGCGCGTAGCTGAGGAGATTCAGGTTCATTGTTCGGTATAGTCTAATGTTTCAGGAAAAAATGAAACATGGTGATCGAAAAAAGGGGCTTCATCGGAGCAGGGTGGAGGCGGCCTTGACGAACCACTGCACGTCACGGCGGGTGCTGTGGTCGAGCAGGGTATCCAGCCGGGTGGTGAGGTCATGCAGGTCGTGGGTCATCTTGCGGAAGCTCTTGGCCTCGGGTGTGGCTCCGGGGATGTCCTCGAGTTCGTTCAGCAGGCGCACCAAGGGTTCGAGCTCGCGCTTCTTGCGCTCCCGGGTGATGTGCGTGGCGACTTTCCACACGTCCTTCTCCGCCTCGAAGAACTCGCGGCGCTCCCCGGTCTTCAGCACGCGGCGCACCAGGCTCCAGTCGATCAGCGCGCGCAGGTTCATGTTGGCGTTGCCCCGGCTGATGTTCAGCAGGTCCATCACGTCCTCCGTGCTCAGCGGCTCGTGACTGATGAGCAGCAGCGCATGGACCTGCGCCATGCTGCGGTTGATGCCCCACGCGCTCCCGAAGGCGCCCCAGGCCTCGATGAATTTCTCGCGTGCTTCCTTCAGGTCCATCGTTCCGGGGCTTTTCGGTCTTTCAATGGGTCAAACGTAAGCTATAGTCCCGGAAGTTTCAGTATGTATTGAAAGAAAGTGACGGATCGTTGGTCCGGACGACGGATCGTATCAACGGATAACCACCCGGGCGAGTAATGGGCTGCCAAGGGCGCGCACGAGGTAAACGCCGGTCGCGGGCCGGAGAATGGAGATCCGTACCGCGTCCTGCGACCAAGGCCGGGATGTGAAAGCGACCGGTCGGCCGAGGGGGTCGGTGATGGATAGTCCGAGGGCGGGGTCCGTGCGCAGGGTGAATTCCCCGTCACAAGGTTGGGGCCAGGCCAGAGCACCATCGGGTTCTTGGAAACTCAGTGACTCTATCCGGGAGTAACGGACCTCCCCGTCGAGGTCGATCTGAGCCAAACGGTAGTAGTCGACGCCAAGAGGAGGCAAGGCGTCCAGCAACGCGTAGTCATGTCTTTCCTGACTAGTACCGGCTCCGGGTTGGCTGCCCACGGTCGTCCAATCCGTTCCATCGATGGAGCGCTGCACATCGAAACGCTCGTTGTTCAACTCGGTGGCCGTAGACCATTCGAGCATCGCGTCGCGGCCGGAGGCGCGGGCGCTGAAGGACAACAGTTCCACAGGCAACGTGGCCGACGGCTGTACGACGACGTCATCGATGTAGTAGTAAGAGCCGGAGCTTCCCGGTCCACCGAAGCTCTGGTAGGTGGTGCTCGCGAAGGGCACGAAGTTCCCGATGCACACGTATTGGAACGGCTGTGTGGGCGTGAACAGCAGGGACACGTATTGCCAGTTCGTGCTGTACAGTACACCGGGATATTCCACCTGTGGGGTGTACACGATCTGGGCACCGCAGCTTTGGGTGAGAGGGGCCGTGCTGAAGGCCACCCCGAAATGGTTGATCCCGTAAGGATGGATGGTACTCGTCGCGTTGGTCACCCAGAAGCCGACCTCATAGGTCTGTCCCACGACCAAGGGTGCGCTCAACGTTGTGCGGAGGTACTCACGGAATGCGGGACTGGACAGATACCACGGAGCGAAGCCGGCCATGCCGCCACCACTGTGCGGCATCACCGTCGCCCAATAGGTCGCCGGCGGTTTCACGCCACCCGTGGCGGACGTGTGATAGTACTCGGGGGAGCCGCAGCCCACAACGAGTGTACATGAGCCGTTTGCCGAACTCCAGCCGGTGGCCAGGCACATTTGCGCGTAGGTGGTTGGTAGCGCCGAGTAGGTCTCGAAACCGCTATTCACCACGAGGTTCTGGGCGGTCACAGCCATGCCTAGCAGGGTGGTGGATACGGTGATCCGGAGCCTGTGATGAAGCGCTCTCATTGTCGTGGTCTGCGCCCTGTTGCACCTCAAGCGCATCGGCACCTCCAAATCTACCGGACCATTCAAACCGGGAATCGGATTTCCTCAGGTCTCCGATGGGTCGGGTGAACGGGGTGTTGCAACAGTGCATAGCGGTGACGAAGCGGCCCTGGCCGTGTTGGTCTATCCGGTTCTCGAACAGCCTTGGGTCCCGCCGACACCAACGGTACTGTGGTGCAGGTACAGCAGGTGCGGTCCCGGGCTGCGGAACCCGTTCGCCCCGGCACACGCGTGGGGCGGTGGCATCGGTGACCTCCCGCATGTTGCCACAGCCGACCATGATGGGATGACGAACGCGACGAACACAACGCTCAGGAACAACAGCGAAAGAGCGGGAGAATGCCCGGTATGTCTTGCGCCCCACTTCTCAGTGCCGTATCACGAACTGGAGGGCCGCCCCGTTCGCCACGCGGAGTGAATACAGCCCAGCAGGCCAGGTGCTCACCTCGATGGAAAGCCCCATGGGAGAACAGGGCATACTGGAGCCGTTCGCACTGAACACCTGGTAAGTCACGTCCGGTGGAAGACCGTTGATCCAAAGCGTTGTGCTCACCGGGTTCGGTGTGAGGGCGATGTCAGGCCCATTCGCATTGGTCGCTTCACCGATATGTGTTGAGAGGTCGTTGAAAATATCACTGACCTTGGCGATGAACAGGTTCGGGTCCAGGCAGCAGCATTGGAAGTTCCAATTCAGCCATGGTGTGGAACCCCATGTGGTACCTGTCAGGAAGAACGTGCTGTCATTGGCGAGCGTGAGTCCTGACCCGACATCATCCGATCCACCGCCCATGCGTTCGGCGTAGACGACCTGCCCATCCGGATCGTAGCGCGCGATGAAGCAGTGTGTGCTCTGGCTGACGATGTCCACCTGTATCCCGTCGAATTCGGCGAACGGGGTGTTACCGCCTAGCATGCCGGTGATCAGGGTGTTGCCCTGTGCATCGGCGATGATGTCGAAGGCTTCGTCGTTCTGTTCGCTCCCGCCGTGCCGCAACCACTGCACGATTCCATCAGAGCTCAGCTTCGCGACGAAGACCTCGTCATCGTAGAACGTGTGGCCGATGAAGGAATGCGAGCCGAAGGTCACCGTATCGCCGCTGGCCTCACCGGTGATGTAGACGTTCTCCGCCGCATCAAGGGCCAGGCCATGCGCATAGGAGCCGTAGGTCGCATTGTTCCCACCGCCGGCGGTGATCCAGTCCCCGGAAAGCGACGGGTCGAGCTTCAGGACGAATGTGCTGAAGGCAGTGGACGAAGCGCTCGCGCCGTTCAGCCCGATCGTACCGAAGAACGCGCCGCCGATATAGATGTTCCCGGATCCTGGCGCGACTTCCACCGCAGTGGCTTCTTGGTGTTCGGCATCGCCGTCGTTGAGTTGGACAAGGTCGCTGAGCGTACCATCCGGCATGTAGCGTGCGAGGAGGCCGCCGGCGTAGTTCAAGTTCTGTCCACTGAACAGGGTCGCTCCATCCGTGGTGCCCACGGCCAGGATGCGTCCCTCCGCATCGATGTCGAGATCGTTGAACCCGGCACCGATACCCTCGCCACCGCCGTGGCGCATCCACTGGATGTTCCCGTCGAGGTCATACTTCGCCACGAAGGCATGACGGCTGTTACCTGCGAACGTGAACGCGATGGTATCGAACGTGATGGTGGGGTTGGCGAATTGGGTCCGGAACGATCCGCACACGTACACGGCGTTTTCCGCTGAGGCGACTTTCACGGCGGTCTCCTGCATATCCACGAAGCCCGGTCCGCCGAAGGTGCGCACCCATTGCACGGTGCCGACCGCGTCGTACTTGGCCAGACATCCGTCCTGAGCCGCTGGCACCTCTGATCCGGAGAACTGGCTATCAATGGAAAGATGACCGAGCACGTATGCGTTCCCATCGGCATCCGCGTCCACCGCATCTCCGCGCTCGTTGGCGGAGAACGGTGTGGCACCGGCATCGCGCATCCATTGGATGGATTGTGCCCGGGTGTTTCCCACGAGCAGCGCTACGAGTAGAGGGGCGGAGAGTGTTTTCATGATCGGTCAGTGCTGTACGGAGAAACGCGTGCTACTCACGCCGCTGTTGTTCCGAGCGCGGAGGAAGTACATGCCGTCATTCCAGGCGCTCACGTCGATGCCGCGCTTCACCGAGGTGACAAGGACGCGTTCGCCCTGGGCGTTGAAGACCTCGAACGGTGCTGCGCTCCGTGATGCCTGGATGTTGAGTTGTGCAGAGGCCGGGTTCGGGAACACGATGGGCCGTTCGACATCCACCACCGCTTCGTTCAGCCCTACCGCGTTCCCGTATTGCACCGTCACATAGCGCGATGCGGTCGTCGACGTGAACGCCGTGCCGCACACGATCACATCGCCCGCAGCGTTCAAGGCGATGTCGTTGAAGCGGTCGTTCTGGTCCGATCCCGCATCGTACGCGATGGTCCATTGTTGCTCACCGTTGAGATCATATTTTACGACAGTGCCATCGGTGGTGGTTCCGCCTGCGGACGTCGCATAGCCGGCTATGTAGATGTTGCCTTCCGCGTCCGTTGTCATGCGCAACGGCCATGCACCCAGACCGTTCTCGCCGGTGAACTGGCGTGTCCAGACCACCTGGCCGTTCTCCACGAGCATGGTTGTGATCGAATGCCTGAGCTGACCGTCCACCAATTCCCGTGTATGACCGGTCACGGCGACGGGACCGCCCGCCACCTGCGCGATGTCCACCGCCTCGTCGTTCCCGCTCGCCGTGCCGTCATACACCAGTTCCCATACCACCCCGCCGTCCGCGTCGCGCTCGAGCGCGACAAGGTCCATGTCCGTTCCGCCCATCGCTGTTCCGCAGAGTATCGCATGGTCGTTCGCCGTGCTTGAGATGCGCGAGGCATGATCATCCACGGTTTCCATGGGGAACCCCTCATTCCAGAGCCGAAGGCCTTCCGGGGAATACCGCGCGGTGCCGATGTCCACGCCCGTGCCATCTGTCGTGTTCCACCAGTCGCCGGCCACGTACACGTTGCCTCCGGGTGAAACGGCGACCCCGGTCGAGCGTTCGTCGATGCTGCTGAGAGAGAGGTTATCGGACCACACGGTATTGCCGGCCGAATCGGTCTTGATCACGTAGGTGTCCAGCCCCATGCCGGAAGTGGACGTGATCGCACCCGCGATGTAGGCGCCGCCTTGGGCGTCGATCGCGAGGCCGAGGCATTCGTCGGGGACGTCCGCGCCAGGATATTGCTCGTAGTTCTTCTTCCAGATCCTCCCGCTCGGGCCATACTTGATGAGCGCGAAGTCACCGCCGTTGTTGGCGATGGTGCCGGCTACGAACACATGTCCCCATGGATCGGCGGCCATCACCGTGCCCCGGTTGATCGCGTCCTGTGCCGGGCCATACGGATGATCCGCCCAGAGCTGTGTGCCATCAATGCCGTACCGGATCGTGGTGATGGTTCCCTGCGGGGCCATGTTCGCGCTTTCGCCGGTGACGTAAACGGTGTTGTCCGGCCCCACGACCAGTGCGTTCGCGATGTCGAGCCCGGGCAGGTTGCCATCGAAAAAGGCCTGCCAGGCAAGCGTAGGCGCTTGTGCTGAAACGCTGAACGCACATGCGCTCAGCAGCGCCGAGATGGAGGTGTGGAGCTCGCGCATGGTCAATGGGTGTTGTTGAGGATGGTAAGGTGACCGGTCAAGGGTGATTGAAGGCCATCGGCCATGACCTCGTAGAAGTAGGTGCCATCGCTGATCCCGTGCGCGGCCCAGGTGTTCCGATAGTTGGTCGCTTCAAAGACGATCATGCCCCAACGGTTGAAGACCCTTATGTGATTGTTCACGAACTCGATGCCGGTGATCTCGAAACGGTCGTTCTGCCCATCACCGTTCGGGCTGAACACGTTGGGCACAACGATGCTGCACGGCGCGACAACATTCACCTCGGCGGAAGCGGTGGTGCCACAGAGGTCCGATACCATGACCGAGTACAACCCCGGCTGGTCGAGCACCGTCTCGAACGGGAGCGTCCCACCTGTGCTCCAGGCATAGCTCAGTGGGGCATGGCCGCCGTTCGCTTGAGCGCTGATCGTCAGGTCGGCTCCGGAACACGTGCCGATGACATCCTCCGCAGTGACTTCAATGCTTGGTGCATCGTGGATGGTGATGCTTGCTGAGGAACTGCTCCCGCCACCACAGGCACCGGGGACATTCACGGTCAGTTCCAGGGGTTCGGCACCTTCTGCGAGCCCATCATTGGTGAAGCCTATGGCGAAGGTGATCGTGCTCTGCCCGTCGGGGAAGGTGATGCTTGCCGGAATCCCGGTCGCGTCTAACGTGGCACCCGCGGCGGTGATGTCCACGATCTGCTCACTCGAGCTGTTGCCACGTGTTACCGTCACAACGGCGCTGTCACAACCTTCCAGAACATCCGGGGATCCGCTGCTCGTGGTGATCGAGATGCCTGACCCGCCTGTGGAAGAGAACGTGCCGCCCTGGATGAACACGCCGCTGTCCCAGTTGGGGTCACCTACATCACCGATCGCCATTTTGATGTGGTACGTCTGCCCGCACTGCACGGCCGCACGGGCGGTAAGTCCGGTGGTGAATCCATCGAACTGGAAATAGAACGGGTCATTGCTGTACGGCGCGGAGGATCCATTGCCATTGTCCTGATAGTAGGAAACGTTGCTACCGGTGTTGATCGAGTTCACGCTCACATAGGAGAAGGTCCCGGGAACGACCGCCAGGTTCATCGCGTCGTTCTGGAATGGACCGGAGATGCCCGGGCCACTGAGGAAGAATCCGAACGCGTCGTTGTAACCGGCGTTCACGTATTCGAGGTACTCTTCCGAGGCGAAGGAGTAGCTGAAGGAGATCGAGTCCCCCGTCGGCACGAAGTCGAACTCCAAGCTGCCTACATCCATGCAGAAGTCGCCCGCGACATTGTCGAGGTCGTCGTCCGCTGGCGGGATGGAGGACAGCTCCATCGACAGGCTTCCGGAGTTGTTCGGGCCGAGCGCCATGTTGATATTGCCCGTGCAGAGGAAGAGACCGCTGTCCATAGCGAGCACGCAATCGCTCCCGTCGAAGTAGCCGATCTGCTCGTTCGGTTGTGCGCCCGATGCACCGTTGAAGGTGACGTTGCTGACGGTGACGCCACTGCCGAGCAGGACGTTCTGCACCAGTGACGCGGGGCTCAACGAGCCATCGAGCGCGAGTTGCGCTCGCCCTGCTGAAGCTGCCGAGAGGAGCGACAGAGCGAGTGTTGTGCGCGGGAGGAACGCCATGGGCCGTGCGGGTTACGGAAACAAGGCTATCGTGCCCCTGTGGGCTGGTCCATACGCGTTCGGATGGAGCGGGCATGTGGGCTGACGTGACGGAAGTCGCGGACAACGAACCGCCTGCCCCAAGCGCGCTACGGCTACATTGTCCGCCAGCGATCGCCATGGAACTCGTCACATCACCAGCAACCTCCGAACTGCTCGAGCGCCACTTCGGCTACAAGGCTTTCCGTCCGCAACAGCAGGAGATCATCTATCATGTGCTCGCCGGAAATGATGCCGTGGTGCTCATGCCCACCGGGGGCGGAAAGAGCTTGTGCTACCAGATCCCGGCGCTCGCGCTGGATGGGTTGACCGTGGTGGTCTCTCCGCTCATCGCGTTGATGAAGGATCAGGTGCAGGCCCTGCAGGCGAACGGCATCGCGGCGGCTTTCATAAACAGCACGCTGGATCCGATCGAGGAGCGCGCGATCGATGAGCGGCTGGAGAACGGGGAGATCAAGTTGCTTTATCTGTCGCCGGAGCGTTTGTTCTCGGGCAACGCGCTGGCCTGGCTGGCCAGACTGAACGTGAAGCTCTTCGCGATCGACGAGGCCCATTGCATCAGCAGTTGGGGCCATTCATTCCGCCCGGAGTACAAGCGGTTGTGCGTGATCAAGCAGCGCTTTCCGGACGTGCCGGTGATCGCGTTGACGGCCACGGCGGACCGTGCCGTTCGGGGTGATATCGCGCAGCACCTGGGCATGCGGAACGAGCGCATGTTCGTCAGCAGTTTCGATCGGCCGAACCTCTCGCTCGCGGTATTGCCCGGGGTTGACCGGTGGAAGTCGATCGAGCGCATCAT
>CAZYPC010000151.1:0-9027 GCA_964649165.1 uncultured Chryseobacterium sp.
CCGCGCAAGTCAGCAATTTACCGCGCAACGGGCTGCTTCCGGGTATGTACACGGTGTGCTTGATCACCGAAGGCCGGCGCATGGCCAGTGCAAGGTTCATCGTGGAGTGAGGCCGCCGAAGCGCAGGAACCTCTTTAGGCCGAAAATGACACGCCCCCCGTTCCTTGCGGAGCGGAGGGCGATGCCCCTGCACGCGCTCGCGTGTCGCGAGTGCGTTAGCAGCTATCTTTCAAACATGTCTGAACGCCGTAAAGCCAACGTCAGCGGCGCCGTGTACTTCATGACGCTAACGGTCGTGGACCGGGTTGATGTGTTCACGCGCACGGAACTGGTCGAGGAGATCCTGGTGAACCTCCGGCTGTGCCAAAAGCACTATGGTAGATCAGAAGGTCAACTACATCCACATGAACCCGGTGGAAGCTGGTCTGGTGAGCGAGCCGGAACACTATTGCCTGAGCAGCGCGCATCCAAAGCATGACCTTGAACTGAACGGATATGAACGAGCAGAGCAGTGTTCGGAATGAAGAGTCCACAATGCGCACTCGCGACACGCGAGCGCGTGCAGGGGTTGTAACCCACCCAACAACGACTCCATTGCAATCCCAGGATTTGCGCAGATGCACAACTACGTCGTCACTTGGTTTCCCACACGCATGAACACAACGCCCCAACCCCCTGATACAGTGCAAAGCACGCTACAGGGTTTTGTGACACTGAATCTTTCCAACACACCATTCGGTGCCATTGCGAACAATTACCTTGATACCTTGAACATTGATCATGCCTTCATCATCGCACCGCAACAGATTCTGCGAAGTATGCTCGCTCATGAACCCGATACCTTGTTGCCGGTCCGGCCCGACTGGGACTTCGTGCTCTATCCGAATCCAGCCAACGATGCGGTCACTCTCGGATTGCCCATGGACGCCATCCCCCGGGATATCGATATTTTCGACATAACCGGAAAGCAGGTTTTCAATCGCCCTAGTGTTATCACGCCTCTTCTCGGGTTCAATACTGGCGGGTGGAGTAAGGGCACCTACGGCGTAAGAGTTTCCGCCGCTGGGAGAACTAAGATGAAGATCTTGATCCTCCAGTGAGCCATGTGGCGATTTATTCCCTCATCTCTCATGCTCATGTTCGGCATGAATTCGTGGAGCCAGATCTCTTTTCAGAAATATTACAGCGAATTTGGTACAGCCACGATGCACCTTGATGCGCTTTCGAGCGGCAACTTGTTCGCCGGAATCGCTAATGGTTCAGGGGTGTCCATCTTGGATGCGGAGGGCAACATTATACATACCCAGTGCTACGATGGCCATCCGCTGACCCGAATGCAGTCAGTGAAGAAGCACACGGACAATGTCATCTACTTCTCTGCTGGTTACCTCTCTGATTCGTGCGCCGTCGCTGAAAGTCTCGAAGTTGACCCGGTATTCGGCAAGATCGATTCATTAGGCAATATACTCAGCTTGTATCGCTACCAGCTGAACGCGGTGACGTGTTCCAATACGGCCTTTGACTTGCTGGTGATGAGCGATGGCGGTGCCATCACATGGGGGCGCGAGGAGAGTTTTTTCGCTCTACGCGTCGATGAGAACAGTATGCCGATGTGGTCAAAGCAATTCGATCTTACAGGGAGCATTGGCTTCGTTCGGGAACTTCCAAGCGGTGATCTGCTCGTGGGGATGAACATGGAAACGGCCGGAGGCGTGATTGCTCGAATAACCACTAGCGGTGACTTTCTTTGGTGCAAGTCTTATATACGGCCCCGAGCTAACCTGCGAGACTGCGTCATCGAGTCAGACGGTTCCTTCATCATCACCGGTTTCACGGATAGCATCGCTTCAACGAATAACATCATTCCTCTTCCGGCCGATTACCACCCCAGGCTCTTTCTGATGAAGCTGAACGGCACCGGGGATGTGCAATGGTGCAAGGGCTACGAAGGTGTACCCCGGTGGTATGCCCGCAGAGGCCCTCGGGTGGTGAAAACCTTGGATGAGAAGTATGTTGTGCTGGCCAACATAGGTTTGACGAATTACAATCTCGAGTATCGTCCATTTCTCATGAAAACAGATCAGAACGGCGATACGCTTTGGACAAGGTCTGTTGGAAAGAATGGCTACCGCTACCTGACTGTCGATCTCATGGTTAGCTCCGACGGCGGTTTCTACTACGACGGTCTGGCTTACGGTGACTTTGGTTCGCTTTCCGGTGCGGGCTACCTCTTCAAAACCGATTCGCTGGGGCGCTTGCCCTGCGATGAACAGGTGCACCCCGTGGAGGTCATGGATCTGTTCCCAACCGACAGCAGCTTCACCTTGAGCTTCATCGAGGGTGTGGAGGCGTTTCCTGTGAGCAACAGTTTTGCCGACTACGGCCCCATAGTCGTTCTGGATACCTGCCCTCTCCATGTAGGCATGCCTCCTCCCGTGGCCCAAAACCGGAAGGTGCAGGTGCGGCCCAACCCGAACACCGGCCGCTTCACGGTGCAGTTTCCCGACCCGCTCACAGTGGACAGTTTCTACTCCGTGTACGACAGCCAGAGTCGGCTGCTTTGCCAGAGGCCCTTGGCGGCGGGTAAGGAAACCGAGGAGATAGACCTATCGCGCTTTGGCAGGGGCACCTACCTGCTGCGGTTCACGAACCGGGAGGGCGTGTGTAATGAGCGGGTAGTGGTGCAGTAGGTTTCGTCAGTTCGTTGGGTACCGTTCCCTGCGCCCCGCATCCAACACTCCGCTACTTTGCGGCGATGCGCGTACATCCGCTGCCCGCAACCCTGGTCCTCGCTTGCGTCCTGCTGCTCCGTGCGTCGCAGGTCTACGCCCAGAGCACCGCCATCCTCCTGGACGGCCGCTTCGATGACTGGTCTCCAGGCCTGGCGACCTTCACGGACAACAACGCACCAGCAAGCGGCATCGACCTGCTGAGCATGCAGGTGACGAACGACGACGCCTACCTCTTCATCAAGCTTACTCTGGGCAGCGAGGTGGACCTGCAGGACGACCTGGTGCCGCAGACCATCCGCCTGTACATCGATGGCGACAACAACGCCGTCACGGGCACTGCCGTGCAAACGGGCTACGGCGCGGAGGTGCAGGTGAAATTCGATACGCGCACGGTGACGGAGTACTTCGGCACGAGCAGCAACGTGAGCTGGAGCACCTTGGACCTGGTGCCCCTGCCGACGGTGACGAGCAACACGTTCGAGATCGCCATCGCGCGCAACGCGAAGCCCGACGGCGTGAACGACCTGTTCACCTCCAGCACGGTGCGGTTGCTGTTCCGCGAAACGGACGGCGGGGATGCGATGCCCAACGCGGGCAGCGTATTCAGCTACACGTTCGACGGTACGCCCACCCTGCAGTCCGCCCCGATCACGCTCGACCGCGCGGATGCTTCGCACGTGCGCATCACCGGCTGGAACGTGCTGGGCGATGGCCTCACGAACGCGGCGTTGCAGGGCCCCTACCAGCGGATGCTCTCCGCTTTGGTACCGGATGTGATCGGCTTCAGCGAATGCGTGAGCAGCACAGCGGCGCAGGTGAAGACGCGGCTCGACGCCTGGGTGCCCATCGGTGGTACGGGCTGGTACACAGCGAAGGACGACTACGACATGGTGATCGCCTCGCGCTGGCCCATCACCCAAACGTGGCCGTCGCTCACGCGCCAGTTCGCGGCGCTCATCGACCTGCCGTCCACGTACACGACGGATCTGCTCTTCACCGCCGCGCACCTGCACTGCTGCACGGCCGATGGCAACCGGCAGAACGAGGCGGATGAGTACGTGCGCTTCGTGCAGGACGCGATGAACGCTGGAGGCACATTCACCCTGCCGGTGAACACCCCGATGGTGTACGCCGGTGACCTGAACTCGGTGGGTTACTTGCAACAGCTGAGCACCTTGCTCACGGGGGATATCGTGAACAACGCCACGTACGGCGCGGACGGGCCCATGGACTGGGATGGCACGGCCGCGGCCTCCGCGGAACTGGAGCAGACCGATGCGCGCATGGCCTACACCTGGCGCAGCAACACCAGCGCCTACCCGAGCGGACGGCTGGACCATCTGCTGTACACCGATGCGGCGATGGACCTGGCGAAGTCCTTCACGCTGCGTACCGAGGTGATGCCGGCTACCACGCTCAGCGCCCTCGGCCTCACTGCCACGGATGCTTCCACGGCGAGCGACCACTTCCCCATCACGGCGGACTTCATCGTTCCGCAAGCGAACGTACGTGTGGCCGCGCGCGGCCTGCTCGAAGGGCCGTTCGATGCAGGCACGGGGCTCATGCACGACAGCCTGCGCGTGAAGGGGCTCATCCCCCTGCTTGAACCATACACGGCACTCGGCTTCGCGCAGGTGAGCGGCGGCGGTGGCGAGAGCGTTGCCCCGGCCGTGCTGAACGCGACGGGCAACAATGCCATCGTGGATTGGGTGCTACTGGAACTGCGCGACAAGAACAACGCGACCAACGTGCTGGCCACGCGCTGCGCGCTGCTGCAACGCGACGGCGATGTGGTGGACCTCGATGGCTCCTCGCCCGTGACCTTCGCCCGAACGAGCGACCAGTATTTCGTAGCCCTCCGTCATCGCAACCACCTGGGCGTGATGACGGCTACCGCCATCGCCCTCAGCAACACACCCGTGCTCATTGACCTTACCACCGCCAACACCTACGGAACGAACGCGACGAAGACGGTGAGCGGCACGCACGTGCTGTGGTGCGGCAACACCGTGCGCGATGGTGCGCTGAAATACACGGGCTCGGGCAACGACCGCGATGGCATCCTGGTGGTGGTGGGCGGGACCACGCCGAACAACACGGCTATCGGCTACGCGGTGGGCGACGTGACGATGGACGGTACCATCAAATACACGGGTGCGAACAACGACCGGGACCCGATCCTGGTGAATGTGGGAAGCGCGCAGCCGAACAACATCCGAGGGGAACAGCTCCCCTGACAGGCCCTGTCCGGAGATGGCGCAGATGACACCGATAGCGCCTGCCGGCGCTTCGAGCGCGTTGACCACTGCGGCTGTCCATCGATCATCCACGCCTGATGCGGTTATAACCGACTACGGTACGATAGGGCGAGCTGGGACACGACACGTCAACAAGGCCTGACCGACCTTGGCAACGGAACGGTGGGCACGACGTCTACTTTCCGCCCAACGGTCCTCACCATGTTCCATCCATCACCCGGCGCGCGCGTTTCTTCCTCCCTCAACCTCATCGCCCTCGCGGTGTTGTCGTGTCAGGGCTTTACCGCCCGCGGTCAGTTCGGCACCGCACGTATCATCGAGCGGACGGAAACGGCGTACCCGAACCGGGCACGGCCGGTGGACGTGGATGCGGATGGTGACCTGGACCTGTTGGTGTGCAGCATGGGAACAGACGCCGGTGAGGGCAGCGGGGGCGTGGGTTGGCTGGTGAACGACGGCACCGGCCAGTTCGAAGACTTCCGGGTGATCGATGCGCAAGCGCCCCAGGCCAGCGACGTGGATGCGGCCGACTTCGATGGGGACGGAGACGTGGACGTGGTCGCTTCGGTCTCCTGGAACGATGTGATCATGCGATACGAGAACCTGGGCGCGGGTGCGTTCGGACCGGGGACGGTCGTGACCTCCCTCGTGAACGCCCCCCGCACCGTGAAAGCGCTGGACATGGACGGCGATGGAGATGTGGATCTCGCGTCCGGCTCGCTGGGCGACGACAAGATCGCCTGGTACGCCAATGACGGTACCGGCAACCTGGGGGCGCAACAGGTGATGGCCCTTGTATATCCGGTGTACACGGCATCGTTCAGCGACCTGGACGGTGATGGGGACGTCGACATCCTGAGCAATTCCATCGTGGATGACCAGATCGTGTGGTTCGAGAACGACGGCAGCGTGCAATTCGGCGCGGCCCAGGTGATCGGTGGTGTGGACGGGGCGAACCATGCGTGCGCGGCGGACATCGACGGTGATGGCGACAACGACGTTGTTGCCACGAGCGCCATTGTGGAGGACGTCCGGTGGTATGCGAACGACGGGTCCGGCGGGTTCGGGTCGGCGCAGATCATCAGCCCCGGTGTCGACTACGGAAAATTCGTTTCCGCGGCGGACATGGACGGCGACGGCGACATCGACGTCCTGTCCGCATCCAGTCTGGACGACAAGATCGCCTGGTACGCGAATGATGGTAGTGGGGGATTCGGGACGCAGCAGATCATCACCACCGATGCGGACTTCGCGCAATGGGTCGGGACCGGAGACCTTGATGGTGATGGTGACCTGGATGTCGTTTCGACCTCCTGGTATGACGACAAGGTGGCTTGGTACACGAACGACGGGGCTGGCGGGTTCGGTCCGCAGATCATCCTGACCACCTCTACGGGCGCACTGAGCGAAGTGGCCGCAGCGGACATCGATGGCGATGGCGATCCCGATGTCGTTGCCGGCTCGCGCAGGGATGGCAAGCTGTCCTGGTACGAGAACCTCGGTTCCGGTATGACCGGTCCCCAGCGCGTGATCACGCGTTCCATGCCCGGCGTCGAGACCCTGGCGATCGGGGACCTGGACGGCGATCAGGATCCCGATGTAGTGGCGGCGTATTACGACTCCTATCAGCAGATCGGGGGCACTGCGTGGTGCTCGAACGACGGTGCGGGCAATTTCGCGCCGCAACAGCAGCTGAGCGGGGGCTCTTCGGCGGTCGCGATCGCGGACATGGACGGCGATGGGGACAACGACGTCTTGAACTGGGAGCTCCTCCTGAACGACGGGAGCGGTACACTGACCCCTTCCGGGATCATATTCGGCAGCACGACCGCACTTGCGTTGGCCGACCTCGACCTGGACGGCGACGTGGACGTGGTGCGGTCCGGTACAGGCGGTTCACTGACCTGCTCGTTCAACAATGGATCACCATCGTTCTCCCCCTCGGTGCAGATCACCACGGACACCTTCTTCATCGCGGCGATCAGAATCGCCGACCTCAACGGCGATGGCTGGCCCGACGTGGCCTCCGCTTCAGCCGAAAGCGACATGATCGCGTGGTATGCCAACGATGGAGCCGGTGGCTTCGGCTCACAGCAGGTGATCGATCCCGCAGCCAGCGATCCTGCTTCGCTGCGCGCCGCCGATCTGGACAACGATGGCGATCAGGACCTGTACGCGGCTCTGTCCGGCATGAGCCGGGTGGTCTGGTATGCGAATGATGGGTCCGGTTTGTTCGGCCCCCCCCTGGTGCTGACATCGACGCCCGGCAGAACAGTGAAAGCCTGGGCGGCTGACCTGGACGGCGATGGTGACCAGGACATGATCGCGGGGAATGGCGCACCGGATGTCGGCTGGGGGATCGATCTGCTCACCTGGCACGAGAACCATCTCGAAAGTCCCTATCGGATCACCGGCCGGGTGTTCAACGATCTCGATCAGGATGGCCAGCAGGATCCAGAAGATGGGCCATTCCCCTGGGCGGAACTCTCGGTGACCCCACTCATCTTCAGCACCCTGTCGAACGGCGATGGCGACTATACGGCCTTTGTGGATACGGGCACGTTCACCGTGGAAGCACAATTGCCTGGCCCGCTCTGGACCTTCACGACCGACCCACCCGTGCAAACGGTGGAAGTCACCGACACCGAACCCGTGGTGGAAGGCATCGACTTCGGCATCGCACCGCTGGTGGACACGACCATCATCCTCCCGACTCTCACCCTCAGCGCAGGTGCGCCATGCGGCTTCACCGGGTATGCATGGATCTCTTATTCCAATCAAGGGACGCGTGTGGAACAAGGGACCGTGACCCTGGAGTTGGATACGCTGTTCCCCTTCGTATCCAGCGAGCCGCCTCCGACGTCCATACTGGGCAACACCATCACCTGGGCCTTCGACTCGCTCGGGCTCTTCGGGATCGGCTCCATCGCCTTGGTCGTCACCATGCCATTGCCCGAGACGGTGGGAACCCCCTGGCAGAACTCGCTCGTAGTGGAGACCGTGAACGATATGGGCGATGTCACGGGAACCTTCCTTTATGACGATGCCGACGTGGTGACATGCGCCTACGACCCGAACGATAAGGTGGTGCTGCCCGCGGGTGAAGGTGAGCACCATGCCGTGCCCATCGATCAGGACTGGCTCGACTATACCGTCCGCTTCCAGAACACCGGGACGGACACCGCCTTCCATGTGCTGTTGATCGATCGCTTGAGCGCCGACCTCGACTGGTCGAGCATGGAGATCCTCGGCACCTCGCACCCGCTCACGCATGTCTTCATCGAAGAGGACGGCGACCTCAACTTCCGGTACGACCACATCAACCTGCCGGACAGCGGGGCCGACATGACAGGCAGCAACGGTTATATCCGGTTCCGCATGCGGCCACTACCGGACCGGCCGAACCTCACGGAGATCCACAACACCGCCGAGATCTATTTCGACCAGAACGAACCGGTGATCACCAACACCACGCTCACCACGCTCGTGGATTGTGGAGCCTTCACCGCGACCATCACGCAACTGGATGTGGACCTCTTGCAGGCCAGTGAAGGTGAGGCCTACCAATGGTACCTGGATGACGAGATCATCCCGGGGGCTACATCCCGTGAGCTGCTCGTCACGCTGACCGGCAGCTATTCCGTTGAAGTGACGAACGACTTCGGCTGTGCGCTTCAGAGCGATGAACTCCCGGTGGTGGTACAAGGCGTACACGATGCGAAGGCGTTCCGCATGGCGGTGATACCGAACCCGATGACCGATTTCGCACGCGTGTTGTTCGATCGATCACTTCCCCCGGAGGCCCGCGTCGAACTGGTCGACGTGCACGGCCGCGTGGTGCGCACGACACTGGGGAACAGCCGGCGCGAAATGCTCATTCAGCGCGGGCAGCTGGAGAGCGGTCTGTACATCGTACGCGTGACCTCGAGCACCCTCGCGGTGATGTCAGCACGGCTCATCGTGCCATAGGTCCGACTCGCAGCCCCCCTATACCATGGAGCGGGCATTGTCCGTTCGCCGCCTCCGTATCACCTTCG
>CAZYPC010000152.1:0-8994 GCA_964649165.1 uncultured Chryseobacterium sp.
TGATGTCCATGCCCCGGCTGAGGTAGTACTCCACGTAGGTGAAGCCGTTGGCGAGGGTGAACGCGAGCTGGCTGATGGGGTTGGCGCCGGCCTCCGCGATGTGGTAGCCGCTGATGCTGACGCTGTAGAAGTTGCGGACCTTCTTGTCGATGAAGTACTGCTGCACGTCGCCCATCAAGCGCAGCGCGAACTCGGTGCTGAAGATCGTTGTTCTGCGCCTGGTGGTTATTTGGGCGTGCCCCCTCGCAAAAGCCTCGGGGTCCGGCTTTCCGCTGCTGCTCCTCGGCCGGATTACCGGCCTGTGGGGCATCCGCTCCAATCCGTCACGCGACGCACCCGCGAATGCTCGTCGCGCAAATACACGCAACACCCTGCACCGAAAACACAACCACATTCCGCACAGGATCGCAGAGATAGGTTTGCTGCATGAGCTTGAAGTTGAAATGCCGTGGTGCGAGCAGGGCGAAGAACGGAAGCCCTGGACTTTCCGAGAGTTCGGTCTCGCGCGTAAGTTGGATAGCCCGGAGAATGGCCTGGGCGGTTTGCTCCCTGATCGTTGGCTTAACCGCATCAGCGCAAGTATCCACGGTCACGCTGTCCGGGGCCTTGCTGGATGGGACCACGCGCGAAGTGCTTCCTTATCATACGATCATGCTGTACACGGCAGCGGATAGTGTGCAGCAGGGCGGTACCGTCTCAGGTGACGACGGGCGCTGGGTCCTGAGCGGTATCAAACCGGGCAACTACCTGCTGAAAGCCGCTGGCCTCGGATATGCCCCGCTGCGCAAGCCGATCCATGTGGGCAGCTTGAGCGAATACCTCGATCTAGGGGAATTGGTCATGACAGCTACCGCACAGAACCTGGCGGAGGTTGAGGTGGTGCATCGCACCGAACAGGTGGGCGATGCCATGGACAAGAAGGTCTTCCGGTTGGACGATAACCTCAGCCAGAGCGGTGGGTCGGTGTTGCAGGCCTTGCGCAACCTGCCCGGCGTTACCGTGGACCAGCGAAGTGGCAAACTGCAACTGCGCGGCAGCGACAAGGTGGCTGTGCTCATCGACGGTCAACAGTCCGCGCTAACCGGTTTCGGGGACCAGAGCGGATTGGACAACATCCCGGCTTCGGCCATCGAACGCATCGAGGTGATCAACGACCCTTCGGCCAAGATGGACGCGAACGGCATGGCCGGGGTCATCAACATCATCTACCGCAAGGACAAGCGCAGCGGGCTGCACGGCAAGGCTTCGGTGATGGCCGGGGTGGGATCATTGGGACAGAAGCATGCGGACCTCCCCACCGTTCGTCCGCAGTACATCAACACGCCGAAGTTCGGCCCTTCATTGGGCTTGAACTGGGACCGCGCAAAGCTGGACTTCAACCTGCAAGCGGACCTCCTTGCTCAACGTGTGCTCAACCGCAACGAACATTTCGAGCGCACCTATACCGACGGCACCGTCTTGCGCCAACAGTACTTGGAGAACCGGGATCAGACCATGTACACGCTCAAGGGCGGCTTCGACCTCAGCATCAACGAACGCGACAACCTCACCTTCTCCGCGCTCTATGCCAACGAAGCGCACATCGACCACGGCGACGTGGCCTACTTCGATGCCGGGTTGAACAAACGCCAGCGGCTTTGGACCTTCTACGAGGACGAGGTGAACACATCGGCCAACCTCAGCAGCGCGTTCACTCACAAGTTCAAGCAAGCCGGAAGGCGTTTGGACATCGGCCTAAACTACACCTTCCACCGCGAGGATGAGAAGTACGCCATCACCGATCAGAACCTCACTGGCACCGGTTACAACAACACCGCCTTGATCGCCGATGAACATGTGGGCGACTTGAAGGCGGACTACACCAAGCCGCTCGCGCACGGCCGTTGGGAAATCGGCGGGAAATTCCGCTGGCGCGTGATCCCTACACGGATCACCTACACAGCTGCGATCGGTTCACCGCTAGACCAAGGTGCGGCCGGTGGTGCTACCTACAACGAGCTGATCCCCGCGCTCTATACCAACTATGTTTATGAACGCGAACGCTACGAACTCGAAGCCGGGTTGCGCGTGGAAGCCGTGGACCTGCGCTACGCCGTGGATCCGGGACACAACACCTACACCAGCGACGGGTACAGCTATCTGGAACCCTTCCCCAACGTGCGCTACGCTCGCATCCTGAACGAACGCAGCCGACTGTCGATCTCGATCTCCCGCCGCGTCGACCGGCCCGATGAAGGTGACCTGCGCATCTTTCCGAAGTACGATGACCCGAGCATCCTGCGCATCGGCAATCCCGATCTGCGGCCTCAATTCACTTGGCGCGGTGAACTCGGCTACAAGCGGGACCTGTCACGGGGCTACGTATACGGGGCGGCTTATCACCGCATCACGTCCAACATCCTCACGCGCATCGTAACCGGCGACGGAACCGGAACGCAACTCTATACCCTGGCGCAGAACGCAGGTGGCGGCACCAACAGCGGCTTGGAGGCGGTGATCGAACAGGAAGTAGTGAAAGGCATACGGTTGAGCGTGAACGGGAACGTGTACCGGAATGTGATCGATGCATTCTCCACCATCAGCGCTTACCCGACGCCAACGCCTTACACGGCCAAGCGACAACAGACCACCAGTGGCAACGCGAAACTGAACGCCAAGTTCCGCTTGCGCGAGGGCATGGACCTGCAACTCACGGGTATTTGGCTGGCGCGCGACATCGTGCCGCAAGGCAGCATCGGCGAGCGTTGGTCCGTTGATCTAGGCCTGGCTTGGAAGCTGCCCGGAGTGAAGAGTGAATTGAGCTTGGTGGCCACCGACCTGCTCAACACCATGCGCATCCCCAAGGAAGTGGTAGGCGATGGCTTCCGCTTGGTGAGCACCGACTATCTGGAAACTCGTGCGGTGCGCCTCACATGGTCACGCATTTTCTGAAGCCGGTATCTCGGCGATAGCTTGCACACATGAAAGTGCTCCTGGTCGAGGACGAGCCGGAACTGCGGCGATCCATCCGCATGTACTTGCAGGAAGAAGGCTTCATGGTGGAATCCGCCAACGAATTTCCAGCGGCGATGGAGAAGGCCCAGTTCTATTCCTACGATGCGGTGCTGGTGGACATCACCCTACCCAAGGGCAGCGGCTTGGACATCGTGCGCGTGTTGCGCGAACGGGATCCCGCAACAGGGATCATCATCATCTCCGCCAAGGGTTCCTTGGACGACAAGATCCTCGGTCTGGACCTCGGTGCCGACGACTACCTGCCCAAACCCTTCCACCTTCCGGAACTCGTAGCCCGCTTGCGCGCGCTCATCCGCCGCAAGCAGTTCGCGGGCAAGCAAGCCATCGAACTGGATGAACTGCGGATAAAGCCCGAAGAGAAGTTGGTGGAAGTCAACGGCGAACGCATCGACCTCACGGTGATGCAATTCGACCTGTTGCTGTTCCTGGTGGCCAACAAGGACCGCGTGTTATCGCGCAGCGCCATCGTGGAGCACGTGTGGGGCGACATGGCCGAGCGCTTGGACCATGACAACTTCCTGTACTCGCACATGAAGAACCTGCGGAAGAAGCTGCTGGAGAAAGGTTCCAAGGACCGCATCCAAACCGTCTATGGTCTCGGCTATCGGCTCAGTACGAAGGCATGAAACTCCTGCATCGAACCTCCATCTACCAACTGGCGCTGGTTGTGCCTTTGGTGGTCGTAGGCACCGCGCTCACGTACGTGCTCGTGAGGGCCGTGGTGCGCGAGGAAATGGACGAGCAGCTGCAGCACCAAGCGGACCTTGTGCTCGCCGATGTGCGCAACGGACAACGAACGTTCAGCACCACCGCACCCGATGTGTACATCGCCCTGGTGGCCGGTGCGCCCGCCAAGCCGTTCTTCCAGGACACGGTGATGTTCAACATGGCGGAGAACGAAGACCTCCCCTGGCGTGCGGGCTACTTCCCGGTCGCGCTGAGCGACGGTTCAACACGCACCGTGGTGATCGCGCGATCGCTGGTGGAGACCGAAGAACTGGTGATGGTGCTCGCCTTGAGCATGACGGCACTGCTCGCGCTCATCACACTGGGCAATGTACTCCTGAACCGTTGGCTCTCGCGCAAGTTGTGGCAGCCTTTCCACGATACGCTGGGCGAAGTGCAGGGCTTCGAGGCCGATGGGCCGCGCATACCCCGCCTGCCCGATACCGAGGTGGACGAGTTCACCATGCTGAACCGCACGCTCAAGGCCATGACCAAGAAGCTCCGCGCCGACTTCACCGCGCAGAAGCGTTTCACCGAGCAGGCCGCGCACGAGCTGCAAACACCAATGGCCGTGATGCAAGGCAAGCTCGACCAACTCATTCAATCCCCCAACATGGGCGAGCAGGAAGCGGGCGTGATCGATGGTTTGTTCCAAGCCCGCGAGCGTATGGGGCGCACCGTGGCCAACATGCTCCTGCTGGCGCGCATCGGCAATCAGCAGTTCCCGGCAGAGCAGATCGACTGGTCGGCACTCTTCGCAGAACAGCAGCAGTTGTTGCAAGACCTCATCGCCCGCCGCAGCATCCGGTACACCATCCGGCAAGATCAGCCGTGCAGCCTGCGCTTGAGCGCGGTGCTCGCCGAAGTGCTCGTTGCGAACCTGCTGCGCAACGCCGTGCAGCACAACATTCCTTCAGGCACGGTGAATGTGGTGATCGGAGCGGATGGCTTCGTTATCGCCAACAATGGTCCCGATCTTTCCGTGCCCCCGGCTGCTCTCTTCGAGCGTTTCGCCAAAGGCGACCCTTCCAGCCCTTCCACCGGCCTCGGACTGAGCATGGTGAAGGAGATCGCCGACCAGAACGGCTTGCAACTGAGCTACGGGTATGCCGCAGGGGTGCATACGCTGGTGGTGCGCGGCGCATGATCGTTGACGCATCCAAATTCCGCACAGGATCATGGGCTCCCTTTGATGCGGACCAACACACGAACCAACATGAACTACGCACTGCAAACCTTGCTCATGCTATCGCTCAGCATGAATGCCAGCGCACAGAAAGTGAGCGAATCCGATGTACCCCAACCTGTGAAGGCCGCCTTCCTGAAACAGTTCCCCAAGGCCGAGCACGCCAAATGGGAAATGGAGGACAAGAAGGACTATGAGGTGAACTTCACCCAAGGAGGCACGAAATGGTCGGCGAAGTACGCTGCCGATGCCAAGTGGCTGGAAACCGAGCACGCCGTGAAGCTGGATGAACTGCCGCCGGCCGTGCGCACCGCCATCGTCACCAGCTATGCGGACCACAAGGTGGAAGTAGCCGAGGTGGCCGAAAGTCCGCAAGGCACCACCTACGAAGTGGACCTGGAGAAAGGCGAGCACAGCATGGAAGTGGTGTTCGCCGCCGATGGCAAGGTGTTGAAGAGCGTGGTGGAGGAAGAGGATGAGAAGGACGAAGGACCGGACGAGAAGGACTGATCGATCGGTCCAGCGGGCCGGGGCGAAAGTTCCGGCCCGCGCCAATTTCAACCACCTCTTCGCTCGGCAACACCACCACCATGAAGAAGCTTCCGGAGATCACCCTGCTGTTCTGGTGTTTGAAGATCTGCGCCACCACCTTGGGTGAAACGGCCGGGGACCTCTTGAGCATGACGCTGAACATCGGCTACGCCGCGAGCAGCATCGTCCTGTTCGGTGCGTTCCTCATCGCGCTCATCGCTCAACTATCGGTGAAGCACTACGTGCCGCCCATCTATTGGGCCGTGATCCTGGCCACGAGCACGGTGGGCACCACGCTATCGGATTACATGGATCGGACCTTGGGCTTGGGCTACGCCACCGGCAGCCTCATCCTCGCATCGCTGTTAGGATGTACGCTGCTCATCTGGCGCAAAGTGGAAGGATCCTTGTCCGTAACCGACATCCGCGCGCGCCGCAACGAACTGTTCTATTGGGCCGCCATCCTCTGCTCCAACACGTTGGGCACCGCCTTGGGCGATTACCTCGCTGACAGTTCCGGCCTGGGCTTCACGGGCGGAGCGGTGTTGATCGCCAGCATCCTGCTCGTTGATGTGTTGGCGCACTACTTCACGCGCATACCGAGCGTCTTCCTCTTCTGGATCGCCTTCGTGCTCACCCGCCCGTTCGGTGCCACCTTCGGCGATATGCTCACCAAGTCGCAAGAGAAAGGCGGACTGGATCTGGGAACGCAGGGGTCATCGCTGGTGCTGTTCACGCTACTAGTCGTTCTGGTGATCGTCGCTTGGCGGAGGACCCATACGGCACCTTCGACCATTGCAACATGAAGTGCACGCTGTGCTATTTCCAGATCAGCACCACCAAACCCGCCAGGATCAGCGTGGCACCTGCCGCCAGCCGCCACGTGAAGGGCTCTTTTAGGATCCAGAACGACAGCAGCAGCGTGATCACGATGCTCGCCTTGTCGATCGTGGCCACCACGCTCACGTTGCCTTCCTTCATTGCGCGGTAGTAGAACAGCCAGGAGAAGAAGGTGGTTAGCCCCGACAAGCAAAGGAACAACACGTCCTTCCGGCTGAGCATGTTCAACGCCTGCACATGCCTGAAAGCAAATGCGTTCACCCAGACCAGCACGAAGATCAGCGAGGTGCGCACTACCAGAGCCGTGTCACCGCTCACGCTCTTCATACCGAGCTTGGCGATCACCGCCGTGATGCCCGCGAAGAGCATGGAGATGATGGCGAAGAGCGTCGAGCGGTCCATGGTGGCTCGGATGGAAACCCTACAAACGTAGCCTGGCTACATATTCCTCCTGTACTGCCCCCCTACCTCAAACATCGCCTCAGTCAACTGTCCCAGCGAACAATACTTCGTCGCTTCCATGAGTACCGCGAACATGTTCTCGTTCCGTATTGCCGCCAGCTGTAGATCCTTGATCGCCTTGGCAGCTTCATCGGCGTAAGCCGTTCTCAAGTTCTCCACGGTTGCGATCTGGGCTTCCTTCTCTTCCTCCGTTGCCCTGATCACTTCCTTCGGCAGGATCGTCGGTGATCCCTTGCTCGACAGGAAGGTGTTCACCCCGATGATGGGATACTCGCCCGTGTGTTTCAAGGTCTCGTAATACAAACTCTCTTCCTGAATGCGGCTGCGTTGGTACATCGTTTCCATCGCACCCAATACGCCACCACGCTCCGTGATCCGATCGAACTCCGTCAAGACCGCTTCCTCCACGAGGTCCGTCAACTCTTCAATAATGAACGAGCCTTGCAACGGGTTCTCGTTCTTGGCCAAGCCGAGCTCCTTGTTGATGATGAGTTGGATCGCCATCGCTCTGCGAACGCTCTCTTCCGTCGGGGTCGTGATCGCTTCATCGTAGGCGTTCGTGTGCAGCGAGTTGCAGTTGTCGTAGATGGCGTAGAGCGCCTGCAGCGTGGTGCGGATGTCGTTGAAGTCGATCTCCTGCGCGTGGAGGCTGCGGCCGCTGGTCTGGATGTGGTACTTGAGCATCTGGCTGCGCTCGTCGGCGCCGTAGCGGTGCTTGAGCGCCTTGGCCCAGAGGCGGCGCGCCACGCGGCCCATCACGGCGTACTCGGGGTCCATGCCGTTGCTGAAGAAGAAGCTCAGGTTGGGCGCGAAGGCGTTGATGTCCATGCCCCGGCTGAGGTAGTACTCCACGTAGGTGAAGCCGTTGGCGAGGGTGAACGCGAGCTGGCTGATGGGGTTGGCGCCGGCCTCCGCGATGTGGTAGCCGCTGATGCTGACGCTGTAGAAGTTGCGGACCTTCTTGTCGATGAAGTACTGCTGCACATCACCCATCAACCGCAGCGCGAACTCGGTGCTGAAGATGCAGGTGTTCTGCGCCTGGTCCTCCTTGAGGATGTCGGCCTGCACGGTTCCGCGCACTTGGGCGAGGGTGTCGGCCTTGATCTTGGCGTAGACGTCCGGCGGTAGCACTTGATCACCGGTGATGCCGAGGAGCATCAATCCAAGACCATCATTTCCCGCTGGTATTTCTCCGTGGTAACGTGGTCGAGGTGAATGGTGAATGGGAGTTGGTGAATGGGAGGAGCTGCCTTTCCCATTCGCCATTCGCTTATCGCCATTCACCTTTCCCCACCGCTCCTTGATCTTCCGTTCCACCTCGGGCTTCAGGCCGTTGGCAAGAATGTACTTCTCGCAGTTCTGGTCGATGGCCGCGTTCATGAAGAAGCCCAGCAGCATGGGCGCGGGACCGTTGATGGTCATGCTCACGCTGGTGGTGGGCGCGCTGAGGTCGAAGCCGCTGTAGAGCTTCTTGGCGTCATCGAGGCAGCAGATGCTCACGCCGCTGTTGCCCACCTTGCCATAGATGTCGGGCCTGCGACCGGGGTCGTTGCCGTAGAGCGTCACGCTGTCGAAGGCGGTGCTGAGGCGCTTGGCGGGCAGGCCCTGGCTCACGTAGTGGAAGCGCTTGTTGGTGCGCTCGGGGCCGCCCTCGCCGGCGAACATCCGCGCGGGGTCCTCGCCAGTGCGCTTGAAGGGATAGATGCCCGCGGTGTAGGGGAAGAAGCCGGGCGTGTTCTCCTGCATGGCCCAGCGCACCTTGTCGCCCCAACTGCGGAACTTCGGCAGCGCCACCTTGGGGATCTTCAAATGGCTCAGGCTCTCGCTGTGGTTGGGCACCTTGATCTCCTTGCCGCGCACACTGTACGTATAGAACTCCCCGCTGTAGCGTGCTTCCTCGCTCTTCCAGCCGGTGAGCATGCTCCACAAATGCGGGTCGAGGTCTTTGCGGTGTTCGTGGAATTTCCGGATAAGGGTTTCGAGTTCCGGCGTGGAGGTGATTGGTGAATGGTGAAAAGCGACTGGGGAGCTCGCGTCCCCGGCATTCTTCCATTCGCCATTCACCAGTGACCATTCACCCACCAGCAGATCCGGACCTCCGAACGTGAGCACTGCGCTGTGAAGTCCGTACAAACGGTCGGCGATGGCAGCCTGCGCCTGCACACTTGCATCATACCTCCGGTTGTTCTCGCTGATCTCGCTCAGGTAGCGGCTCTTCGCGGGCGGGATGATCC
>CAZYPC010000153.1:0-8725 GCA_964649165.1 uncultured Chryseobacterium sp.
CCGGCCGGTTTCTGCCCGGCGGCGAATGCGCCCGGTGGTATGCCTTGGAACACGGCGGCCTGCGGCGTGCTCAACACCAATGGTGGCACCACCCAGTATCGCCCGGTGGTGCGTTTCTACGGTACGGTTGCGACCGCTCCGGCTGCGGTCAGCGGTAACAACTCGTTCATCTGGTACAACGGAGGCCTGATCGTGGAAAGCACCACCTCCCCCAACCCTTGGGGTCGCCAGGAAACGCCGTATTGGGCCTTCCGGGGACCTGGGACCATCAGTGCCGAGAACGGTGTCTATGATGGAAGTACGAAGCTGAACGACCATGTGTTCGACCGTGCGTTCGATGGTGCTGTGAAACCTGCGGATGCTGAGACCTTCGGGAACTTGCGCAACCTGGACATCGATGAAATGGCCGATGTGACCCGCACGGATCGCCATCTACCGACCATGAAGGGCCGGGATAGTTGGCGCGCCGAGCGTGGTTTCTCACTGGGCGACCTCACCAACCAGTTGTGGACCACCTCTGAAACCCAAGCTCTCTACGTGTCGGACCTGCACGATCGGTTGAACGTGCTCGAACTGCTCAGCACTGATCGTCCCGTGGGCGTGGAGGAATCGGCGATCGCCAAGAACTCCATCCGCTCCATCAAGGGATATACGGACGCGGAGAAAGCGACTCTGATCAATTCCATCGATCGTCGGACCGTGACGACCAACCAACGTTGAACCTGAGGTACCATGAAACACTTCAAGCTCCTACGGTCCTTCCTCTTCGCTGCGGCGGCCGTCACCTTCGGTTCCAACCAGGCGCAGATCGCTATCAGCCCGGGTCCGGTCCCTGCCACGCCGAACCCGAAAGCCATGCTGGATCTGGACGACGTGACGCGCGGCTTCCTCGCTCCACGGTTCCTCTACGCCAACCGACCTGCGGGTATGGCGGCTGCGGACAACAGCCTGCTTTACTACCAAACGGACTCTGTCAGTGTCTCCGGTGTGCCACAGCCGCGCGGCTATTGGTACTGGGACAATGCACTCGCCCAGTGGGTGCATCCCTCCATGGGGGCGGGATGGCGTTTGGGCGGTAACGCCGGAACGAACGCGGCGACCAACTTCATTGGAACCACCAACTCGGTGGACATGCAGATCCAGACCAATGGTACGCCACGCATCCAATTGAACACGGCTCCGGGCTACCAGGTGCAAGTGGGTACGATCGCCCCCCCCACCGAACAGTTCGAAGTGAATGGTGCGATGCGGGTGTACACGGCCAATCCGCCGGCGACGGCCAGTGACCCCACTCCGTTGGAAGGTGCTATCCGCTATAATGGCACCACTGGAGCGCATGAAGGCTATGTAGCCAACCCGCTGGGCGCAGGAGAGATCTCCTATGTGGGCTGGTACCAGTTGGAGAACGCCTTCAAGACACGGGTGAAACAGAAATATGCCAGTGTGCCGGTGGCCGCTTGCGTGTACCCAGGGCCGTATCAAGTGCCTAATGGTGCCACGAACGGCTCCTGGCTGTTGATCGACGTGAACGGCGGCCCCCCTGCGACTCCTTGGAGCAACAACCCTACGACCGCTGCGACCACCGAGACGCCCTACAGCACTTTCTGGGAAGACGGGCGTCACCAGTATCTCTACCTGAGCAGCGACCTGCAGGCCTTGGGCGTTTGCCCGAACCAGCCCATCCGCGGTGTGTCGTTCTGCACCGCGAGCGCTGGCGCCGCGATCGGCATGCGGAACATCCATGTAAAGATGAAGAACGAACCCACGAGCAACCTGGTGGGATTGATCGACGTGGGCATGGTGGATTGCGGGCAGTACAACATCACCTACGTATCCGGAGGCGCGCCTTGGGTGGCCGTGAACGGCTGGAACTCGCATGTGTTCAATATCCAGAACTGGAATTGGACCGGGGTCGGCAGCAACATGCTGGTGGAGTTCTGCTTCGATAACCAGGATTGGACGACCAATACGGCGATCTATTATGAGAACGCCGCCTACAACGCCATGTATGGTCTGTATTGCGATGCCTGTGGCAGCACGACCTTTGGGGGGTCCACCTGCTATTACAATCCTGCCGGCTGCAATGGCAACCCGAACATTGCCCCCGCAGGTGCTTCGAGCACCACCACGGGCGGTCTGTGCGTGGGATGGGGTTGGGGTGGTGCGTTGGGCGGCGGCTGCGCCTGGACCAACACGACCAGCTTGACCACCTGCGACGGAACCTTCCAGTATCAAGGCTTCCAAACGGCCGCCGCGCGCCGTCCGATCCTGAAATTCGACGCGCAGACCAGCGGTGTGACCATCAGCTATGTGAACGGTAGCTACCTGCTGGCCTCCGGCGAAGGTTTGATGATCGGTGACTATGCCGCTTGGGCCAACAGTGCGCTCTACGGTAGCTGCGCGGCGTACCAGTTCAAGGGGCCCGGAACGCTCAGCGCGCGAAGCAGCGTCTGGGGTGGCACGGTACTCCTGAGCGACCACGTTTTCGACAATTACTACGACGGCAAGATCAAGCCGGAGGATGAGAAGCAGGCCATCGGCTATCGCCACTATCCCGTGAAGGAAATGGCGAGCTACGTTGAACGCGAGCGCCACCTCCCCACCATCGCCGGGCGTGATGAATGGAACAAAGAAGGCATGTTCAGCGTGGACCAGCTCACCAACCAGCTTTGGGTGACCGTGGAGACGCAGAGTCTCTACATCAAGGAATTGAATGACCGCATGAACGCCTTGCAGGATTACTTGGTGGAGAAGCGACTGAAGGAGTTGAAGAAGTGATCTGATCGGATGCTTTGATAGATGAAAGGAGGCTTGTGCCTCCTTTCTCTTTTCTGGAAAGCTGCACGATCCGTTCTTCGATAAGTTGAGAGGATCGCCTTCACCATTCAATAGCCCGCAACCTGGAGTGTAAGTGAAACGGCACCGTACAAGGCGCATAGCGATCGAGCAGCCGGAACGCATTCACCGGTGACGCTTGAGTACTTACGGCGTCGCTCAACAAGACCGTTCTCATTAGCTCCAGCAGCGGTGAGAAGTATCGTGAAAGAAGGCCTGATGCACCTCATCAAGCTCCTCAGGAAACTATGGCATCTGCCATTGGTCCAGCACTATCCCTTCAGCAGGTCGCGAGGTCGGACTTCGCCACCAAAGACGCTGGACCTCAAAAATGCGGAACGGACCTCCCCGAAAGAGGTCCGTCCCTATCCATTGACCGGGCTTTGTCAGCCCAGATATGCCCGGAGAACACGGCCACGTCCAGCGTGCTTCAGACGCCGGATGGCCTTTTCCTTGATCTGGCGCACCCGCTCGCGCGTCAGGTCGAACTTCTGACCGATCTCCTCCAAGGTGTGAGGCTGGTTTCCGTTCAGGCCGAAATACAATCGGATCACGTCCGCCTCACGGATGCTCAACCCGTCAAGAGAACGCTCGATCTCGATGCGCAAGCTGTCCGTCATCAAGGCCTCTACGGGATCAGGCAAGTCGGTATTTTTCATCACGTCGAGCATGGTGCCACTGTCATCGCCATCCCTTAGCGGGGCGTCCATGCTGAGGTGCTTACCCGCATTGTTCATGCTGGTCTTCACCTCCTCCAGGGTCATCTCCAGCAGTTCCGCCAGCTCCACGGCCGTCGGAGGGCGCTCGTGCTCCTGCTCCAGTTTGGCGAACGCCTTGTTGATGCGGTTGATCGAACCGATCTTGTTCAACGGCAGGCGCACGATGCGTGCCTGCTCCGCCAAGCTCTGCAGGATCTGCTGACGGATCCACCACACGGCGTAGCTGATGAATTTGAAGCCCCGCGTTTCATCGAAACGCTTGGCGGCCTTGATAAGTCCCAGGTTGCCCTCGCTGATGAGGTCCGGCAATGTGAGACCCTGGCCTTGGTACTGCTTGGCCACCGATACGACGAAGCGAAGGTTGGCTTTGCAGAGCTCCTCCAGCGCATTGTCGTCTCCCTGTTTGATACGAACGGCCAGCTCGACCTCCTGCTGAGCCGTGATCAACTTCACCTTCCCGATCTCGGTCAAGTACTTGTCCAGCGACGGTGTGTCGCGGTTGGTCACCTGCTTCGAGATCTTCAACTGTCGCATCCTGGCCATGAGAACCGCTTTTTTTTGGAAGAGCGTGACGTTCAACGCCCGAACCGCAGCATCGGTTACGAGACTTACGGGATGCGGTGCATCTCGGACCGGAAGTGGCTCTGTGGGCCGGTCTTGGGCGGTCCGTGCGGCCCCAAAAAGGCGAAGGCCCCGGCGCACACCGGGGCCTTCTGGATACGCTTTATGCGCTGAACCTCAATCCCTACGCGGACCGCGGTCGCGGAACTCCCGGCGCGGACGGTCGTCGCGACGAGGACGGTCATCACGGTCGCGTCCAGCACCTTCCATGGCCGGTTCGCGCTCAACGTAGCCCTCAGGCTTCGGTAGCAACACCCGACGGCTCAGCTTGAGCTTACCCGTGCGGGGGTCCTTGCCCACGACCTGGAACTCGATCATCTCGCCTTCCTTCAGGACGTCCTCCACACGTTCGATCCGCTTCCAGTCGAGCTCGCTGACGTGAAGGAGACCATCTGTACCGGGGAAGATCTCCACGAACGCGCCGTAGGGCATGATGGTCTTGACCTTGCCCTTGTAGTTCACGCCGATCTCCGCTTGCGGCGGGAAAGCGATGGCCTTTACACGGGCCAGGGCCGCTTCGATGCCGGCCTTGTTGTCGCTCATGATCTGCACGTGGCCCACGCCATCCTTCTCTTCCAGCACGATCGTGGTCTTGGTCTCGGCCTGGATCTCCTGGATGACGCGACCGCCCGGACCGATGACGGGTCCGATGGTCTCCTTCGGGATCTCGATGGTAACGATGCGCGGCGCGTGGTCCTTGTAGTCCGCGCGCGGCTTGTCCATCGTCTTCATCATCTCACCGAGGATGTGCAACCGACCGGCACGGGCCTGTTCCAAGGCCTGTGCGAGCACCTCGTAGCTGAGGCCGTCCACCTTCATGTCCATCTGCGTGGCGGTGATACCCTTGGCACTGCCCGTGACTTTGAAGTCCATGTCACCCAGGTGATCCTCGTCGCCGAGGATGTCGCTGAGGATGGCGTATTTACCGTCCGGGTCGCTGATCATGCCCATAGCGATGCCGCTTACCGGGGCTTTGAGCTGAACGCCTGCGTCCATCAGGGCGAGGGTGCCGGAGCATACGGTGGCCATGGAGCTGGAGCCGTTGCTCTCCAGGATATCGCAGTTCAGGCGAATGGTGTACGGGTTATCCGGGGCGCTCGGAATCATCGGCTTCAGGGCGCGCAGCGCCAGGTTGCCGTGGCCCACTTCACGACGGCCAGGACCGCGGATGGGCTTCACCTCGCCCGTGCTGAAGCTCGGGAAGTTGTAGTGCAGCATGAAGGCATCGCTGCGCTTGTGCATGGCGGTGTCCACGGTCTGCTCATCCATCTTGGAACCCAGGGTCACCAAATTGATGGCTTGCGTTTCGCCACGGGTGAAGATCGCGCTGCCGTGGGTACCGGGCAGCACGTCCACCTCGCTCCAGATCGGACGGATGTCCGTGGTCTTGCGACCATCGAGGCGAACGCCTTTCTCCAGGACCACACGCCGCACACCGGCCTTCTGGGCCTTCTTGAAGTAGCGGGCGAGCATGGCCTTCTTGGCCTTTACCTCATCGGGCAGGGTGGCCACGAACTCCTCCTTCACCTTGGCGAAGGCCTCACCGCGCACTTCCTTGGCGCTGGCCACGGAAGCGATGTCGTAGTACTTCTGGAAGGTGGCATCGTAGATCGCCTTCTCCAGCGCTTCGTCCTTCTCCTCGTGGTTGTAGGTGCGCTTGGTGTGGCTCTTGGTGACGGCGGCGGCCAGTTCATTCAGGACCTGGCACTGCTTCTTGATCGCCTCGTGCGCAAGCTTGATGCCTTCGATCATCTCCGCCTCGCTCACCTCCTTCATCTCGCCCTCCACCATCAGGATATCGCTCGACGTACCGGCCACGATCAGGTCGATATCGGCGCCATCCATTTCCTCGAACGTGGGGTTGATGCTCCACTTCGCGTTCTTGCGCGAAACCCGCACCTCGCTCACCGGACCATTGAAGGGAATGTCGCTCACCGCGAGCGCGGCGGCGGCAGCCAGGCACGCGATGCTATCGCTCGGGTTCTTCTTATCCGTGCTCATCAACGACACCATCACCTGGGTATCGCCATGGAAATCGTCGTTGAAGAGGGGGCGGATGGCCCGGTCGATCAGGCGGCTCACGAGGATCTCCCCGTCGCTGGGCCTGTTCTCGCGTTTGAAGAAGCCTCCGGGAAAGCGCCCGGCGGCACTGAATTTCTCGCGGTATTCCACCGTGAGCGGCAGGAAGTCGATGCCCTCGCGGGCCTCCTTGGTGGCCACCACTGTGGCGAGCAGGATGGTATCGCCCAGGCGGACGGTCACGCTGCCGTCGGCCTGCTTGGCCAGAATGCCCGTCTCCAGGCTGATGCTGCGGCCATCGCCCAGGTCGATGGTCTTTTGGATCCCTTGTGGTTTCATCTGTCTATGGACGCGCCTTTCGCGTCGTTGTGTTGGTTGGTTTTCTTGTGATGATGCCGGGGGCTGAACAAAAAGGGCGACCGTTCTTCACGATCGCCCTTCGTCCGTTCAGGAATGATGACCGCCCGTGCACGGGAGGATGCGCGCCTTACTTGCGCAGGCCCAGCTTGCCGATGATCGCACGGTAACGCTCGATGTCGTAGTTCTTCAGGTAGTTGAGCAACTGCTTGCGCTTGCCCACCAGGTCCAGCAGCGCGGTTTCCGTCGCGTGGTCCTTCTTGTTGTTCTTCAGGTGCCCTGTGAGGTGCTCGATACGTGCCGTGAACAGCGCGATCTGCCCCTCGGTGCTGCCCGTATTCTTGGCGTCACCACCATGGGTCTTGAAGATCTCCTGCTTGGCCTCCTTGGTCAGATTCATGGGTTCGGTCTATGGCTCAGGTTCCACCCCTTTGGTGGACCGGGCCGCGAATGTAGCCGTTTGCCGGATATGGCCGATGGAAAGAACGCACAAGGGCTTTCTCGAGCCCTTGATCGGTCGTTCGACCGATCATTTCCACCTTCCGGTGCTAACTGTTGAAGAACTGAAGGAACCGGCCCAGCGTGCTCTTGAGGTCCTTCCGTTCCACGATCTTGTCCAGGAAGCCATGCTCCAGCACGAATTCGCTGGTCTGGAAGCCCTCGGGCAGGTCCCGCCCGATCGTTTCCCGCACGACCCTTGGCCCTGCGAACGCCACAAGTGCCTTGGGCTCAGCGATATTGAGGTCGCCGAGCATGGCAAAACTGGCGGTAACTCCCCCCGTGGTCGGGTCCGTGAGCACACTGATGTACGGGATGCCCTTTTTGGAGAGCAGGGTGAGCTTGGCGCTGGTCTTGGCCATTTGCATCAGGCTGAAGCCAGCCTCCATCATGCGGGCGCCGCCGCTCTTGCTGATGATGATCAACGGGCATTTCTTCTTCAACGCCGCATCGGCCGCGAGCGAGATCTTCTCTCCCACAACGCTCCCCATACTTCCCCCGATGAAGCGGAAATCCATGCAGGCGATCACCACCGCATGTTTGCCCAGTTTACCCTCGGCGGACCGCAGGGCATCGTTCAGCCCGGTTTCCTTGCGCGTCTTCGCCAGTCGGTCGGCATACTTCTTCGTGTCCTCGAACTTCAACGGATCTCCCGCCGCGAGCTTCTCCCCTATCTCCTTGTACTTCTGATCATCAAAGAGCAGGGCGAAGTACTCAGCGCTGCCGATCTTCTCATGATAGCCGCATTTCGCGCAGACCCAGAGATTGTTCTCGTGATCCTCCGTGGTGGCGATCTCCGAGCATTCGGGGCACTTGTACCACAGCCCTTCAGGCGTCTCCTTCTTATCCTCCGTAGAGGTCGTTATGCCCTCCTTGACACGTGTGAACCAGCCCATGGTAGCTACAAAGTTGGAACAGGAAAGCTGAAAGCCGAAAAAGAAACGGACCGCTCCGCCACGTTTTCAGCCTTCAGCCTTCAGCTTTCACGTTTCCTAAGCGATGGTGACCTTGCCATCCAGGTAAACATCCTGGATCGCGTTCAACAGGGCCACACCTTCGTTCATGGGTCGCTGGAAGGCCTTACGACCGCTGATCAAGCCCTGTCCACCCGCGCGTTTGTTGATCACGGCCGTCTTCACCGCCTCGGCCATATCGCTCGCCCCGCTGCTCGCCCCGCCGCTGTTGATCAGTCCGATGCGGCCCATGTAGCAGTTCGCCACCTGGTAGCGGCACAGATCGATGGGGTTGTCGCTCGAAAGGTCGCTGTACACCTTCTTGTGCGTCTTGCCGTAACCGCTTCCCATGGCCGTGTAGCCACCATTGTTCTCCGGCAGCTTCTGCTTGATGATATCCGCCTGGATGGTGACCCCCAGGTGGTTCGCCTGACCCGTGAGATCAGCTGAAACGTGATAGTCCGTTCCGTCCTTCTTGAAGCCCGGATTCCGCAGGTAACACCAAAGGACAGTAGCCATACCGAGCTCGTGGGCGTACTGGAACGCCTCGGCGATCTCGGTGATCTGGCGGCTGGCCTCATCACTGCCGAAGTAGATGGTGGCGCCGACAGCGACAGCCCCCATGTCCCAAGCGCTCTCCACCGTACCGAAGAGGACCTGGTCGAACTTGTTCGGCAGGGTCATCAGTTCGTTGTGGTTGATCTTCACGATGAAGGGGATGCG
>CAZYPC010000154.1:0-8573 GCA_964649165.1 uncultured Chryseobacterium sp.
CTACGATGGCGGAGAGAACGAACTGGACTTCGATCTGTACGGCGACACCGAAGCCGATGCCATCCTGGTCTATCGCGCCAACGCTGAAGCACCATGGACCTTGTGCCCTGATGTGACGCTCACACTGGGAAGCCTCACCGACGGGAGCGGTTTCATGCGCATCGATACCCTGCGTAGAGGCCACTACGCGTTCGCGAAGGGCAATGTGATCATCGGCATGCAGGAACCTGACGATCAGGCCTCCTTGACGGTATCACCCAATCCCGCGAACGATCGCATCGCCGTGCATCTGAGCACCACAACCTCCGCCACCCTGCTGTTCGAGATCCTCACCGCAGAAGGAACGCTCGTGCAGCGTTCCACAGGAAGTCTGTCCGGTGGTTCCTTCAGGACGATCGATGTGCAGGACCTGGCCGCAGGCGCCTATGTGCTGCGGGTACGGGAAGCGAAAGGCGGTAGCATCGGTACGGCGCGCTTCACGATCGCCCGGTAGGTCACGGGATCCGCAGTGCCGTGTGGATGGCATCCAAAAGGCCTCCCTTGGGTTTGTCGTCCCGGAGCTGCCAGAACATGATGCCCCCAAGTCCCTGAGCCCGCACATACGCGGCTTTGGCCTTCACACTTTCCATGTCATCCCCCGTAAGGAACTCGCGCGAAGCGGAGTTGAACGCATAGGGCGCTTTCGCTTGCGGATCCCTGAACCACTTCCAGCCCTTCGCTTCGGTGATCGTGGTATCCATGGCGCTCCATGAGATGGTCCGCTTGAACGCGGCCGGCCTGTAGAGTCCATTGCCCTTCGCGTCTTTCACTTCGAACAGACGGGCGTAGAAGGCCGCGCCGATAACGATCTTGGTGGTCGGCACATGGTGGTCGCGCAACCATTTCACGGCAGCGTCAGCCGAGGCCGCTTGACCGGTTCCGCTGAAGAGCGGTGTGTGGTGGCCGGTGGCCTTGCTGAACCCATGCACCAGGTCATAGCTCATGATGTGAACTCGGTCGAGCACGGGCATGATGCTGTCCCATTCGAAGCCCTTCTCCATGCACTCCTGAAGGCCACCCACGGCGAAAGAGATCTCGTATCGCGCCCCCAGTTCTTCACGCAGTGCTAGCGCCAGAAGGGTGAAGTTCCTGCGGTCCTCCGATCTGAACGCGTGACCTTCGGGACCCTGGACAGCTGGGTACTCCCAATCCAGGTCGATACCATCCGTCCATGTGCGTTTGAGCAACGCATGCACGCTCTTCGCGAACTTTCTTCGACCTGTTTCCGCGCTGAACACCTCCGAGCACGTCCGACAGCCTCCCCAACCGCCGAACGAGAGCAGCACCTTCAGTTCCGGATGCTCGCGTTTGAAGCCCACCATCTTCCGGATGACCTTCTCCTGTGCCTTGTCCAAGGGAGCAAGGCTGTCCCCTTGCAAATGCAGGAAGCACCAGATGAGGTGCGTCATCTTGCCGATCTCCCGACCGTACAGGTCATGTCCATCGCCCGCGTAGTAGCCGATGAGGGCGGGATCTTGCGCTGATCCGACCAGGCTCAACAGGACCAGCCCGAGAACGAGTTTCCACCGCCTCATGCGGGCAAAGTAATCGCCGCTCGCCGGGTGAGCGATAGGCTACGATGAACCTACATCCGCTTTCGACGTATGAGCGCCCACTCCATGGAAACCAAGCTACCTCGTTCCGTCCGGCGCCTGTCCACCGCCCTGGCGTTCTCGGCCCTGTCCGCATCGTTCGCCCATGGCGAACTGGTCGTGAATTCCTCGAACGGTTACCAGGTGCACATCTACATCCAGTTGACCCATGTGGTGCCCAGCAGCATGTCCTGCCCTTGGGGGTACAATTGGAATGTCGGGTTGAACTACAATGTGTGGTTCACCGGCAGTAACATTCCCGCTTCGCTCTACACCTTGCAGGGCAACGTCGTCTGCGGCTCGAACAACCTCTTCTTCGACCTTCCGAACGACGGAGGGGATGGCTCAGTGGTCACGACCTCCAACCCTTATCGCAGCCAATCCGATTGCGCCACCGTGAACCTGGGTACGCTCGGGTGTCATTCCACGGTGATCCAGATCCAAGGTCCGGGGATCAGTGCGCAGAACATCAACTACGACCCTGACGTGCTGCCCATCGAACTCATCGGCTTCAGCGCGACTCCAGAGGACGAGCATGTGCGGCTTGACTGGGCAACGGCAACGGAGACCAACAACGACCACTTCACCATCGAGCGGTCACAGAACGGTGACATGTTCGAACCCGTGGCCATCATCCCCGGCGCGGGCAACAGCGAACAGACGATCATCTATAGCAGCCTCGACCGGCTCGTGCCAGGCGGTCCTCTCTACTACCGTTTGAAGCAGACCGACGTTGACGGACAGTTCAGCTACTCCCCGATCGTAAGCGTGATCATCTCGCAGGATCCACACCCGGTGGTGGCACCCAACCCGTGCACCAGTGACCTGTTCATGCTCTCTGGCGATGTGATCGGGCATTTGCTGGAGATCCGCTCCGCCACCGGTGAATTGCTGCGATCGATGCCCATCACGTCGAACACGATCCGCTATGAGGGGCTTTCCCCGGGCGTGTACCTTCTGCAAGTGATCGACCGGGTGACCGGCCAGGGTCGCTCCTTGAAGTTGGTGCGGGAGTAACGCGTGTACCCTTGGGCGCTCTTTTGGCGCTACCTTCACGGGCGTGGACCATCGTCCTGACCCGCTCGAGCACGATGCCCCCTACGTGAACGTACTGGTGGAACCGGGCGACGGCATCATCACCATCCGGTGGAAGAACTACGCGCCGAGCGGTACCTACCGCGCCACCTTGAACATGGCCGTGGATCTCATACTGGCACACAAGCTCCGCTATTTCCTCACCGATCAGCGCAGACGCGGGGCCATCCTGCACGAGGATGAGGTGTGGCTGGTGAACGACTGGGGACCGCGCATGGCGAGCGCCGGCCTGGAGCGCTCGGCCATCGTTCAGAGCCCGGACTTCTTCAACCGCACCACCATCGAGCGCGTGGTGAAGACCGTGCTGCCGTCCGTGCCCTATACCATCATGAACTTCCAGACCATGGAAGAGGCCCGAGAGTGGCTGATGACCGGGGAACTGGAGTTCGTCTGAATCCGACCGACCGCAGAGCACACTCGTTTCCTCCCGATCATTTTTTTGGCTGGACCTGTATTTAACCTTTTGGTTTAATACATTTGTCCCGTCGATCGCACCATGGACCGCCTCTCGCTCACTTTCTCCGCACTGGCAGACCCTACGCGTCGCGCAATACTGGCGCGGCTTTCCAGAGGCCCGGCCTCGGTGAGTGACCTGGCCGCCCCCTTCAGCATGAGCCTGCCTGCGGTGAGCAAGCACCTGAAAGTGCTGGAGCGCGCACAGCTCATCGCCCGTGGGAAAGAGGCGCAATGGCGCCCGTGCGAGATCAAGGCCGCGCCGCTGAAAGAGGCGAACGATTGGATGGAGCAGTACCGCCAGTTCTGGGAGGAGCGCTTCGACCGTCTGGAAGAATACCTGAAGGAGTTGCAGGCACAAGAGAAGCCCGCACCGGTGAAGACCGCGCCCAAGCGCAAGAAGCATGGAAGCAACAAGTAAGCTGGTGGGCGATCGCGAGATCGTGATCACACGCACGGTGAAGTCGCCGCGCGCGTTGGTGTGGAAGGCGTGTACCGAACCGGCCCACATCGACCAATGGTGGGGGCCGAATGGGTTCGCCAACAAGACCCTTTCCTTGGATCTGCGGGTGGGTGGTCAATGGAAGTACACGATGACGGGCGCAGATGGAAAGGTGTGGCCCAACCTGATCACCTACACGGAAGTCTCCCCGATAGACCGCTTGGTATACGATCACGGCGATTGGGAGAACCCCAAGATGTTCACCGGCTCCTTGACCTTCACGGATACTGATGAAGGAACATTGATCACCCTGCACACCATCTTCCCAACCAAGGAGGCACGCGACTTCGTGGTGGAGAAGCACGGCGCCGTCGAAGGTGGCCAGCAGACCCTCGCCCGACTGGACAAATACATCAGCACCCAACTCAACCCCTGAGCCATGATCAAGTCAGCCGCCTCCAACTTCGACGTGCAGAAGGAAGCACGCACGATCACCATCGACCGCACCTTCAAGGCTCCTTTGGACCCCGTATGGGCCGCGTGGACACAAGCGGGCATCCTGTGCCAGTGGTGGGCACCCAAACCCTACGAGTGCGTGATCAAGTCGCTGGACTTCCGCGAGGGCGGGCGCTGGCTCTACTACATGCAAGGGCCGCAAGGTGATCGTCATTGGTGCTACTTCGACTATGAGACCATCCGGCCGAAGTCGCACTTCTCGGGCAACGACGCGTTCTGCGATGAGCACGGCGTGGCGAACAACATCAAACCGCGGGTGACCTGGGAGGCGAACTTCAGCGCGGCCGATGAAGGCACATCGGTACGTGTGGTCCTCCACTTCAAGACATCCGAAGACCTGGAACAGATCATCGCGATGGGCTTCAAGGAAGGCATGTCACAGGGCCTCGACCAGCTGGAGGAATTTCTCGCGTCCACGAAGTGAACGATCGCCCGACCATGGCAACGGAACAATTCTTCCACGGCACCAAAGCCGATCTGAAGCCGGGCGATCCGCTCGCTCCGGGCTATGATTCGAACTACGGCCAGCGGAAGAAAGCGAACCACGTCTACTTCAGCGCGACGATGGACGCTGCGATCTGGGGCGCTGAACTGGCCATCGGTGATGGTCGCGGGCGCATCTACATCGTGGAACCGACGGGCACCTACGAGGACGATCCGAACCTCACGGACAAGAAGTTCCCCGGCAATCCCACCAAGTCGTACCGCACAAAGGAGGCCTTGCGCGTGATCGGTGAGGTGAAGGAATGGACCGGCCATGCACCGGAGCAACTCCAGGCCATGAAGGACAACATTGAACGACTGCGACAACAAGGCATCGAAGCCATCGACTAGTACCGAGCATCAACCCATCGAACACCCAAGACCATGAGCACCCTGACCCGCATCACCGTTTCCGCCCTGGTGAACAAACCTGTGGCCGACGTTTGGAACACCTGGACCGATCCGAAGCACATCACGCAATGGTGCGCCGCCAGCGATGACTGGCACTGCCCCAAAGCCACGAACGATCTGAAGACCGGTGGAAAGTTCAGCAGCACCATGGCCGCGCGCGATGGCAGCTTCAGCTTCGACTTCGAAGGCGTGTACGATGATGTGCAACCGCACAAGCGCATCGCCTACACCATGGGCGATGGCCGCACCTGCGAGATCCTCTTCTCCGAGGAGAACGGCGCAACGCGTGTGGTGGAATCCTTCGACGCGGAAACGCAGAATCCGGTGGAGATGCAACGCGGCGGCTGGCAGGCGATCCTTGATCGTTTCAAGGCGTACGCTGAAGCACAAGCCTGATCACAGACCGTTCCCACTCCAACACTACCCTTGACATGTCAGCCCCTCCTTCCATTCGACCGACACCGAATACGCCGCCTCACATCGTCACCCGCGAGTTCAACGCTCCGCGCGATCTGATGTGGGATGTTTGCACCCAGGCGCACCACATGGCCAACTGGTTCGCCCCCGGCGGCCGCGTCGGCCATGTGAAATCCCTTGACTTCCGCGTCGGCGGCATGGTGCACTACTCGCAAAGCGCACCGGACGGCAGCGATATCGTTTGGGGCCGCGGTGTATACACGGAGATCAGCCCGAAGGACCGCATCGTGTACATGCAAAGCTTCAGTGATGAGCACGCCAACATCGGCTCGCACCCGATGGCTCCGGGATGGCCCCGCGTGATGCACTGCATCTACCTGTTTGATGACCTGGGCGCGAACCGTACGCGGCTAACGGTGGAATGGACGCCTGCGGACGACAGCAGCCCCGAGGCCATCGCGATGTTCGACAGCGCACGCGCCGGCATGGACGGTGGTTGGAAAGGCACGCTCGACAATCTGGAGAACTACCTCAAAACCGTGATGTGATGGCCACCCGACGATCCGCCGCACCAGGGAAGCGTACAAAGACGACGACCAAGACTTCCGGTATCGCGAAAGTGAAAGTCGTGCCGAAGGGCGATCGCGAGTTCGTGATCACGCGCAGTTTCAATGCGCCGCGCGAGCTGGTCTTCGATGCGTTGAGCAAACCGCCCATGGTGAAGCGCTGGCTGAACGGGCCACCGGGCTGGTCCATGACAACATGCACGATCGACCTGCGCGTGGGCGGCAAGTTCCGCTACGTGTGGCACAACCAGGCGGGCCACGACATGGGCTTGACCGGTGTGTACAAGGAGGTTGTGCGCCCGGAGCGTATCGTGAACACCGAGCTGTTCGAACCCGTGTGGTATCCGGGCGAGGCCCTGGCGACCACCGTGCTCACCGAGAAGAAGGGCATCACGCTCATGACGATCACGGCGCGGTACGACTCGCGGAAGATCCGCGATGAGATCCTGGCTTCACCGATGGAAGGCGGACTGGAGTTCAGCTATCAGGAGCTGGATGCGCTCCTGGCCGCGAAGCGTGCGACGGGTGCCGCGAAGACCAACCCAGGGAACGCCTTGTTCACCGGCGTCTCCGAGCCGGAGACGGTGGATGCGTACATGAAGAAGCTGAAGCATCCGCTCAAACCCGTCGCGGAACAGTTGCGCAAGGTGATCCTGGGCGCGGACAAGTCGATCGGCGAGGGCATCTACTGGAACGCCCCGTGCTTCTACTTCACCGGGAAGATGAAGCCCTTCGACCCGAAGACCTACAAGCGCTACATAGTCGGCTTCAACTTCTTCAAGCAGGACACGCTGCGCCTCATCTTCCTGCGTGGCGCTGATGTGGAGAAGATGGGAGGCCTGCTCACCGGCGACTACAAGGATGGTCGCAGGCTGGCGCTATTCAGCAGCATGGCCGACGTGAAGAAGCACGAGAAGGAGATCAAGCGCATCATCAAGGAACTTGTCAAGAATATGTAAGGGCGAGAATTTTCTCGCCCCAACCGCTACAACCATGATCACCACACCCGAAGTCATCACCACCAAGGAGATCGCCACCGCCGTGATCCCGCTCATCATCCCTGGCCGCGACATGCCGAAATACATGGATCCCGCGATCCAGGAGATCATCAAGACCATCACCGGCCAGGGTATCACCATCGCCGGGCCCATGTTCTCCTATCACCACCGCCGCCCGAGCGACACCTTCGACTTCGAGATCGGCTTCCCGGTGTCGAAAGCGATCAAGGAAGAAGGGCGCGTGATCAACAGCAAGCTGCCAGCCGTGAAAGTCGTGCGCAGCGTGTACCAAGGCCCGTACGAAGGCTTGGCGCAAGCCTGGCCCGCATTGCAGAAATGGGTACGCGAGAACGGCCACGGGGAAACGGGCATGTTCTGGGAGAGCTACTTGAACAACCCGAGCGAAGTGAAGAGCGCGAGCGAATACCGTACGGAACTGAACTGGATCGTCAGCGTCTGAATTCGCCACAGAGGCACAGAGAACACAGAGGTTATACAGCCATGGCGAAAAGGGCTCCTGCCAACACCAGTCGCGCCAATGACCTGAAGGCGGTCGTGGCCTGGTTGGAAGCGCGCGGCTCGAAGAAGGCGCGTGAGGAGATGGTGCCGCGTTACGGGATCTGGACGGAGAGAGCGTACGGCGTTGCGGTCGGCGACATGCGCAAGCTGGCCAAGGAGATCGGAAAGGATCATGCCTTCGCGCAGAAGCTGTGGGCGTACGGCTGGCACGACACGCGCATGCTGGCCACCATGGTGGACGATCCTGCGCAGGTGACGCCCGCGCAGATGGATGCCTGGTGCAAAGACTTCGACAACTGGGGCATCGTGGACACCGCCTGCTTCGTGCTCTTCGACAAGACACCTCACGCATTTGCGAAGATCAAGCAGTGGGCGAAGCGCAAACCCGAATTCGAGAAGCGGGCCTCCTTCGCGCTACTCGCCAGTGTAGCGCTGCACGACAAGCAGACCGACGACAAGACCTTCCTCGCGACGCTGCCTTTGATCCGTGCTGCGGCGAACGACGAACGCAACTTCGTGAAGAAGGGCGTGAGCTGGGCGCTACGTGGGATCGCTGGAAGAAGCACTGTACTGCGCGACGCGGCCATGGAGCTTGCGGAGGAACTCGCAGCGAGCGAGAACGCCACGGAGCGCTGGGTGGGCAAGGATGTGCTGCGCGACATCAAGCGGCCGTTGATCGCGAAGCGAGCCGAAAAGCATGAGGCCAAACGAACAACAAAGCGGAAATGATCATGGAGATCGCACCGGACATCGACCAACGCACGCTCGTGCTCTCGCGCACGCTGCAAGCGCCCATCGAGCTCGTCTTCGAAGCATGGTCACATCCCAAGCACCTGGTGCGGTGGTGGGGGCCGAACGATTTCAGCCTACCCCATTGTGAGCAGGATCTCCGCGTTGGCGGGAAGTACAGGTTCTGCATGCGCGCCCCGGATGGCAGCGACCATTGGGTGCGCGGCGAGTACACCCACATCGACCCGCCATCGCGACTGGTCTTCACCTGGCTGCGCGAGGACAACGACGGCGATATCTGGTGCGATACCGT
>CAZYPC010000155.1:0-5695 GCA_964649165.1 uncultured Chryseobacterium sp.
TAGAAGGTGCGCAGACGATCCGCGGCATGAGTAGGAAGCTCCACCCGACCTTGGTTAAGAAGGGCGAACGAAGCGAACTCACCATGACCCATCATCACGGCCATGGAATCGACGCGGCTAAGGTCCTGGGTGAGGTTGCTGACGTATAGGTCCAACAGCTTCGTGTCGCAGCTTCGATGCACAGCCAACATACGCTCCTCGAACTCGCGTGTGGCAAGGTTGGTATTGTTGAAGCGCGACTTCCAAATGGATTTCACCTTCGCCGGATCGACACCGCAGAACCGATAGTGCTTCCAAATTGACATCTCGGCGTAGTCGAGTACGGCATCAATCTGTGCGTCGGTCAGATTGTTCGGTGTCATCACGCTTCCGCCATACTCGAGGAACAATCTTCGGGCATACTCACTCTTTCCGCGTTTCAGATAGCCTTGACTATCGCGTATCCAGGAATAAATATCCCCACGACCATGCCAACGATTCCTTGATCCGATCAATGGTGGACCAGTCATCTTCTGGTCCGGTTTGTGGCACGCACCACAGTGTTCAGCGAAGAGAAAAGCCGCTTGGGAGAATTCACGGGTAACCTGTTCGCTCCCGAACGGGCCAGAGCGCATAGAATCCGGCCAGGTCCAGGCTTGTTCAGTTGGCCAGTTCGACCTCTTGCTCACCGAACATCCGCTGAGCACTGAGCTGAATGAATAGTACAAACTATCCTTGAACGCCTTGTTCGTCACATCCTGCCCCAGTTCGGCGAGCTTGGCCTCATAGCCTGGTGGGTAGAAGTTGAGCGTGGTGATGTCCACAGGAACCAGCGACCTCCTCAGTGGCTTCGGGTTCTGCCAATCGATCGTCCCATCCGCCGTCTTCACGCCCTGGTAGAGTTGCATGCCTTCCTGCCCTTTCATCGCGGGCACCATGGCCGTGAGCGGTTTCGCTGGATCGATCTTCACCGCTCTGCCACCGGCCTGTGCATCCAGGTAGAACATGCCCCCGGTCTCCAGCAAGGTGTCGCCGCTCATCGTGCTGAGCCCGGCCTTCATGATATCGAGCGGATCCAACGCCTCCAGCAATGTGACGCGCACCGGCGTGGTGATCGCCGTGCCGAGACTGTCCACGAACGCGCCTTGCGGGATGTCGAGCACGATGCCGTTCGGTGTGATGAGCGTGGTGTCCTTCTTCGGATCGATGGTGAGCGCCAGTGGATCGAGCCCGGTCCCTGTCGTGTCGGTGAGGACGCGGTAGGTGCTGTCCGTGACCGGCGCACTCTCGTTCTCCGTGTGGCTCTCAGGCGATCTCCACAGGAACAAGGCTGCCGTTGCGGCAATGAGCACCACCGCTCCGGCGCCCAGACCGGGACCGGCCTTGCCCCATCTGTATTTGTTGTAGGCCTTCTTCGCTGCGGCACGCGCTGGTGAACGGCGGGCGGCACGACGCAAGCGCTGCTGATCCTCCACCAGTGAGCGCAATTCTTCGTTACCGCGTAAGCGCTCTTCGAAAGCCGATCGATCGTTGTTGCTCATGGTGCCGTCCAGGTAGTGGTCCACCAGTTCCATCAAATGCAGTTGGTCGCGCATGATCAGATGGGTTTGGTGTGGGACAGCAACAGGCGATACTTCTCGCGGGCCTGTTCGAGGCACTTGTACTTGCGAGTCTTCGTCGCGCCCTCGCCGGCGTAGCCGAAGGCCTGGGCGATGGTGGTGAGCGCCTCCTTGTTCAGGTAGAAGCGCGTGAGAAGCTCGCGGCACTTCTCACCCAACAGAGCGAAGGCCCGCTCGGCGAGCTGCATCAAGGGCTCATCGTTTTCGATTGTCAGTTGGCCGTTGTCCGGCTGAGCGGTCACGGCATCGATGTGCTTCTGAGCCCTCCCCTTCGCGCGCAATTCGGCCAGCCATAGGTTGCGGCAGATCCCGTACAGGTAGGCGGCCAGTGAACCCTGGATGACAAAGCCGGGATCCTGCGCATTCTCATGGATGATCACCAGCGCGTCCTGGAAAAGATCTCGCGCTTCGGTGCGGGACCCGCCGTGGGTGCGCACCATCGTCATCACATCGGGCAGCTGCCGATAAAGCTGTGTGAAGGCCTGCTCAGCCCTGCCCTGGCGCATCGCCTCCAGCAGTTCAGGATCGGTCATCGGAAGGGTCTTTGCCCTCATGTGCCACAAAGAACGAAAGGTGACCCCTGCCCGGCACACCTGTCTCCATACGACCTTCGCACACCTGCCCGCCGCCCCATGCAAGGAATCCGGATCGCCCTGTTGAACGTCGCCTTGTGCTGTGCCGTGGGACTTTCCGCGCAGATCTTCGACCTCGACCAGTTCGATCAGCTCTTCCGGCCACGGCTTCGGGTTGAGGGTCGGTGGATACCGGAGACAACCTTGCAGGAAAACCCGTGGACCTTCGAAGACCGGTCCGCCCTGGCCATCCTCACCTTCCCCATCCACAGTACGTTCAATGTGAACGCCAGACTCGACCTGACCGCGGAGAACATCGGCGAGCTGCTGAAGAACGGTGTGCGCGTGCGTGCGTCGCAGGTGATGGGCAACTTGCGCTACGGCGCTCGCGAGGTACGCATGGAAGGGGTACTCGGGCGATCGCGCCTGTTGCACACCGCTTCGGTCGGGGCATTGGGCGTGAGCCTGACCAGGAAGTTCCGCGTGCTTTTCTGGAGCGCGAACGTGAACATCAGCGAAGAAGACCATACGATGGACGAAGCCGTTCCACGCTTCACCGGGCTTATCGGGAAAATGAAAGTGAGAGGCCTTCGTCGGCAGTTCTTCTATGGGCTTGCCGCCAGCTTCACTGACGGACTTTCGTTACCCGTGCCGTTCATCGGTGGCTCAGCTCCCATGGGCAAGAAGTGGTCGTTCAACTATGTGCTGCCGTTGCAGACCTCCTTCGGATGGAAAGTCGCCGAGCGCACGCGGCTGAACCTGGGCCTTGGGCTCGATGGCAACCGCAGCGGCATCGCGATCGCGGGCGAACGCCACAACATGAACTATGGCGCCCTGCGCGTTTTCGTGAACGCGCGCCACAAACTCAGCAACCACTTCATGCTGCGCGCTGAAGCCGGCTATGCGTTGGGCCAGCGTTTGAACTTCAGCCCCGACAACGTCAGCGTCCTGCAGACACCCGTGCTCCTGGAGCCTGGCCCGAGCGCGATGCTCGGCATCAACGTGCTCTTCGGGCAGAGCATCCTCGACCGGATCATCGACGAGGTACTCAAGTAAGTGTTTCAGAAAACGTAGCCGAAGCGTAGACCTCCGCTCACCACCAACGGCGTGGAATTCCCTAAGAAGGCATGCGTGAAGGAGTACTCCTGGCGGCTGGGGATATCGTAGCCGGAGCCGGTCACCCCCCCATCGCGCCACTGGGCACCGTAACCAAGGCCGCCGTTGATGTCGAACATGAAGCGTTCGCCCAGGAAAACCTGGCGTCCTATGGTCAGGATCAGGGCGGCACTGGTGTAGTCGTTCTTGGTCTTCTCTGTATTGTAGACCTGCCAGTAGGGGTCGTAGTAGTACGTATTGTAGCTCGTTCTGGTCCAAGCGCTGAGGACCAGTTCGGGCCGCAGATACCACCCGGCCAGTGGATGCAGATCCGAATAGAACGGTTTGCGTCGTGCGGAATGCGGCAGGATGAACTTCACACCGACCGCCAGCAGTCCACCTGAGCTGTTGAACACGTCGTTGTACTCATTCCGGTCCCAGAGGCCGATGTATCCCGCCCTGGCCGTGAGGTTCACCCGGCGACCCATGACCTGTTCGTATCCCACGGCAATGTGATCCAGCGCCGGTGCGATCAGATCGACGGAGAGCGCATGCTTGCGATCCAAGAAAGCGGGGCTGAACGTACCATCCTTGTTCGGATCAGTGAAATTGAAGACCTGACCGCCTTTGAGCGAGACCCTCGCCAGGTCCCATTTATCCACTACCACCACCACCTGGCTCCCGGCCGAGTTCGTGCGGTACCGGATCTGGTCCAGACCGATCTCCTCCACTTGACCGACGATGACACTACCGCTGGTGTAGAGGAGCGTGTCCTGGGCCATGGAAGAAATGTGCAGCGTGCAGGTGACCAAGGCGATCACCATACCGGGAACGGTGGAGCGGATGTTCATGGTGGCAGGGTTGGTACGCCGAAGGTAGAAAAGGCCCAAGGTGTGTGCCTTGAACGCCGGCAACCGCCGCACAGTATGCAGCCGTCCCGCGCGCTATTTCCTGACCACGTTGCGCACCCCTCCCAGGAACCGCACACGCACCTGCACCTTGCTCTTCACCGGCCTATCCCCAAGAACCGATGGTCGCCAGTTCGGCATGCATGCCACCACCCGCAATGCCTCTGCGTCGAACGCCCGACCCAGGCTCTGGATGACCTCGCCGTTCACCACCTCTCCTTTCTTGTTCACCGTGAAGCCGACGGTGACGATACCCGCTTTCCTCGTTCCGCGCGGTTGTTTCAAGTTGCTCTCGATGAAGCGCAACATCTCTTCCATCCCGCCCGGGTACTCGGGCTTGCTGGCATTTTGAAGCCGCTCAACCCGTGCGAGCAACGTGCGCTCGCCCTCGTTCCGCATCTGCGCTTGCATGGAATCCGACTTCGTCACCGACGGCAAGCGGTCCTCGGCCCCATGCTCATCCTGAGGTACGGGCGAGGCGGGCGGCTCTTTCGTCCGCTGTTGGGCATCGGCTTCATCACCAACCGCGGCTTGGGACATCTCCTGCGTGGTCCTGGCATCCGTGATCAGGCGCGTGACGATGCGGCCCTTGCCGGCGCTCGTATCAGTCACCTGGCGGGTGACCTTCTGTGTCGTCATGAAGACCGATTCCACGCGGGTGCTCAGATCCAATGTGTCCGGCGCGGGACCCTCCTCGCTCGTCGGTGCGTTCGTGGGCAACGGATCCACGTGGATCGTCGGCTCCGCGACAAGGGTCACGTGCTCCTCGGATTGCATTTGCCACCAGGCTGCGCCAACGGCGAGTAGAATGACGGCCGCGGCCCATGGCAGCCACCGCGTGTATGTCCAACGCCGATGTGCCGTGGCGAGCGCACCGCGCAATCGCACCCGCTGAAGCCCTTCGCGCAGCGCGCGTTGGTCCTCCACAAGGGCGCGCAACTCGCCGTTGGCCTCGATGCGCCCCTCGAAGGCATGGAATTCCTCTCCTTGCATTCCGCCGTCCAGGTAGCGGTCCACCAGTTCCATCAAGTGCAGTTCGTCGCGCATCTCAAGCGAGTTGATGGTCGTGGTGGTCGGGATGGCGCACGATCTCCCGGAAGCGTTTGCGCGCCTCTTCCAGGCACTTGTACTTGCGCGTCTTCGCTGCGCCTTCACCCGCGAATCCGAGGGCGTGAGCGATGTCGATGAGCGGCTCCTTCGCGATGTAGAAGCGCCTCAGCACATCCAGGCATTTGTCACCCAAGGTGCGCAAAGCCCGCTCAGCCGTGGAATACTCCCCCTCCCGCGCGAGCATGGCCGCCAATTCCACGGGTTCCTCCGGCATGTCCTCCACTTCCCATCGCGACAGCGACTTGTTACGCCGGCGCAGTTCCTCGCGCCACAGGTTCCGGCAAACGCTGAAGAGATAGGTGCTGATGCTGCTTGTGAGGACGAACTCCGCCGAGCGGGCCTTCCGGTGGAAGATGATGAGCGCATCCTGGAACACATCCTTGGCGTCATCCGACGATCCGCTGTTGTCGCG
>CAZYPC010000155.1:5795-8504 GCA_964649165.1 uncultured Chryseobacterium sp.
GTTCGCGGCCCTCCGCCGGTCGAAGATGGACAGCACGGTGCGCTGCCGGTCGTTCAATCCGAGCCCATCGGGGTCGATCCCACGGTCGCGGAGATCCATGGCCCATTCCAACTCCGGATAGCTCGCGCCGATCTGGTCCTCGTCCGTACGACTGTCGCCAAAGAGGCCGTCGGTGGGTGCTGCCTGCATGATGCTCTGCACGATGTCGAGCGAACGGGCCACCTCGTACACCTCGCTCTTGGTGAGATCCGCGATCGGAGACAGGTCCACTCCTCCGTCACCGTACTTGGTGAAGAACCCGACCCCGAAATCCTCCACTTTGTTGCCGGTGCCCGCCACCAGGTGACCGTTGAGCCCGGCGATGTAGTACAACGTGGTCATGCGTAGCCGAGCGCGGGTGTTGGCCAGGGAGAAGTCCACCGCAGCCTGGGGCGCGTCCTTGGGCAGCGCCGCACGGATCGCCTCGAACGTTGGTGTGAGGTCCACCCGTTCCAGCTTCACATTCGCATATTGCTTCTGCAGATGCGCTACGTGCTCCAGCGCACGGTCCACATGGCTCTGGGCCTGGTGGATCGGCATTTCAGCACAGATCGTCGGCAGCCCTGTGCGCGTGCACAGCGCACTGGTGACGGCGCTGTCGATGCCGCCGCTCACACCGATCACGAACCCCTTCTGGCCGGTCTCCTCGCAATACCTCTTCAACCAACCAACGATGTGCGCTATGACCTTCTCCGTCTTCATGCCTTGCCGGCCATCGTTTGTGCATGGGCCGTGGCCCAAATGTGCGAAGCCCCGTTCACGCGGTGAACGGGGCTTCGAAAACAGGTTGGAAACGCTCAGAACAGCGCTCCGATCGTGACCTCGAAGTAGTGCAGCTTCGCCTTGGGTTGCTCCACGTCCTCCACCTTGTCCTTGTTCACGTTGGTGAACCCGTTGCTGTACTTGATGCCGACCAGAGCGGACGTGTTGCCGCTGAAGTTGTACTCCACCCCACCACCAACGGCCAGGGCCACCCGGATCGGGCTCACGAAGTCGCTCGCATCCTCGAAATCCCCCCCTTCGGTCTTGGCCTTGGCCGCGGTAAGAACACCGACATCAAAGCCGATCTGGCCGAAATAGGTCATGTAACCGATCTCGTTCGTCTTCAGCTTGACCGACAACGGCAACTCGACGTACTGGAACTTGCTCTCGCCCTTCACCGTGGTGTTCGCGCTATCACCCAGAGAGAATTTCGTCTTGGCGCCCACATTGTTGAGGAAGAGACCCGTGCTGAAGAAATAGTTGGCGTTCGAGCCCAACTGCACATCTCCCAGTAGACCGAAACGGAAACCCGTGCGGGAGCCGTTGCTATCATAACCCTTGGCATCAGTGCTGATCCAACCCATGTTCGGACACACCTCCAGCCCGAGCCTGAATTTCTTCGTGTCCTGTGCGTTCGCGCCTTGGGCGCCCAGCAGGGCGAGCAAGGCGAGTGCGGAAGCCTTCTTCATAGTTTCGCGGTCGTTTTTCGATGGCCAAAAGTAACCCGCTCCTTTTCCGGACCCCGGCAGCGGCCATTTACCTTTCAACGATCCTGTTGACGGCATGCGAGGGCACAGGTCACACCGACCCACCTGTAGTTCCGGACCTTGACCTGCGCATCGAACGCCTGGACCAGGACCTGTTCCGCAGCGCCCGCGATACCGCTCCGAACTTCAACCTGCGTCTCTATGCCACCTACGGCCCGTTCTACAAGGATTATGTGGAACGCATCCTGAACGCGGCTCCGATCAACGACCCGCGGCTCCCGGTCGCGCTCACCAGCTTCGTGATGAACCCGGACTGGAACGCGATGCAACAACGCGCGGACAGTGTGCTGGGCGACATGGAACCACAGCGCGCCGAGTTCGAATCCGCCTTCGAACGGCTCACCGGTTTCTTCCCGGACAGCCTCGTTCCGCGCATCATCGTATTCAACAGCGGCTTCAACTACGGGATCGTTCCGACGGACAGCGTGCTGGGCATCGGCGTGGAATGGTTCGTGGCCAAGGGAAGCCGTGTGGCTGACATGCTGGCTACAGATATCATCCCGCAGTACATGAAGGACCGCATGTTGCCGGAGATGCTCGTACCCAGCGCCGTGAAAGGCTGGTTGCAGGTGCACTATACCAGGGACGTGCGCGGCGAGGATGTGCTCACCAACCTGGTGGAGATCGGCAAGGTGATGTACCTGCTGGATGCGCTTCTGCCGGAGACGAACCCCGCGTTGAAGTTCGCCTTCACGGATGAACAGATGAAGTGGTGCGAGGCCAGCGAATTCAATGTCTGGAAGGAGCTCGTGGCGAAGGAACAACTGTACAGTAAAAGCCCCGAGGATGTGGATCGCCTCCTGAACGACGGGCCGTTCACCAACGGCTTCCCGCGCGAAAGTCCAGGCCATATCGGCGAGTGGATCGGCTTCCGCATGGTGAAAGCGTATATGGATGATCATGGCGACATGACCATGGCCCGACTGTTCGCCGGCACGGACCCGCGCGCAGTGCTGAAGAGCTACAAACCCCGTTAGAAGCTTCAAGCCGCAAGGCTCAAGTCTCAAGCTTCAACACAACACCTACACCGCCGAGCCTTTGAGACTTGAAGCTTGTGACTTGAATCTTGACGCTTGATGAAGACCTCCCAGATCCGCTTCACCGTTTCCCTCGACGAGAACCATGTGCCCGAACGCATCGA
>CAZYPC010000156.1:0-8464 GCA_964649165.1 uncultured Chryseobacterium sp.
GGTGGGTATGCCGGTGCCGTAGAAGATCTGGGCGGGCAGGCCGATCACGGCATCCAGCACGTTGAGGTCGCGGATCAGGTACTCGCGGATGTGCGCTTCGGCCGCGCCGCGGAAGAGCACGCCGTGGGGCAGCACGCAGGCCAGGGTGCCGCCCTCCTCCAGGTGGTGCAGCATGTGCAGCAGGAAGGCGAAATCGGCCTTGGTCTGCGGCGCCAGTTTGCCGGGTGCGCTGAAGCGGTCGTCCGTGCTCTTGGTGGGGCCGGGCTTCCAGTGCGCGCTGAAGGGCGGGTTGGCCACGATGGCCTCGAAGCGGTGCTCCAGATGCTGCGGGCGCTCCAGCGTGTCCTCGTTGCGCACGTCGAACTGCCGGTAGTGCACATCGTGCATGATCATGTTCATGCGGCACAGGTTGAAGGTGGTGGGGTTCATCTCCTGCCCGTAGATGGTGCCCACGTCCAGCACTTCGCGTTTCACGCGCAGCAGCAGCGAGCCGCTGCCGCAGGTGGGGTCGTACACGGCCTTCAGCCGCTTCTTGCCGGTGGTGACGATGCGCGCCAGCACGGTGCTCACCTCCTGCGGGGTGTAGAACTCGCCGGCCTTCTTGCCCGCGCCGCTGGCGAACTGCGCGATGAGGTATTCGTAGGCATCGCCCAGCACATCGTGCGTGGGGTCCTTCAGCTCAAAGTCCACGGTGGCCAGCTTGCGCAGTACGCGCACCACCAGGTTGTTCTTGTCCTTCTCGCTCTTGCCCAGCTTGCTGCTGGTGAGGTCGAGGTCCTCGAAGAGGTTGGCGAAATCGTCCTCGCTCTCGTGCCCGCGCGTGCTGTCGCTGATGCGGTTGAGCACCCGGGTGAGCTTGTCGAGGATGAAGGGGGCGTCCACGCCGTCCTCGTCCTCGCCCTTGGGCACGATGTTCTTGAAAAGCTCTTCGGGCTCCAGGAAGTAGCCGAGGTGCTCCACGGCCAGGTCGCGCACGGCGTTGAGGTAGGCTTTGCGGTCCTTGGTCTTGGCGGTGATCTGCTCGTAGGTGATGCCGTCCGGGTGCAGGATCTCGTCGGCGTAGAGCTCCATCTTCTCGCTGAGGTACTTGTAGAAGATGAAGCCGAGGATGTAGTCGCGGAAGTCGTCCGCGCTCATCTTGCCGCGCAGGGTGTTGGCGATGTCCCAGAGGGTGGCTTCGAGGCGTTGTTTGGCGGTCATGGGTTTTGTTCGCGACAGCGCTGAATGAAGTGCATTGAGGGGGCTGAAAGTAGGCGAGGCCGCCAATGGGGGGCGGGTAAACTCACGTGTGAGGGACCTGGGGAAGTACCCGGATTGTGCGTTGCGGAATGCGAGAAGATCGCAGGACCAACGCATACATCGGATGAAGCGATTGAACTACAACGGAACAGCGGATCGATTGACGGCCGTTGTTACCCTGGGCGGAGTCCCCAACATGGCCGGGGTGTCCTACTACTTCGAGAAGGACGGATATGCCGCCCTGTGGGGTCCGGTCGGCTTCACGAACACCGACCCCAACATCACGAACGGCAGGTTCGAGCTTGAGTTGCGGGATCCCGGCCACACGGGCGCGGCGGAGCAGCGCGAGCGGTACTTCTACGTGGCCATCTCCATCGAGAACCTGTTCCCCACACCGTGGCCCTGCCTGGTGAAGGTGGAATTTTTCGAATGGGCGGGTGGTACGGCCACGCTCATCAATTCCTATGAACTGCTCAACGGCAACATCACCGGCATGGCCGAACGGAAGGTGGCCGAAACATTCAGGATCTGACCTAACACACCGATGATCATGAAACGGACACCCCTTCTCATCTCGACCTTCTCCCTCATTTGTGCACTGCGCGCACAGGACGATGGCGGCACGGTCACGCTCGGGAATGATACCGCGCTGAAAAGTCTGATGCGCCTTGAGTTCCAAGTGCCCGACAATCCTGCGTTCAAAGCGCTCGGAATAGACCCCAGCGAGATACTTCGCCCCACGAGCATAAAGGACCTCGCGCTCACGGTGGCACCCTATGTCAATGGGGAGGGCATCTCGCTGCCCAAGAATTTCGCCCTGGAATACTCGCCCGGACGGATCGCGTCAGAGCGGTGGTCACAGACGGAGTACAGGAGCAATGGACTGAAGCGGCTCTGGGCGAACACGGCTTTCAGCCTGGCAACCCGCTTCAATGAGGATGAAGGCGCATTGAACCCGTACCAGACCGGAGTGGGAGTGCGATTCGAATGGCTGTCCGAACGGGCGGACCCGGTAAGGAATAAGGTACTGTCGGCAAGGTTCGGACAGGAGCAATTGGCTGAATACACTTCAGAACAGGAGTTGATAAGGTACTACGCCGAGCTTCGGTTCCTGCAGTCTGCGGATGTCGCGGTTCCCGAACGAATGCGACGCATCACCCAGCCACAGGACGGATCAGAACAGAAGGACAGTACGGCATATGTCGAATGGAGGAACGCCGTTGCCGATAGCCTTGGCGCAGGCTCCCTTTCAGCTGGAACGAAGGCGCGGTTGATGAAGATCGGCGTGGATCTTTCTATACCCGTGCATGGCTTCAAAGGCCGATTGAAGCAATTCCAGGATACAACATGGAACGCGTTCCGGTTCGATCTGGCCTGCGCCTGGCTTGGCCAAGCGCGCGACACGACGTTGCGTGAACTTTCGTCCAACTCTCTCCATGGATGGGCAGTACTGGCCACTCCATTGGGCAAGGATGGGCAGGTGCTTTTCGGAGGGGCATATTCCCTGGATGCTGATCCGGACAGTGCACAGACAGAACAGGAGATATCGCTCAACCTGCGCGGGTACTACGGTCGGGACAGGATCCGCGGATTCGCCGAGGTCCAGTACAAGAGCACCACGCTGAAGGTGGACAAGGACGCGACCACAGCAGCGCTCCTCTTCAACATGGGTATTGAAGCGAAACTGAGCGACCGGCTGGGGGTATTGGCGAGCACGGGCATTGAGAACTATCTCGATGCAAAGCCGGATGTGCTTGCTGTGCTCAAGTCGAACCTGGATCTCCGCTACTACTTCCAATAGTCATAGTGGCCGCGTAAACCCACAAGCCATGTCTGAGGAGAAGCCCGGGAAAAACAAACGCCGCAACCGTGGACCGCGCCACTCGGGATTCTGGACCCGACGGTTGAGCTGGTCATTGGTCGTCGCGGCGATCGTTTACGGCGTCCTTCATGCGGGTTGGTTCCCGTGGCCAAAGGCACCGACCCTGAGCCTCGTAAAGCTCGGGCCGACGGAGATCACATCGGTGAACGCGCTTATCCAGCACGGCAGGATGTCCTGTCACCCTGGATGTAGAACAGACTCCCTGCCCTGTCGGCTCTTCGAGACGAATTGCGGCAAGGAGACCGTAAAAGAGTTTTTGGAGGCGCGATTGTCCTACTGGGAGGATGAGGACCGTAAGAAGCAGTGGAAGATGCTGCTGCGCATGCAGGATACGGATGTGCAGAGTTACCTCGGCACCGCCAGGTTCAAGGTCCACTCCTACTTCTGGCTGACGGGTTGGGCCTCGGTCCTGGAGGTCATCTTCTGGACCACCTTTGGCGTGCTGTGCAGTATGCTGTTCGCCTTGTATGACGCGCGGCGCAGGTTCGGTCAGGTCGCATTGAGCCTCGAGGCCATCGAGCGGGGGGTGGATGCCCACGACATCCCGAACCAGCTGGGCAAGCTCGCCTTCGCCCCATTCGTGAGCGTGGTCCTTATCCTGTCCTACAGGTTCGTGGCTGATGATGATGGTCAAGAGATGATCGAGACATCGAGCGGCATCGTCATCGTGTCGTTCCTTCTGGGCTTTTACAGCTCGCGCGCGTTGCGTATGCTGGACCGGATCAAGGATGTTCTCCTGCCCTATGCCTCGGCTGAAGTCGGCCCCGGACCACAGCGCCCCTCCCCTCCCGTATCGCCTTCCACGACTCCTGTGGGGCCGCGCCCGGTTCGTGTGCGCGTGGCGTTGGATCCGCGACTCGAAATGACCCATGCGGCCGTTTATGATACCCTGAAAGCCGAACTGGCGAGAACCCTGGTGATCTTCGTCCCGGCGATGGAAAGCGCCGCCATCAGCGCGGTTCCAAGTCCAGAAGGGGATGGTGCCTCGTTCTCATCGAACCTGCCTGCGGGCAGATACAGTGTGGTCGCTTCGCTCTCTGTTCAGGGGCTTGACCTGAGTGGAAAGGTCGACTTGGACACTGAGCGCGTGACTTCCGTTGAGGTATTGCTTGGCCTCCCTACCGGCCAGATGCCTCGGTGAGGGGCTCCATTCTTGCTCAGGGTCTCCGCCAGAATGCTGCGTGTTCAAGCCGATCCGGGACCCTGAGTGATTCTGGGTTCTCGTGCTTCGAGTAGCATTCCGGGAGGTGCTTTCCCGAGGACTGTCCGCCCTCAGCCGCCAATTCGTCCCTCGACGTTCGCTCGTCATACGAGGGGGCCGTTCTGCCCCGACGAACGACTGATTCGCCCGACGAATAGCTGATGCGCATCGACGAATCTTGACATCCACCCCCCGACCCCAGTTGATTTGCCCTCCGTTCCGGATCGACCGCGAGCTGCTTGGACATCAGCAACGCACCACGATCATGGGATACGGCAACGAGCGGATGCCCTGGCATCCGCGGAAGGCGGCGAAGGCCGCGAGCATCGAATGGAAGAGCGCTGACTACGGCAGCCTGACGGTGCTGGCGCTGTTGCTCGGGCTCATGGTGATCAACGAGACCGGCCGGGCCTTCGGGCGCTGGATCACCGGTACATCCCGCAACGGTTCCACCCGATGAGCCGCGCGATGGACACTGTGCGCGCGGGCCTGGTAGCGTTCCGCACGGAACTGCGCGACCCTGAGCTGTGGTGCCTGGGCATCATCGGCACCCTGATCTGGCTGGCCCCTTGAACGAAGAACACGTGGCGCTCATCGGGCGCAGCGAACGATAAACAGCAAACCCTCGAACAATGCGATCAAGACCGATACACCGCCGTGCCCGTCACGGCACGCTCCTGGCGATGGCGATGGCCGCCGCCGTGGGTGCGAACGCGCAGCTGGCGCAACTGGCCGTCAGGCCACACCAGCACCCTGCGCCCGCGCATTCCTCCTTCCCCCTCCGGGAAGGCCGGGATGGGGGGCACGATGGGGGCGTAGGCGACCTGGAGTCGCTGCTGCACCAGTACGACGAACGCATCGAGTTCGTCGAGAACAAGGGCCAGTTCAACGCAGCCGTGCTGTACAAGGCGGACTTCCCGCTCGGCCAGGCGTTGGCCACGCGCGAGGGGCTGTTGATGAAGGCCTATGATCCGGCGGCGGTGCAGGAGCGGCAGGCCTTGGGCATGCAACAGGAGCAGGACCAGCACGACGGCAAGCCGTGGAAGCCGCTGGTGTGGCACGATCGCGGCCACGGCTGGTTGCTGAGCTTCCGAAATGCTCTCCCGACCATGCGTGTGGAGAGCCGGGAGGCCCATCCGGAGGTGAACAACTACTTCCTGGGTGGTAAGCAGGCACTGGATGTGCACAGCTACCAGGAGGTGTGGTACACGGGTGTGTACCGCGGCATCGACGTGCGCTACTACCCGGCGGCCGACGGCTCGCTGGAGTACGACGTGGTATGCGCCCCGAACAGCGACCCGAAGCAGGTCGCCATCGAGTTCAAGGGCATCCAGGGGATGCGCGTGAACCAGGCGGGTGAACTCGTGATGCCGACCAGTCTCGGCGACATGACCTATCCAGCACCGGTGGTGTACCAGCGTATGGGCGGGCGTGAACGCAAGGTGGAAGCACGCTACACGGTGAGCGAAGGCAACGTGCTGGGCTTCGCGCTCGGCGCGTATGACAAGTCGCAGCCGCTGGTGATCGACCCGATCGCCATGCGCTGGGCCACCTGGGTGAACACCAACAGCGCAGCGGACAACCACGGCCACGCCATCTGGGTGGATCCTGTGGACCACGCGGTGTATGTGGTGGCCCGCGTGACCGGCACCACGGACAACATCACCGTGGGGGCCTTCGATACGAGCGTGAACGGAGGCCTGGACGCGATCGTCGGCAAGTACCTGGAGCCTGCAACGGTGGGCGGCCAGGGCACGCGCGTATGGCAGACCTATCTGGGCGGTAACGGGGAGGACAACCCCTATGCGATGGAACAGGGTCCGGACGGGAACCTGTACATCACGGGGCAGACGAGCAGTACCAACTTCCCCTTGATCGGCGGTAGCGCCTTCACCGGCAGCAGCATCAATCAGCAGGCACAGTCGGACATCGACGTGTTCGTGCTGAAGATCACCCAGGACGGCCAGAGCATCAAAGCGGCCGTGGTGGGTGGTAACGGTGCCGACGACAACTTCGATGTGCGCACGGCGCCGAACGGCGACGTTTTCGTTTGCGGCAGCACCACCAGTACCAACCTGCTCACCTTGAACCCGGGCAGCGGTGCGGGCAACGCCAACGCCGGCGGGACGGATGTGCTCGTCTTCCGCATCAACCAGGACCTGTCCTCGCTGGTGTGGATGCGCAACTACGGCGGCGCCTCTGCCGACCGGGCGAGCATCATGCTGCACAACCCCGTGAGCGGCGACCTTTTCGTTGGCGGCAACACCTCCAGCAGCGCCTTCCCGACAACGAGCCCGCGTCAGGCGACGCGGGGCGGTAGTTCGGCGGGCTTCCTGCAGCGCCTGAACGGCACGACGGCGGCCACGACCTGGTCGTCCTACTTCTCATCGGGTACCGGTTTGGAAGCGAATCTCCTGTGCATGGAGTTCAACACCACGCGCACGGAGCTGTTCATCGGCGGTGTCACCACCGGATTGAACGCGGCGAACATCACCGCAGGCGCCTTCGATACGGGCCACAACGGGAGCAACGACTTCTACGTGGCGCACATGGACATCAACCAGGTCTTCCTGCAGGGTACCTACGTGGGCGGCTCGAACAACGAGGTGAACATGATGGGCCTGAACGTGGACCTGAACAACGATGTGTACGTTTTCGGCTACTCGAACAGCACGAACTTCCCGGTGAGCAGCTCGCCCAACGTGCCGCTCCAAAGCACCAACCAGGGCAGCAACGACAAGGTGTTCTTCAAGCTGAAGGGCAACCTGGCGAACCTCATCTTCAGCACGTACTACGGCGGCACCTCGGACGATTACGACCCCGTGGGTGAGCGCGGCATCAAGTTCGACAACTGCCGCATCTACACGATCGTCACCGCGCAGAGCAACAACATCCCGCTCACGCAGGGTGCGTTGAACACCACGAAGAGCAGCCCGACCAGTCGCTATGAACCGGGCCTGGTGGTCTGGGCCAACCCGCCCGACCTGGTGGGCAACAGCATCACCTACCTGGGCACGGCGATCTGCGCGGGGAGCATTCCGGGTGACATCCAGGGTTCGCAGCCTACCTACGCGCTACCCACCGTGGTGCGGAACAACTCCACATCCAACTATCCCGCCTTCCCGCCGGCCGCCACCTTCCAGTGGCAGATGAGCACGGACAGCGTGAACTGGACGGACATCGTCGGCTCCACGGGTCAGAACCTGACCGGTGCCGAGATCGGGGTATTGAACCAGAAGACCTACATCCGCCGGATCATCGGCGGTGACGCGTGCATCCTCGCCGGCGCTGCGGACCAGGTGGTGACGGTGCGCCTCATGAGCGTGACGGGTCAGGTGACCAACGCGGCCTGCAATGGAACAAGCACGGGCAGTGTGATGGCGACGGCGGATGGCACGCCTCCCTTCAACTACCTGTGGAGCGACGGCCAGACGACGCAGACCGCTGTCGGCCTGCCCGCCGGGCCCATCAGCGTGACGGTGACGGACGCGAACCAGTGCCAGGCGCAGAATACCTTCAACGTGGGACAACCTTCCGCTGTGGGCGGTAATGTGCAGACGACGCCGGCGACCTGCGGCCAGAGCAATGGCTCGGCCAGTGTTTCCGGATCCGGCGGTACACCGGGCTACAGCTATCAGTGGAGCACGGGCGCGGTGGGCCCGAACCTGAACAACGTGGCTGCCGGTGCCTACACGGTGACCGTGACGGACATGAACCAGTGCGCGGTGGTGTTGCCGGTGAACATCGGCGGCTCGGCCGTACCGGATGCGAACGCCGGGGATGATGCCGTGATCACCTGCTTCAACAACGGCCAGGTCGTATTGCACGGTTCTTCACAGACCATCGGCGTCACCTTCACCTGGAGCGGCCCCGGTATCGTTTCCGGCGGAAGCAGCGAGAACGTAACGGTGAACGCCACGGGCACCTATACGCTTACCGTGCTGAACCCGCAAACAGGGTGCAGCGCTACGGACCAGGCGAGTGTGACCTTGAACAACACCTTACCGGGCGCGCAAGCCGCCGGTGGCACGTTGACCTGCTCGGTACTGAGCGTACAGCTCACGGGTGCCGGGAACGGTAGTTATTCCTGGACCGGCCCGAACGGCTTCACGAGCAACGACCAGAACCCGACGGTGAGCGCG
>CAZYPC010000157.1:0-7838 GCA_964649165.1 uncultured Chryseobacterium sp.
AAAACTTGCGATGCCAAAGCTAGGGTTTTGGGTGAATGGAAGCTACAAATGGCTTGTATTGACGCGGTCTGATGGAGGGTGGGGGAAAGTGCCGGAGTTTCCCACAATGGAGCGGTTGATGACCTGGACCGGACTGGTCAGATAGGAGAAAGCCCGGAGACCTTTCGATCTCCGGGCCTGGCTATGAGGCGGCCGCAGTGCTCCGGTGCGGGCCTCAGGATGTGATCACTCCGTTACATAGGTGCCAATGCCCAGCAGGGCGATCAATGCGGTGATGAGGGCGAGCCACCAGAGAATATGCTGGCGGTCGTAGCGTATGCGGTCCATGGGATCGAGTAACACCGATCAGGGCACCTGTCCATTGCGCACTCCGTTGGGCGTGGTGCTGCCCACGTTCAGTAGGATGGGATCGCGGTCGTTCCCGGATCCGGTGTACTTCACCAGGCCATCCATGTTGGTGTCTTCCCGGAAGTAGCCGCTCACGGTGTTGTTGGGCGAGGTGCTTCCCACGCGCACCAGGATGGGATCCCGGTCATTGGCTGCGCCGGTATATTTCATCTGGCCGTTGAAGGTGGCGTCGCCGGTCCACAGGCAGCGCCGCCCACCAACGGTCTTGAGGGCATTGGTACCGAACGCTGCGGTGGACGCGGCGGTGAAGTCCAACGTCAGGGGCCCTGGGCCGAAGGTGATCGGTGTAGCGGTCATCACCCCCAGGTGGTTGCGGTGCTTAATGGCAAGGAAGTAGTTGCCGGTAGGTGCGGTGAACGCCACGGGCGAAACGCCGTCCATATCCACCACATCGCCATCGCGTTGCAGGAGCGCGCTGCGGGAACTGGCGCGGAACCCGTTGTAGTCCGGATCGCGGAGTTCGACCACCACCCAGTCCACGATCGCGTTCGGACCGGTCACGGCGAGAACCGTCGGTGTGGTTTCCTCATCGCCACCATCACCGATGTGGAAGTAGCCGAGGGCGGCATAAGGTTCCTCTAGCGGAAGAATACCAGCCGTGCGCAACTCGTCGCCCATCAACGGGCTGCCTTGTCGCATGGCACCTTCCAACATCACATGTACGGCGACCCTGTTCCCTGGCGGTGCTCCGATGCAGTCGGAGAATACGCATCCGGGTGTTTCTTCGATCACTAGGAGTTGATCCGCTTGCACGTTGTAATAGCGGGTGGTCGCACCGGAGGGCCAATGGGTCACAACGCTGTCAGCCGATGTCGCGCTGCCCAACCCGAAATGCAGGCGTTCGAGCGGTCGTGTGCTCGCGTATTCCGCCGCGAAATTCCCGGCTATCTGCTTGTCGGCACTTCCGGCTGTGTAGACGGTAACGGTCGCATTCGCAGCACTTCTTCCGGATCCACATCCCCTTGGCTCGATCGCCAGATAATGGCTGTTCGCAGCGCTGGTTTGGCGAACGGGATTCACCATGAGCTTAGCGTTCCCATTGCTGCCGTGGGTACCGCAGAGCACGTCCAGGTCGCCGTCGTTGTCCGCATCGAACCAGCACGGCTGAATACCAGTGGATGCGCCGTTGCCGTCCGTGCCGCCGCCCAGGCTGAGTCCGCATGCTGAAGCGACGTTCCCGCCAAAAGTTCCGCCATCATTGATGTATAGCTGACTGTTGCCCCACGCTCCCATGGCCCAATAGACATCCTCATCCCCGTCGTTCTCGATGTCGGCGGTCATGGCATGCTGGAAGTAGTTGTTGCCCGATTTGAGCACGATCGTGCTGCTCACATCTGTGAATGTGCCGTTCCCATTGTTCAGATAAGTCCTCGCGACATTGGGATTGACGCAGCAGTCATACGTGCCGAACGTGAGGTCAAGGTCCCCATCGTTGTCCGGATCCCAGAGGTTACACCCCATTCCATGACCAAGGCCCAGCCCGCTTCCGGATGTTGCATCGGTGAAGGTGCCCTGATCGTTCCTGAACAACTTGATCGGGGAGTAGTTGTATGCTGAGGCCACTCCCATGACCACGAGGATATCCATGTCCCCATCCTGGTCGTAGTCGAAGACATGCGGTAACGGACTGACCGCTGCAAGGGGACCTGCGATGGTGACGAAGTTCTGGAAGGGGCTTTCGGGGGTGGAGGCACAGAGGTCGTTCATGACGACGTCCAGGTAGAGTTGCCCATCGGCGTGCCGCGCTGTGAACAATAGGTCTGTTGTTCCATTGCGGTCGAGGTCGAGGAATTCCGGGGTGCCGTCGATATCGAGCGGGAGCAGGATCTCCTGGGCCTCGAGCAGGCCGCCGGAGTTCAGTTGGACACGTAGCGTATTCGTGGGGTAGTAGGTCTCGATTAGGTCGGTCCAGCCGTTGTTATCTACATCCATTGATTGCGTTCGGCCTGCGACGGGAAAGGCGGCAGTAGGAGAGGTCATGCTGGATGAGGACGTGATGTCCATGAAGGTAAGGTCGCCGTTGTTGCGCATCAGCTTTCGTTCACCCGGTTGACCATACATCCACAACACGTCCAGCAGCCCATCGTTGTCGTGATCGTAGATGACGAGCGCCCGACCTCGGGTTGCGGGAAGACCGCTGGAAGAGATGACATCGCTGAAACTGGTTCCTTGAGGGGGAGATGCCGTGCCGGCGCATGTGCATAGCGTGGTGATGATATCCCCGAGCGTATCGGGATCTCCATCGTTGCATGGTGAGCCGATCTGGCCTGGAATGCCTGGACAGTTGTCAGAGCTGTCAGGCGTGCCATCCCCATCGGTATCGGGTTGGCATTCTCCCGGGAATGCGGTCGCGTTCGGCCCAAGAATGCTGCCGGTGACATCTGCTCCGTCGAGCACCACGCGGTATCCCAATCCATGAAGCACTGCATAGGCGTCATGTGCGATTTCGACAGTGGAGCAGCCCACAGGAACAGAGGCCAGAAGGCTGAATGAGAAAGCCATGACACCTTCTGGCCAAGGGCATGGGCAGTCCTGGTTGACCGCACCGTTGCTCGCGAAGCCGTACTTCTTGTACCGGTATCCACCGTTCAGATGGGTCTGGGTCGGCAAAAGCGAATAGAGACTTTGTGTACAAGGGCTATTCCAGCCGTCCGGGCAATTCCACGGCAGCATGTCAAGCTCCCCCAGGTTGGCGTTGGAGGACTGTGGGATGCGCAAGGTGAAGGAAACCTCATTCACTTCGCCTCCGAAGCTCCCTCCATTCAGTTGCAGGTGGATCCAGATCCTCCCGAGCTCGAAGTCGTAGTAAGAGGAAAGATTGATATCCACAGAGGATGGTAGCTGAGCATTGGAGCAATTCCAAGCCATGCTCGCGAACAGCGCGCAAGCCAGAGCATGATGTTCTCGATTTCTGAGGTAACGGAACATGGTGGTGGGGTTGATGGTGGATGCGGTCGATGAGCGGGGTGCTTCAACAAGGTGTGGACTGGACCTGCGTACCGATTGATAGCTGTCTATCGCAATAGGTTACCACCCCCTACCTTGCCCACTCATGGAGCCCACCCTCCAGGCCATCTCCCCTGAAACCCCTCACACCTGGTACCGCGCGGTCTACATCGAGCACCGCAATGCCTTCGTGAAATGGGCGGCGCAGCGCTATGGCGTGCGTGAGGAGGAAGCCCGCGACGCCTTCCAGGAGGCGGTGATCGTGCTTTACCGCAAGGCGCAAGGCAGTGACTTGTCAAACCTGAACTGCTCCCTGCGCACATACCTCTTCGCCGTGGGCCGCAACCAGTTGCTCACGCGCATGCGGGTATTGCGCAAGCAGGAGGACCTGCACGAGGAGTTCCACGGTATCCCGGACGAGGCGCTCGCTACCAATGGCATGGAGCGCCAGGAAAAGGAGGCCACTGCGGAACTTGTACGCCAGCGACTTGCGGAGATGAAGCCCGACGACCGGCGCGTGCTTGAGTTGTATTACCTCGAAGGCAAGGACATGGACGCTGTGGCCGAAGCTTTGGGCCTGAAGAACCGGAACGTGGCGAAGAAGAAGAAACATTTCGCCCTGCAACGCCTGATCGCCCTGGTGCGCTCGGCCAAAATGCTGCTGCTGTGAAGGAGGAGGAGATCGACCCGCGCATGGAACGCATCATCCGCTACGAGGAGGGTGAGATGGACGCGGCCGAACGCGGCGCGTTCGAGGCGGATCTGGCCGCGGATCCCGTGTTGCGTGCGGATCTGGAGGCGGCCCGGCGCACCATCGGTGGGTTGAGGACGTTGGGCGAGGAGCGCCTGCGCGAAGAGCTGAGGTCAGCGGACAAGGAGGACGCGGCGCGCACCGTTTCCGGCATCGCGCGTTGGTGGTGGGCGGCCGCAGCGATCATCGCGCTCGGCGGCCTACTCTGGTGGTTGATGCCTTCGCGCACCACACCGCAGCAGCTGGCGGATGAGTTCATGTTGGCGGAGCCGGGCCTGCCGGTGCTCATGGGCACCTCGCCTCGCGCGATGGACGCGATCATGAACGCGTACAAGCAGGAGGATCCAGGCACCGCCCAACGATTGTTGAAAGCCGCGCTTGAAGACGATGCGGGGAATGATACGCTGCGTTACTTCCGGGGTGTCGTGGAAGGACGGTTGACCGGATGTGCCGCTGCAGAGATGTGGTTCGCGCAGGTGTCGGATGCCTCCGCGTTCGCGGCGAAGGCCCGATACAACGAGGCCCTGTGCGCGATCCGGAGCGGGGATCTGTCGCGTGCGCGGGAGTTGTTGGGCAAGCTCGACGGGATGGGCGATGCTCAGGTCGCGGCCCGGGCGCGCGATCTTCTTCTTCGCCTGGCGAACAGGTAACCACCAGTGAGGATCGGCAGTGCGGCGATCACGTACCACTGAGCGGTGCGGTGTTCGGGCTCCATCTCCACGTCGGTCCCCGAGAGCACGATACCGCTCCAGTAGAACGGTTCGGCGAGTCCATCGTCGGCGTGCCGCGCGATGAAGCCCGTCTTCGCCTGGGCCAGCGCTTCCGAGGCGGGAAGTCCGGCCTCAAGGCCCATGTGGAAGTCACCCAGGATCTCGCTCGTGGCGCGATCGTCCACGGGCCACAGCGCATGTACCACGGCCTTGGTCCCAGCGCCGAGGAAAGCGTGCGCCATGCTCATCACGCCTTCACCTTGGAAGTTGCGTCCGCTGCCGCTGGAGCAGGTGCTCAACACCGCCAGCGTCCGTTGACTCGTCCGATCGATCAATTCCGATGCGGGCCATGGGCCGTCGGCGAGCAGGAAGAACGGAGCCGCGTCCGGCGTAGCTGGATTGACGCCGTGCGTGGCCAGTAGGATCGAACCTGGGGATGCCAGTGCCCCCATAAGTTCCGCTGAAGTGAGGTCGCTGTCGAGTACGCTCAACGGTCGCTCGCCATGCAGCCGCAGCGCCAGCGCCTTCGCGAAGGGCAGATCGGAGAGGCTGTCCACTTGTGCGGTCGCCAGGAACGCATCTGGTCGGGGGCAGTACGCGGGCGGCATCAGCGCTTCCGCTATGGAGCGCGCGTAGCGCAAAGTGTACCGATTCCCCAGGAAGGCGACCTCGTTCCATCGTTGTGCGACGGGGGAAGTACACAGCGCCTCAAAGGGCAACAAGGCAAGGCTTCCGTACGGCACGATCACGATCTCCTTCGCCTGCCGATGCTCCAGAACGGGCTTCAACAATTGTGTGTACCAGATATGCGCTTCCTGCGCGAAGATCTCCGGTGTCCATCCGGGCCTTGCGACGATGAACTCGTTGAATTGGCCGGTGCTCCGGTCCATAGCGGCCGGTATGTCCTCCAGGTCCGCTATGGAGAGTCCTTTGTCATCCACAACGAATGCGCCATGAAAGCTGCTGTGGTTGTAGGCGACGATCACGACACCTTTGGGAGCGACAAGACCTTCGGGCCGCGCACCTTCTGCGTCGCTCGTCAGGGCGGGCAGCCCGGCGCGCAGCCGCTTCCGCTGCATGGATGCCTGTCGGTTGCGCTCGCTCCATACCAAAGAGTTGTGCAGGTCTTCCGGATGTCCGTCGCGTCGGTAGCGCTTCAGCAGGAGTTCGGTGCCGAGGCGGAACGGGAAATGGCTGTAGCTGCCGATCACCTTCTCGATGTCCCGGCTGCGGTAGTCTCGGAGCAGTTGCTCCCAATACGGAACCGCGGCCTCCAGCGTTGAAATGGCCATGTCCAGATGTTCGCCTGGGGATGCTTCATCCCACATCCGAAGCGCCATTGCACGTAGATAGAGCAGTTCGACCATCTGCGCCGGATCCTTGATGCGCGATTCGTATCGGAGAGGATCCAATGAGGCTGCGGTGCCGGCCTGCCTTAGAAGTACTTCGAGCGCATCGTCATAGCAGCGGACGGCTTGCGCGCAGCTATCCGCACCAAAAGCGCTGGTGTACAACAGGGCGGTGGTGAAGTGGTCCATCATCACTGACCGCGTGTCGCCGTATCCCGCGCCGGTCATCAGGCCGATCGAGCGGGCGTAGTATGTCTTGGCGCTATCCGCCAGGTGCGCGATGATCCGGGCGGGAAGAACCTGACCATAGCGCCCGGCTTCATCGTTGAAGGTATTGCCGATGTCATGCGTCACCTGGGCGATCCACACGGTATCTCGCGCTCGCATCGCCGATCCGAGCGCTTCGCGGAAGTAGGTTCGGGTCAGCTGCAGCCGCAGGCTATCCTCCAATTGGCGCATACCCGCCACCTTGAACGCGTAGGCGAATTCGCGCAGGACAAGTGTTCGTTCCCAAGCGTCGAGGGTTCCTGTTCCGTTCATGAGGCGCTTGGCGCGCGCGGCCTCTTTCAGCGCAGCGGTGGTGTGGTCCAGCTGGGGCGCGGCCATGTAGTCGTGGTACCGGGCGCGAAAGGCATACCCGACCGCGGCCTCGGCCGAGCTATCACCGAACACCCGCTGTCGGAGCGAGAGGGCCTCATCCCAATAGTGCTTGGCCTCCCCGATATCGCTCAATTGGTGGTATTGCTCACCGATGATCTCCAGCAGTCGGGACTTGTCCAGGGGGCTCAGGTCCTCGGCCCGTAGCGCCTGTTCCCCGAGGCTCAGCACGCTGTCGACCTCGCCACGCACAAGCAGCTCACGAAACCGCGACATCACGTGCTGGCCTTGCGCCGCGCCGCTCAGGGCTATCGCACAGGTGCAGAGGATGCTGACGCCCGCATGCATGTGCGTAAAGTAGTCCACACCACCCGATGGCTCTTGGCGAAGCGAAGCGCATACATTTGGTCGCACCCCTTGCCCATGCAACCGCCGCTGAAGGAAGAAGGAGAGTTCAAGTACATCGAGGTCGGTGACGGCCCGCCGTTGCTGTTCCTGCATGGGCTGTTCGGGGCGCTCAGCAACTTCGAGGGGCCGATCGAGTACTTCGGGAAGAAGTACCGCGTGGTGATGCCGATGCTGCCGCTGTACACGTTGCCGATGTTGAACACGAACATCCCGGCGCTGGCGGAGTTCCTCGATCGCTTCATCAAGCACAAGGGTTTCAAAGAGGTGAACCTGCTGGGCAACTCGTTGGGCGGACACATCGCGCTGGTTTACTGCACGAAGCACGCGGCCACGGTGCGCACGCTGATCCTGACGGGAAGTAGCGGCTTGTACGAGAACGCCTTCGGTGGCGGGTTTCCTCGTCGCGAGGACAAGAAGTACCTCCGCGCCAAGATCGCACTCACCTTTTACGATCCCAAGCACACCACCGACGCGCTGGTGGAGGAGTGCTACACCACGGTGAACGACAAGGCCAAGCTGATCCGCATCCTGTCGCTGGCCAAGAGCGCCATCCGCCACAACATGGCCAAGGACCTGCCGAACCTGAAGATGCCCGTGGCCTTGATCTGGGGGAAGCAGGACACCATCACACCGCCTCACGTCGCGGAGGAGTTCAATTCGTTGATCCCC
>CAZYPC010000158.1:0-7829 GCA_964649165.1 uncultured Chryseobacterium sp.
TCAGCTGGTCCTTGATCCACTTCCAGATGATGCGCGTCATCTCATCGCCATCGAGTTCCACAACGGGCTTCGCTACCTTGATCTTGGACATTGTTTCTGGTTCGGTTTGGGTGGGCGAAAGTACCCCGCCGGTCTTTCACCGCCACGACGCCAAGGACGCAACGGACCCGCAACGACGTTCGGTGGGATGCGAACTCCTTGGCGCAACCTTGGCGCTCGTGGCGTCTTGGCGGTTGAAATTCACCCGAGATCCAGGTCCAGCGCATCTCGCAGGTTGATCAGCGCAGGGTTCTTCTTGGCCAAGTGTCGGAAGATCTGGATCGGAGTGACAGGTCTGTCTTCCACTAGGGTCAGATCGTACTCGTATTCCACGCTGATCCAGGGATTCTCAAGCTCCCTGCGCAAGTGCGAAATGAGAAGAGGCTTCTCTTCGCGCATGTAGTTCTCCTGCACTTTGTTCGCGATAGTTGCTACCACCACGTTACCCTCCTTGATTAGCGGATCGCGGAAGGTGAGCGTGGCGTGCAAACTGTTCTTGCCTTCGCGCTTGCGGGCCAGGGCGTAGTCGTTCCAGACACGGGTGAGCAGGCTGGCGTTCACCGCCTTGGGTTGCACGGACGGATCCGCGGCCGGCTCGATCCCGGGGTTGTCCGCTGGTGCCCCCTCCACCGCTGCCGGTTTCTCCAGCTGCTGCTTGATCGAGATCGTTCCGGCCAGGCGGCGCACCGGAGCGGATGCTCCAGCAGCAGCTGCCGGCTGTATCGTTCGTTGGGGTTCAGCTACAACGCTCGGTCTGGCGGGCTCCGGCCCGGCCTGTCGATCATCAGAAGCCGATGCGCTGGCCGGGCTCGTGATCGGCGGAACGCCAGCCGGTGCCGGTTTTGGCGCGGCCGCGCTTACGTCAGGACTTTTTTTTTCCTCGGAGGCTGCGGCCTTACCATTCGTTCCAGCGCTCACCGGCGATGACAACTGGATCAGCATCAGCTCCACAAGCAGCCGGGGCTCCTTGCTGTTCTTGTATTGAGTGTCCACCTGGCCCAGGCGCTCCAGACCGCGGACGAGCAGATCGCGCGGTACGGCCTGCGCCTGTGTGGCGTAGCGGCCGGCCACGTCCGAACTCACTTCCAACAGGGGAATGGTACGCGCATCCTGCGAGACCAAGAGGTCGCGGAAGTGCTTGGCCAGGCCCGCCACAAAGAGGTGCCCATCGAAGCCTTGGAAGAGGATGTCGTTGTAGGCCACCAACGCCGCCGCCGTATCGCCCTTCAGCAGATGATCGGTGATCGCGAAGTAGTGCTCGTGGTCCAGGACGTTCAGGTTCTTCACCACGTCCTGGTAGGTGAGGCGGTGCCCCGCGAAGCTCACCAGCTGGTCGAAGATGCTGAGCGCATCGCGCATGCCGCCGTCGGCTTTCTGGGCGATGGTGTGAAGCGCCTGCTGCTCGGCCTGGATCCCCTCTTTCTCTGCGATCGAGGCGAGCTGTTTCGCGATGTCCGTCACCGTGATCCGCCGGAAGTCGAAGACCTGACAGCGGCTGAGGATGGTGGGCAGGATCTTGTGCTTCTCGGTGGTGGCCAGGATGAAGATGGCGTAGGAGGGAGGCTCCTCGAGCGTCTTCAGAAAGGCGTTGAACGCCGCCTGGCTGAGCATGTGCACCTCGTCGATGATGTACACCTTCTTCGTTCCCACTTGCGGGGCGATCTGCACCTGCATGATCAGGTTGCGGATGTCGTCCACGCTGTTGTTGCTCGCCGCGTCCAGCTCGAAAATGTTCAGGCTGTGACCTTCCTCGAACGTCACGCAAGGGGCGCATTTGCCGCAGGGCACCAGGTCCGCCCCCAGGTTCTCGCAGTTGATGGTGCGCGCCAGGATCCGGGCGCAGGTGGTTTTGCCCACCCCCCGGGGACCGGTGAACAGGAAGGCCGAGGCCAGGTGGTCGTTCTTGATCGCGTTCTTCAGCGTGGCCGTCACATGTTCCTGACCCACAACTGTTTCGAACAGGGCGGGGCGGTACTTGCGGGCGCTGACGATGAACTTTTCCATGCTTCCGGGGGCGCCGAAAATAGGGGCGCTGGCGAGGTTGCGGGTCCCGGAGATCTCAACACGTGTGGAATGCTCGTGAGTGAGTTGGGTCGATGGACAGGGAATTCCGCTACATTCGCGGCCCCAATAACCGAAACAGTCGTATGACCAACCGGTACGAGACCGTCTTCATTTTGACTCCCGTTTTGTCTGAGGACCAGACAAAGGAGGCGGTAACCAAGTTCAAAGACCTTCTGAAAAAAGGCCGTGGAAAGATCCGCCACGAAGAGAGCTGGGGGATGCGCAAGCTGGCGTATCCCATCCAGAAGAAGTCCTCGGGCTTCTACCACCTGATCGAGTTCGACAGTGAACCGGCGTTCATTGACAAGCTCGAGACCGAATACCGCCGTGACGAACGCGTGATCCGCTTCCTCACCGTGGCCATGGACAAGCACCACATCTCCTTCGCCGAGAAGCGTCGCGACCGCAAGGCCGCTGGTGCCGAGGGTGGGGATGACAAGCCTGCCCGCGCGCCCCGCAAGAAGAAAGAGAACGTTGAGAACGCCTAACGCCTGAACCGTCATGAGCGAAACAACGACCACCCCGGCCCCCGCGGCAGCAGCCCCCGCAACGGGCGGCGGCGGAGCCAACAACGAGATCCGCTACCTCACGCCGATCTCCATCGAGACCACCAAGGAGAAGTACTGCCGCTTCAAGAAGATGGGCATTACTTACATCGACTACAAGGACGCTGACTTCCTCCTGCGCTTCGTGAACGAGCAGGGCAAGATCCTGCCCCGCCGCCTCACCGGCACCAGCCTGAAGTTCCAGAAGAAGGTGTCCCAGGCCGTGAAGCGCAGCCGCCACCTGGCGCTGATGCCTTACGTGGCCGACATGATGAAGTAACCTCCACATCCCTACGACCATGGAAGTGATCCTGAGAAAAGACGTGGAGAACCTGGGCTACGCCAACGACGTGGTGAAGGTGCGCGAGGGCTACGCCCGCAACTTCCTGCTGCCCCGCGGCTTCGCGGTGGCCGCCACGGAGAGCGAGCGCAAGCAGCTGGCGGAAACGCTCAAGCAGCGCGCCCATAAGGAGGCCAAGATCAAGGCCGAGGCCGAGAAGAACGCCAATGCGCTCGCCGACAAGACGATCAAGATCGGTGCGAAGGTGGGCGAGAAGGGCAAGATCTTCGGCAGCGTGAACACCATCATGCTCGCCGATGCCTTCAAGCTCCTCGGTGTCGAGATCGACCGCAAGCACATCAAGCTCAAGGGCGAGGCCATCAAGACCATCGGCAAGTACGAGGCCGAGGTCGCCTTCCACCGCGACGTGATCAAGCAGATCCCGTTCGAGGTGGTGGAGGAGTGAGCGCCAACGAACTGAAGAGGAAAGGGGGCCGGGAGGCCCCCTTTTCATTCGGCCCGGCAGGGTCAACGTTTGGTCAATCGACCGATGCCGGACAGGCGTATCCTATGGCTTGTTCATGGAGACGCTCCAACCCTCGTATTTCACGCCGGTCTCCGCTGCGAGGTCGATCAACGCGTAAGTGCGGTCACAAATGGCGTCGAGTTCCAATTCATGTTCGAAGCCGATGTCCAGGATCCCTTCGCTGGTGCCGAGTGAACGACCCCCGGATGCTGCGGCTTTCGACAGTAGCTTACGGCGGCTTGGTTCATCACCGCTGAAGCCGAATTCGAGCAGGTGCTTCTTCTTCGGGTCAAGGCCGGCGTCGACGAGACGCTGGATCAGCATGCGGTTCATGATCCTGGCCCAGTTGTATTCATCAGGGGAGAGCTCCTCGTAGATCACCCATGCGCCCTCATCGCGTCGGTGGAACCCGAAAGCGTCCAGGCCATGCTTCCATTCGTCCACGACCTGGTCGAACGCCGCCGTATCCGTCATTTCAAACACGAATCTGCGGCTGCCGTCATATGTGCACCGCGCGACCATCAGGCAAGGCACCTGCGCTTTCTCCAATCTCTTGACCAGTTGGTCCTCCAGAAGGGAAGCCTGGCCGTGGCCTTCGGGGCTCGGGAACGCTCCGTCAAGTAGCAAGGCAGGAGGGAAGATCAGTGAGATCTGTACTTCCCGCATGAAGCCGGTCCGGTCTTCAGGTTCGAGGAACCGGTCGTCGATGAAGGTCATGCCATAAAGCCCCTCGGGATCATGGTCATCCCAGTAAAGCCAGCTATCGCCTTGCACCGTGCGTTTTTTGCTGAAGGGCCACATGCGCTCACATCAGGATAACGCCCTGTGGCTTCAGCGGCTCGGGCACGTTTTGTTCGCCAAGCATCTCCCGCAGGTCGATCTCGATCGTACGCGTCATCGCGGTGATAGGCACGTCGTTCGCGCTGCCTTCGAAGGGGTTCTCCGTGGCCTCGCCGATGCGCTCCATCATGATGAAGACCCACGCCACGAGCGCCGTGAAGGGAATGGTGAGCCACACATAGGCGTTGCCGAGCTTGGCGAACTCCCCCAGCATGCCGAACGGCACCAGCCCGTTGAACAGCCGCACGAACATCAGGTTGATGGTGGCATACTGCCGTGGATAGGGGAAGTTCTTGATGCGTTCGCATTTTCCCTGTTGATCATACAGATCGGCCAGTTGCCGCTGCATCTCCATGTGGCGGAAGTCATCGATCAGCCCTGAGGCGGCAAGGCCGTGCAGGTCGTGCGATTGCTGAGCGATGATCTGCGTGGCGACGTTGCTCTTCGCGAGGATCTGCGCCTTTTCCTCAGGTGCGATCAGGCCTTCAAGGAACTCCTCCAGCTTGCGGCCATCCTGTTCCTCCACCGTATAGAGCTTGCGGTACTCGCGATTGTAGACCTTGATCATGTGCTCCCAGGTGCGGGGTGCGCGCAGCTGGAAGCGCATGGCGTGCAGCCAGGCGATGTGGCGATGGACAAGTCGCTTTCGTGCGGCTCTCAGCTCTTCATCGGTCACAGAGCCCTTCGCATGCTGACCGCTCACGAAGTCGATCGCCATGATGGCCCATGTACGGCTGCTGTTCACGATGGCGCCGTAGATCTGCCGGGCCTCCCACAGCCGGTTGTAGGTGGCGTTGTTCTTGAAGCTTACAATGAAGGCCACCGCCGTTCCCACCATGGCGATCGGCACCCAGGGGATCGTCAGCCACGTCCAACCAACAACCGCATAGAGCACCGTCGGAACGGCCCCGACGATGGAATAGAAGATGATGTCGCGGCGGGTCCAGTAGACCACCTCGCGGAGGGAATAACGTCGTCCGGCGTGCATGATTCAGTTGTTCAATCGGGCCTCTTCAAGGTCCAGGTTGCTCTCCATCTTACGGATCACCTCGAAGTCGAAGATCCGTTCCTGGCGCACGGTTTCGAGCGTACGGCGCTGAACACCGATGAGCACGCGTTGGAACTCGCGATTGCCATCGTCCTGCCTCACCACCCGCTCGGTGTTGCGCAGGTTCTCCAATGAGCGCAGGTAGTTCTGCTCCAGGCTGAGGAAGTGCTGATGGACCCGCTCCAACCGTGCGTCCTTCTCCGGGTGCGAGGCCACATGGTCGATCACCGCCCTAACGAGCCGGCCGCGCAGTTCCAACTCCTGTTCCTCGTGGGGCTTGCTCGGGTCCAATTCGCCCATGTTCAGCTTGCGCACCACCCACGGTAACGTCAGCCCCTGACCCACGAGCGTCACCAGGATCACGGTGAAGGTGATCACCAGGATCGTGGCCCGGTGCGGGAATGGTTCACCACCGGGGAGTGTTTGCGGAATGGACAGCGCCGCAGCGAGCGACACGACTCCACGCATGCCCGCCCAACCGAGCAGTACCGGACCGCGCCAGCCCGGTGAAGGCTCGTCGCGTCGGATGGAGGCGAAAAGCACGCGGGGCAGATGTGCGCCGGGAAAGATCCAGCAGAAGCGGATGGCGATCACCAACAGGCTGACCAGGAGCCCATATGTGATCGCGTGCAGCAGTTCCGTCCGTTGCAGGCCGGCCACGATGTCCGGTAGTTCCAGCCCGATCAGGATGAAGACAAGGCCGTTGAGAACGAAGCCCAACGTGGACCACACGTTATACGCCTGTATGCGTGACTTGTAGTCCAGGAAGGCGTGCGACCGGAACGACAGGAACAGCCCCCCGCTCACCACGCTCATCACGCCGGAGCAATGGAATTCCTCGGAGGCGATGTACATGATGTAGGGCGTCATGAGCGTCATCGCCGTATCGATGCTTGGCGTGGTGGGCAATGCCCGATGCAGGAAGTACACGGCATGGCCGACCGCCAGACCCACCGCGATGCCACCAAGCACCAGTATCGCGAACTGACCGACCGCTTCCGCCATGATGAACTGACCGGATAGGATGGCGGCCATGGCGAAACGGAACACGATCAAGCTGCTCGCATCATTCACCAGGCTTTCACCTTCCAGGATCACGGTGGCCCTCTTCGGGATGTGCAGGCCCTTCAGCACCGAAGTGGCAGCCACGGCATCCGGCGGGCTGATGATGCCACCCAGCAGAAAGCCGAGGGCCAGGGTGAAGCCAGGGATCAACCAAGTGGTGAACATGGCCACGACGAGCGACGTGAAGAAGACCAGTCCGAAGGCCAGCAGCATGATGCTGCGCTTCCAGCGCCAGAACTCGCGCCAGGAGGTGAACCACGCGGCTTCATACAGCAGGGGCGGGAGGAAGATGAGGAACACGACATCCGGCTCCATGTGCACGTGCGGCATGCCAGGGATGAAGGCGATCACCAGACCTCCGAGCACGAGCAGGATCGGTTGCGCGATCCGCAGCTTCGGGCCCAGCAACGTGAGCAGGGAGACCGCGAAGAGCAGTCCGATGATGAGCAGCAGGCCGTGGTGCAGCATGTCTATCCCGGCGCTGAAGATGCGATGCGTCGTGCGAAAACCGTGTACAGGTCACCCTGCCCGTATTTCGAGGGCTGATGCGCGAGCGGCATCATGGCGCTGAAGCCGCACCGCGCGAGCAACACAGCCATCCGCTCAGCACTGATCGGATGCGTTACCCAGTGCGGCACGGGAGCGTCGATGTCATATTCCACCACGAGGAACAGGCCGCCCGGTACCAGGACCTCGAGGATCCGAAGCGGGATGGTTTCAGGCCCGTCCACGTAGTGCAGCGCGTTCGCCATCAGCACGCCGTCCAGGTCTTTCGGCAAGGCTGCGTGGGTGAAGTCAGCCACCTTTGGGATGATCGGAACTCCGGCATGCTCTTGCGGAATACCGCGCAGGGCGCTCACATCGCGGTCCCACGTTCCGGTCGTGCTTCCTCAACGCAGCAGTTCAGCCAGTGCCTTGGTGAAGGTCCCTTCGCCACACCCCGGATCCACCCATCGTTGGGCCGTGCTGACGAACGGTGCGGCGGCCATCAGCGCTTTGGCCTCCTCAACACGCATCGAATGACAAGCTGCGGTTATTCGGTCCTAGTGGACAACGGCGATCGTCAGCGATCGTCCGTCGTCCGTTACGAAGCGGTAGCGTCCGGCGTCCAGGTCGGCCAGATCCAAGAGCAAGGGTGACGAGCTCCGTTGCCCCGTGCGAACGACGCGACCGGTCAGGTCCATCAGCTGCCAGTAGGCGATGGGATCAGCCCCGGCCCATTCAATGCGCGCCAGATCGTGGGTCGGAACAGGGGAGGCGGTCAATCCTTTCCGGGATCGTTCGGAGATCCCCACCACGGTGTAAGGTGCTGACATCACCGAACAGCTATCACCATACTGCACGAACACCGTGTAGTTGCCCGCGTAGATCGGGATCACGCACTGGTCCAGTCCTGCGATCGGCGAACCGTTGTAGTACCAC
>CAZYPC010000159.1:0-7813 GCA_964649165.1 uncultured Chryseobacterium sp.
GGACCCCAACATTAAAAGTGTTGTGCTCTACCAACTGAGCTACCGAGTCCTCCCACCGCCTCAGGGTTGCCCCCTCCGCGATTTTGAGGGCGCAAAAGTAGAAACGCTTCGATCCCCTCCAAGTCGGGTTGTTCACACCTTCTTTTCAATGATCGGCAACCGCTCGAATGGCTTGGTCCGGTCGAAGAGATAGCGGTAGGTCGCCAGGGTCCGGTAATTGGTGGCGCCCAGGTTCTCACACACCTTCAGCATGCGCGGGTTGAAGTCGCCGATCCAGGTAAGCACCGTCTCCTTGTAACGCCCGGTCTTCACCAGCCAGTTGCTCGTGTGAACGATCATGGCCCCCTCGATGCCTTTCCCCTGCCATTCCTTCACTACCCCGAAGACGATCCCGGTCATGGTCGTGGCCGTTCCGCGCCATTTGTGCCAGAGGAACTTCAGCTTGCCCAGCAGGTTCAGGTCGCCGTTCACGTACCTGAAGATCTCGTTCAGCTCGGGCAGGTTGATGTAGAATGCGATGGGCTTGTCCTTGTGGTACACGAACACGATGATACGCGGGTCCATCACGGGCTTCATCGCCTGAATGGCCTTCATCGCGGTCTCGGCGGTCATGGGTTTGAAGTTCTCGTGGTCCACCCATGCGGCGTTGAGGACCTCGCGGAAGTCACGCGCGATCTTCTCCGGAGCCATGCCCACGGCGTTGCTGATCCGGAAATCCCGGTCGCCTTTCATCTGATCGAACTTCCGGTGGAAGATGGCGGGTACGCCCTCGACCGCGGACATGCGGTAGAAGAGCTGTTTGAAGTACAGCCCGAAGCCGTAGCCCTCGAACAACTTCACGTAGTACGGTGGGTTGTAGTTCGTGCCGTAGATGGGCGGGTCGGTGTAGTTGTCGATCAGCAGCCCCCAGAACATGTTGCGCTCGCCGAGGTTGATCGGACCGTCCATGGCCTCCATGCCACGGGCCTTCAACCAGTCCCTGGCCATATCGAACAAGAGGTTCGCGGCGGCCTGGTCATCGATGCACTCGAAGAACCCGCAGCCCCCCGTGGGCTGCTGCTTGTCCGTTCGTGCTGTCTTGGGATTCACGAAAGCGGCGATGCGTCCGATGGCTGAACCGTCCTTGCCGTAGAGCACCCAGCGGGTGATCGCGCCACCGGGGTGTGCCTTTTCGTCCAGCAGCTTGTTCTTCCGCCGGTCGAACACCTTCTCCACATCCTGCTTCAGGTGCGGGATCCAGTTCTGGTCGTTGGCATGGATACGCCAGGGCAGGCGTGTCCAATCCCGGAGCGTGCGCTCGTCCTTGACCTCGGTGATCGTCATTCGGGGCGAAGATGCGGATGCGATCGGCACATCCGCTCATAACCTCATCGGCACATCCCTTTGCCCTTGCTTTGCACCATGCGCGTTTTCCTGGTCGGTTTCATGTGCAGCGGCAAAAGCCGCATCGGTCGCGAGCTCGCGCAGAGCCTGGGGTGGCGGCACCTGGATATCGACCGGATGATCGAACAGCGCATCGGACCGATCACGCCATGGTTCCAACAGCACGGAGAAGGGGCATTCCGGGAATTGGAGCGAAAGGTCCTCGACGAACTGCTCAGCGTCGACCGTGCGGTGGTCAGTACGGGTGGCGGCACACCGGTCGAGGGGGACAACATGAAGCGCATGGTAGGCGCCGGCACCGTTGTGTACCTGGACGTCCCGTTCGATGAGCTGTTGACCCGCGTGGAGAAGAAGGGTGGTGACCGGCCCTTGCTCTTCGGGCTGAAGGGAGAGGCGCTGCGGGCGAGGGTGGAAGAGTTGTTGTCCGCGCGGTTGCCGTTCTATGCGCAGGCGCAGATGCGGGTGCGGGCCAGCGGTGAACCGCATGTGATCGCCGATCGCATCAAGCAGGGACTGGAAGGGGAGGCCCGTCGCTGAACTCAGGAGAGGTAGACCGCGTCCCTGCGGCCCAGTTCCACGCTGATGTGTTCCTGCAACGTGGTGCTGAGCGTGAGCCCGACGATGTCCGCGCGGATCGGATAGGCCCGATGCCTGCGGTCCACCAGCACCACGGTGGTGAGCTTGGCGAGTTTCACTTGCACCAGATGCGCCGCCGCATGCATCAGCGTGCGGCCGCTCATGAGGACATCATCCACGAGTACCACCGTCCGGTCGCGCAGGCTGGTCAGATCCGCATCCAAGTGCACCGGCCCGGTGAGCGGGTCGTTCTTGTCGAGGGCCAACTCCAACAGATCCGCCTCCACGCCATGATGCTCATTGATCAAGGTCGCCAGCCTTTGGGCGAGCTTGATGCCGCGTGGTGCGATACCCACCACCACGATGCGCTTCTCAGCCCAGTTCTCCTCGCAGAGTTGGATCGCGATGCGACGAAGCTTGCGCTGCACGCGATCATGGTCCAGCACCAACGTGCGTTCGGCGGTCATGGCCGAAAGATAGAGGTGGAGTTTCCGGTTCGGTGCCCATACGGGGCCGGTACCTTCACCGCCCCGACAAGCCGGGATGGAACACGTGCTGTCGCTTTCGATCTACGCGTTGCTTCTCCTCTTCCTTCTTTACGTGGGGGTGTGTCTCGTGTATTGGTGGGTCCAGGAGCGTTTCATCTTCGTGCGCTTCCGGCTCGCGCGCAATTATCGGTTCCGGTTCGAGCAGCCCTTCGAGGAGATCTTCATCCAGGGCGATGGCGGGGCGGAATTGCACGGCCTCTGGTTCAAAGCACCCAACGCGACGGGCACCGTGCTGTATTTCCACGGCAATTCCGGAAGCCTCCGACGCTGGGGAAAGCAGGCCAGCAAGTTCACCCGCCTCGGTCAGGATGTGCTGATGATGGACTACCGCGGCTACGGCAAGAGCCGGGGTAAACTCAGCGAGGCCGCTCTGCACGCCGACGCGGCACGATGGTACGATCGGCTGAAAGAGCGCGTGCCGGAGACGCGGATCACCGTGTACGGGCGATCGCTCGGATCCGGTATGGCCGTGCCTGTGGCCGCGGCGAACCACCCGCGAGCGCTGGTGCTCGAGTCCCCCTTCGCCAACCTGTACGATGCGGCACGCCATCAGTTCTATGCCCTGCCATACCGTTGGCTGCTTCGCTACGGCTTCCGCAACGACAAGGCGATCCGAAGGGTGACCTGTCCGGTGTACATCTTCCACGGCAAGCGGGATCCGGTGGTGCCCTACGAAAGCGCACTGAAGCTCTACGCGCTGGTTCCCGGCAATGTCCAGCGGGAGATGGTCTCCTTTGGTCGAGGCTATCACAGCGACCTGTGGCGCTTCAAACGCTTCCAGCGCAAACTGGAGCGCGCGCTGGCGGTATCCGCGCACGGGCGTTAACGATCGTGAAGAACGCAGAGGCCTGCCTTTCGGGCCTTGGGTCGTGCTCTTGGAAGGGCGCCTATATTCGCGACCCCAAAAAAGAACACTTCCGATGAACATCCGTCTTTGTCTGTCCGCTTTGGCGGCCATCCTGCTCGGAGCCTGCACGGACCAGGCCGCAGGCCAGAAAGGACATACCGTGGCCCTCAAGACGAACGTGGATTCCGTGAGCTACGGGATCGGGACGGACATCGGCCACAACATGAAGATGAGCGGGCTCGACTCCCTGAACGTGGAGGCGCTGGCCATGGGCATTACGGACGGCATCGACAGCACTGAGAAAATGACCGGCGACAAGGTGCGCGCCATGGTACAGGCTTACATGCTGGAGGCGCAGAAGAAGGTGATGGCACGTCAGGCCGCTGAAGGAGAGGCCGTGATGCGCAAAGGGGAAGAGTGGTTGACGACCAACGGCAAGAAGCCCGGCGTTCAGACGACCGCGAGCGGACTTCAGTACGAGGTGCTGCAACCGGGATCGGGGGCGAAACCCACGCTGAGCGATATGGTCACGGTGCACTACCGCGGCACGCTGCTCGACGGCAAGCAGTTCGACAGCAGCTATGACCGCGGAGAGCCCGCCACGTTCGGTGTGGGTCAGGTGATCCCCGGGTGGACCGAGGCGCTCCAGTTGATGTCACCAGGCAGCAAGTACAAGCTGTACATCCCGCAGAATCTGGCCTATGGTGCCCAGGGCGCCGGCCAGGATATCCCACCGTACAGCGCGCTCATCTTCGACGTGGAGCTGATCTCCATCAAGCCGGGCGACGCTCCGCAGCGCTGATCGCTCGGTGCACGCATGGAAAGGGGGGGGGGCTGTCTCAAAAGAGGCGGCCCCTTCGCTTTTTCTCGGATCCCTGTCGGAGGGCCACAGTCGGCTACGCGCTCCTTGGAGGCTTCCTGGAGTTCTGAGACGGCCCCTTTTTCATTCAAGAGGGGTTTTGGCTGCTGAGCCGTTTGTGGCTACGGTAAAAAGAATATGGTAGATCCCACCGGGGAATGGAAGACATATGGACCGTGCGCAAGCAGAGGCAGAGCCAACGGCACGATGGCATTGCGCCCCTGGTCCGTGACTTTGCCGCGGGCTACCGTCCGTCCGTCCATTGTGGATATCGCATAGGCAAATGGACCCCCGGCATAGGCAACGAGCAGATCACCAGATGAATTGATGAGAATCTGTACCCCTGGAGACTGCATGACCTCCTGGACCCCAACCAAAGAACACGGACCTTCATTGATCTGGTCCACGTATTTGGCCGCATAGGCTACAGTATCATCATCAGCCATCAGTCCACAACCGACGAATAAGGTATCGTCGTGGAAATCCATCGCCAAACAGCCCCAATGATCCGGTCCATCTGAGAGATTTCCTTCCACACCGCACCACCGTTCACCATCCCAAGTCGCCACACCCCTTGCCTCGATACCTCCAGCGTAGCGGAAACCGCCACCTACATAAAGGATATCATCATGCACCAACAGGTCGAACACGGTTGAGGTCCCATGATCGTTCCCGAGGACATATTGTAATCCTGGATCGCCCACGGGATGGAATGCACCGTCAGCCCACCGCATGATATCTCGCCCCGGATTTCCTTCATCTGTGTAGATGCTGCCAGCTACATAGAGATCACCGTGGTATTCTTTCAGCACCCGCACGTTGGACTGACCGCCAAGAATTCCAGCACCCATTGGCAGCCATTCCCCCTGATGCAAGCGCGCAATTCCACTAGTAGAGCCAGCACTCACGTTGCCACTGACGACTAGTTCGCCTTGAAATTTTACGATGTCTGAAACGATAGGTCCGTTCGTGGGTAATGTCGGCAAAGCTTCCCACTGTGAACCTACCCGACGGGCAACGCCGCTGCAAATTTGGCCATCCACTTGAGTGAAGCTCCCTACCAGATACAGAGTGTCATCAACGGCCCGAAGTCTTGTTGCGCCCCAAGTGTCGAAAACACCGCACTGGACCCAAATCCCATCGTCCCAATACTTCACATCCGCAACGGCTGGAGTGTCCGCTGGGTTCACAGGGCCGCAGCTTCCAGCTACGTACAACGTATCACGGAACTCGATGACAGAAACCACACTACAGTCTACTATCAGAGTATCCCAATGCCCGTTCGCATAGCGCATCACGGCGCTCTGTGTTAATGGCACGTCGGGGTCCACATCAAAGTAGCCACCGTAGTAGATATAACCGAGCGACCCTGAATGTACGACATTGACAATGGCAGCACCTGTGTGCGGCATATTAGAAGACGTCCAGTAGGGCTGTGACTGACAAGTGCCATGAACAACCAGACCGGCCACCAACGCCGCCCGGGGCAGAATCAGGATGCTCATAGCGGGGTTAGGGCTTCCAGAACTTTAGACGAGCACTCCCTGAAAAAGTCGCCATGTAGATGCCACTGCTGCAGTCCGGAAGAACGCAGTGATTTTGCCCCCTAACTAGGACGGTCGAGAACACGATACGACCGGCAGCGTCGGTTACGACCAAAGTTCCATTGGCGGTCGTGTTGGGAGGGAATCGAAGCGTACCTTCGAAATACGAGCAAAATGGATGAGTCAGCAGATGCTCGGCGTTCCCAGTCCAAGTATTACCGCCACAAATACTTCCCACTACACCATCGCGATCACCGACCAGATCTTGATCCCACCAAGCCCCAAACTCATAGCTGAGAGGGAAGAAAAGATCCTGATTCTCATTGTAAGCAGAACCAGTATAACCCCCAAAGTACATGCGGCCCAAAGGAGTTACGGCGATAGCGTGAAGGCTTTCGCTATCTTCAGCCTCGCCATTGCCTCCAAAGAGAGTGCTGTAGTATAGGTCGTTCCCTGCTGAGAGCACTAGGAGCAGGCCATCCTCGGGTCCAAGCAGATTGTCAGTGTTGTATAGATCCCCAGATGGTTGGATCTCTAGACCGGTTTCATCCGTGGTCCCGCAGATGTACTGCTTTCCATCACTGCCTATCACAATGGCCTGCAGTGCCGTCAATCCTCCAATACCACTGACAAGCGACGCATATTTCACACCCTTTGTAGAACCGTCATACCGGAAAATAAATCCATCTTCGGCATTCGTGAAAGAATCATCGTACCAAGGCCAATTGGTCGTGATTGGCATGGTGTTCACGTTGACCAAATGTCCTACAACCACGATGTCGCCATTTGTCGGGTCCACGGCTAGTCCTTTCCAACCATTTGCGGAAAGTGCCGTACCCCCATTGTAGCCGAAGTAGCTGCCCCAAACGTGATGGCCGCCCGGAGTGAATTCCTGTGTGAAAAAGTCTTGCTGATATACCGTGCTGGGAAAATAGGGAATGCTGCCATCGTCCGTTGGAATTGTTTGCACGGTCGACCCCAAGTCGCTTCCTCCTACAACGGCGACCTTTCCAGCGGCAACGTCCAAGGCCCAAGCCCAATCATACCCTGTTCCTCCGATACAAGTAGTCCAATCCAGTTTGCGGGATTGATTTAGCCGGGCGACAAAACCATCCTGCGCTCCACCCCCAAAGAGATAGCTGGTCGCCCCGGGTGGGGAGGCAACAGTTGGTGCAGGTAAAATTGGCCCGGTAGTTCCACAAAAGAACATATTCCCTAAGGGGTCGAATTTGAGACTATTCACGCGGGACTGGCCGCCGAAGTATGTAGCATAGAACAAGTGGCCGTCGCTCCGTTGAAAGGCAGCGATTATACCAGTTGGGCTGCCAGTAGGCGTGCTTTGTACATGCCAGCCGGACGGCTGGCTTATGGGCATGGGCAGGTCCGATCCAGCCACATATCCACCAATGAAAACTGATGAACCCAATGGGTCGAAATCCAGCCTCAAGGCTCGCTGATTTCCAGCACTACATCCATATCGGCAAACCCAATCAACCTGATCATCCAGGCCGAACTTGGTAATGGTCATCACGGTTGGCGCGGCTGACAGCGACAGACCAACAGAGGCAGGGAATGTCGTAAAGCTCGAATTTGTATAGCCGCATGCAAACAACCCTTCAGTGTCCTTGAACTTCAAGTCTTCAACGGATTCTATGCCATCACCTCCCTGATAACTCGTCCAACAGACACCGTCTGTGACAGGAGGTCCGCCTTGAGGAGGAGGAGGGCCGATGAGGAAGATCAATGGCTTGTACCGATCGAAGCCGTCGAAGTCGAAAGTGACGATACCTGAGTTGTTATTGGCCACGTAGTTCGGAGTCCAGCTAACGGGTATGATGTTCTCGTTGACGTCCACTTGATAAGCAACAGCTTCTGGAAGCCCGATCCAGCGATTCTGCATCTGCAGTTTCAACCAGCCGTTCACGTCGACGTCTAACTCATCCTGGCCTGTGAACAGCATTTCGATGTTGGCAGGGTCGCCATGCGTCCCTACCACGAACATCATCTTCTGGCCGCGTGCCCCACTGTACACCCAAAGGTCTATGTCTGGGTAGAT
>CAZYPC010000160.1:0-7753 GCA_964649165.1 uncultured Chryseobacterium sp.
TTCGTCGATCTCCTTGATGTCGGCGCTGTCGAGATAGAGTTCCATGGTATGGGGATGCCGCGCTGGGTGCGCTGAACGTACGGAGTTAGGCGGTGATGGGTTGATGACGATGCCGGACCTCCACGGCGTGGAGATCGAGCAGTGGTTTCAGGAATTCCTCCAGATCGTACACACACAACTGGCTGGCAGCATCGCATAGCGCGGTGCTCGGATCAGGGTGCGTTTCGATGAAGACGCCGTCCACACCGGCGGCCACGCCCGCGCGGGCGATGGTCGGCATGACCTCGCGATTGCCGCCCCTGGGGTCCGCGCTGGGGATGCCATACTTCCGGATGCTGTGCGTGATGTCGAAGACCACGGGATACCCGGTCCGGCGCAGGTGGTAGAAGGCTCGCGGATCGACCACCATGTCGTTGTATCCGAATGTGTAACCCCGTTCCGTGAGGATGATCTTCGAGTTGCCGACGCTCTCGCACTTCTGCGCGGGCTTGATCATGTTGTCCGGAGCGAGGAACTGCCCGTGTTTCAGATTGATCACCGCACCGGTCTTCGCCGCTTCGAGCACGAGCGTCGTCTGCATGCACAGGTAGGCCGGGATCTGGATGATGTCGACCACCTCTGCGGCGGGTGCTGCCTGGCTGGGGTAGTGGATGTCCGTGAGCAGCGGGAAGCCGAACTCCTTCTTGATGCGTGCCAGCACTTTCAAGCCGGCGTCCAGGCCAGGGCCCTGGTAGAATTCGACGCTGCTGCGATTGTCCTTGGTGAAGCTGCTCTTGTAGATCACGGGCACCTTCATCCGCTCGCTCACCTCCTTGAGCTTTTCCGCAGTGCGGAGCATCACATCCTCCGTTTCGATCACGCACGGACCACTGATCAGGAAAAGCTGCTCACTGCCACAGGCGATGTCGCCGACGTTGACGATGCGGGTTGCGGATGCCAATGTGCTCGGATGGGGGGTGTAACGATGGGATCTTCCGGAAAACGGACCTGTGATCGGCTCCGGCGAACCGGCCGCAAATCTATCCTTTCGGCGGGGCCTGCCGCCCACCTGCCGACTAGTCGACGCTCACGCGCAGCACGCAATTGCCGTTCAGGAAGCCCTCGAGCAGATCGCCATGCGCGATGGGCCCTACGCCGGCCGGAGTACCGGTGAAGATCAGGTCGCCGGGTTCCATCGTGATGTAGCGCGAAACGTGGGCGATGATGTCGGCAACGGTGAACAGCATGTCGCGCGTATGCCCCTGCTGCACCACGGTGCCGTTCCGCTTGAGCACGATATCGAATCCCTGCAGGTCTGTCCCGGCCGTCATGGGAAGTTCCACTTCCCCGAGCACCGCGCTGCCGTCGAAGGCCTTGGCCTTTTCCCATGGAAGCCCTTTGGCTTTGAGCTCCTCCTGCACAGAGCGTGCTGTAAGATCCAGGCCCAACGTGAACGAAGCGACGAGCCCCAGCGCCATGGAGGACGGGACGTTGCTCGCGTAGCTGTCGATCATCACGACGAGCTCCACTTCGTGATGGATCTCACCCAGGTGTGGATTCAGCCGGATGAGCTGGCCTGGATAGAGGCATGCCGTGGTGGGTTTGAGGAAAAATACGGGCTCTGGGGGAACAGCGTTGCCGAGTTCAGCGGCATGGTCCCGGTAGTTTCGGCCGATACAGATGATCTTCATGCGTGGTTCCGTTGTCGGTTGTCGGCTGTCAGTTGTCGGTTGTCCGTTATGATCGTCCAGCACACCCCGACCGCAGCCCGCCCGACGACCAACAACGGACAACCGACAACGGTTCCGGGCCTCATCACACCTCCGTGTTCGCCAGTACGCTCTTCATGACCGCCAAGGTGCTTGCCGGCAGTTCGGCCTTCGTCATCAACCACTGGAGGTAACCGGGATCGTTGCGACCGATGTTCTCCAGCGTCCAGCCGCTGTACTTGCCGAAGCCCAGGCATACCTGGCCCTTGTCGTCGAACTTGAGCTTGCCCGCCGCATCCGGACTGCGCTCACGATCGCCGGAGAGTTCCCCCAGGGCGGATACATCATGCGGAAGGTCTTCGTAGCGCGCCAGCTGCGCGAGGAGCACGTCCGCTGTGGCCTCCACGTCGGCCAACGCATCGTGCGCGCCCTCGTGGTCGCGCCCCGTATAGAATTTCAGCGCCGCGCTCAGGTCGCGTCGTTCCTTCTTGTGGTAGATGCGCTGCGCGTCCACGATCCGCACTTGCGCGGTGTCCCAAGGATGCCCCACCCGATGCAATTCCTCCGAGAGGAACGGCACATCGAAGCGGATGACGTTGAAGCCGGCCAGATCGCAGCCCGCCAGATGGCCAAGCACCTCCTCGGCCACATCCTGCAACCGGGGAGAGAAGGCCACATCGAAGTCGGTGATGCCGTGTACCGCTGTGGCTTCAGCCGGTATCGGCATCTCGGGATTCACCAGGGTCTGGTAGCGTTCGCGTTCCCCATTGGTCATGAGCCGCACGATGCCGATCTGCACGATGCGGTCCCGCCCGATGCGCGTGCCCGTGGTCTCAAGGTCGAAAAAGGCGAGTGGACGTTCGAGGGAGAGGAGCATGCACGAATATCCGAACGAAGAAGCCCCATCCGACGATCCGGACGGGGCTTCGTTTTCCACAGTCGTTCGATCAGCGCACCTTCAGCTTCACGTACTGGAACTTCCCGTACTTCTCCGTGTTCTTGAAGTCGCCAGAATACTTCGGGCCTTGCACCAGATGGTTCACCGCTTCGAGCAGGAGTTTCGTTTCGTCCTTACCACGTCCCTTCACCGCTTCGAGCAGTCGTGCGCGCGCATCCTCCATGCGCTTGTTGCTCAGATTCTCATTGGTGCCGAACGTCTTGGTCGGTACCCGGCTCGCGCTGCCTTCGATGACGATGCGCGCGGAACCGTCCTTGTCCATGATGCCCACCACCGAATCGATGAACTCCTTCCACTCCGCTTCGCCTTGATCGATGTCCTTGATGTTGTACGCGTAGTACTTCGCGTATTCGTCCGCGTACTTCGCATCAGGCGCGACGTGCGTGCGGGCCTTTTCCTTCAGCTCTTTGTCCGTGAGCGGCTTCTCCTTCAACGGTTTGCCGTCCTTGCCGACAGGCTCACCCTTTTCCTTGCTGCCAGGGGGCGCTCCCTTCGGCAGGTCCACGATGCTGGCCGGACCGGCGAGCGAGACCGGGTTCAGGTAGATCTCCTTGTTGATCTCCTGGTAGGCGCTTTCGCATTCTACGAAGATGTCCTCGGTATGTACGGTCTTGTCGTTCACCCGGTAATCAAGGTTGTATTCCTTGCAGGGCGGAAGGATCGCCACGTACACGCCGTCGCGCTGGCGGGGCTTGTAGGTCTTCACCTCGCCGGTGGCCTTGTCGGTCACGTACAGGATGGTGCTGGGTGGCAGCGTTTCTCCCGGAGGCGGAATGATGAAACCCTTCAGCACCGTGAGGCCTTCCGCCTCCATGTTCTCCGGGAAGTCCACGAAGTAGATGTCCTTCTCGCCGTATCCACCGTTCTTGTCGCTGCTGAAATAGCCGCGACGGCCATCCGCCGTGGTGACAAAGAAGACCTCGTCGTCCACGGTGTTCAGCGGCGAGCCGATGTTCTCCGGCTTGCTCCATGTGCCATCATCCTGCATCTCGCTGGTGAAGATGTCGAAGCCGCCCATGCTGTTGTGGCCCTTGCTGCTGAAGTACAGTGTGCGCCCGTTCGGATGGATGAACACACCATCCTCGTCATACGGGGTATTCACCACCGCGCCCAGGTTCTGCGCCTTGCTCCACTCCCCGGTGGGCAGTTTCACTACGCGGTACAGGTCGCGGCCACCCTGCCCGTCCTTGCGGTCGCTTACGAAGTAGAGCGTGTTGCCATCGGCGGTGAGCGCACAGTGCGTTTCCCAGGCCTTCGTATTCACGTCGCTGCCGATCAGCACTGGATCGCTCCACAGTTCACCCACGAGCTTGCTCTCGTACAGGTTGCCGTCACCGCCATCATCCCGATAGATGAGCAGGGTCTGTCCGTCAGCGGACACGTTCACCGTGGCGATGTGGCCGCTCGGTGGATTGATGTTGAGGACCTCGGGCTTCTGCCAGTTGGCGTTGCGATCCTTGTAGCTCACGTAGATGTTCTCGAAGGGCAGCCCGGCCAGCAGGTCGATCACGCCGGCATTGCTGCTGTCCGGGCGCACACGGCGACTGGTGTAGAACATCGCGTTGCCGTCCACGCTGATCACCGGGCTGAAATCCGGGTGGTCGTTGTTGATGACCGGGCCGACATTACTGATGGTGTAGCTCTTCGGCGCGGCCATCAAGGTGCGGGCGTTGGCCGTCTGTTCCAGACCTCGTGCGGCCGAGCGCCTCAGGTCGTGTTTGTCGTCCACTTCCGCAGCGAACTTCTTGTAATACTCGTCGGCCTTTTCGAACTGCCCGTCCAAGTGATAGGCGCGGCCAAGCCAGTAGTCGACCTCCACGGGTGCATTGACCTGGTGGCTGTCGAAGGGGTCATAGCCGGAGGTCAACGTGCCGAAGGAATTCGTCCGCTTCTCTGCCGCCTTCTGCAAATAGGGCAACGCCTTCTCCTTCTGGTTGTAGGAGTTCATGTAGGAGTAACCCAGCTTCCAGTTCAGGTTGCTGTTGTCGGGCTGGCCGTCCACCAGCTCCTTCCAGATCTCCGCAGCCTGATTATGGAACTTCTCTTCATTGAGCTTGCTGGCCTCCTCGAACTTCCACTGATAGGTGGTGTTCTCGCCTTGGGCACTGACACCAGTGGACAGCAGGGAGAGTGCGACAGTCACTAGCGTGGCGTAACCATACCTCATTGCAAAGCGGTTTCTGACCGGTGGTTCCGGTTGGTGGCGAAAGTAGAGTTTTCTCCAGAGGGGGTCCGGCTGTTCACAACTCCATATCCACAGGGTTTTCAGGCCCGCCGCCACGGGGAACAGACCGCTGTTCAAAAATCCTGGTCGAGCGACCAGCCTTCGAGGATATCGGCCACGCGCCGCACGAATCTTCCGCCCAGTGCGCCGTCCACCACACGGTGGTCGTAGCTGTGCGAGAGGAACATCATGTGGCGGATGGCGATGACGTCGCCTGCGGGCGTTTCCAGCACGGCCGGCTTCTTCTTGATCGCACCCGTGGCCATGATCGCTACCTGCGGCTGGTTGATGATGGGAGTGCCGAGCACGTTGCCGAAGGTGCCCACGTTGGTGATCGTGTACGTGCCGCCGCCGATCTCGTCGGGGTTCAACTTCCCGGTGCGCGCGCGGTTCGCCAGGTCGTTCACCGCAGCGGCGAGACCGGTCAGGTTCAAACGGTCGGCGTTCCTGATCACCGGCACGATCAGGTTGCCGCTGGGCAATGCCGCCGCCATGCCGATGTTGATGTCCTTCTTCTTGATGATCGTCTGCCCGTCAACCTGCACGTTGATCATCGGCATCTCTTTGATGGCCTGGGCCACCGCCATGACGAAGATGGGCGTGAAGGTGAGCTTCTGCCCTTCCCGCTTCTCGAATGCGCCTTTCACCTTGTCCCGCCACAGCACCAGGTTGGTCACGTCGGCCTCCACGAAGCTGGTAACGTGCGGGCTGGTGCGCTTGCTCATCACCATGTGATCGGCGATCAGCTTGCGCATGCGATCCATCTCGATGAGCTCGTCGCCAGCCATGGGCGTGACCTTGGGCGCTTGCGGCTCGGGCTTCAGAGCACTGGGTGCCGGCTGATCAGCGGTGGTAAGAACAGGGGCAGGGGCAGGCGCAGCGGCGGAGCCTCGGGTGGGCAGGTAGTCGAGCAGGTCCTTTTTGGTAACGCGGCCGCCTTCACCTGAACCGGGCAGTGATTCGAGTTCGGCCAGGCTCACACCTTCGCTCTCGGCGATGTTCCGCACCAGCGGGCTGTAGAATTTGCCGCTCGGGCCTGTGCGGGTAACCGGTACACCGACCGGAGGAGCAGGGGCAGAGGCGGAAACAGGGGCAGGCGCAGCGGCCGCAGGTTTTGGAGCACCGTTGGAAGAGGCTGCCGTTGCCGGAACTCCTGCGCCAGTGCCTGCACCTGCACCAACACCGATGTGCGCGATCGGCTGCCCGACCTTCACCACATCGCCGTCGTTCACCAAACGCTTCAGCAGAATGCCGTCCTGTGGGGCGGGCACTTCGCTGTCCACCTTGTCCGTGGCGATCTCCACCATGGCCTCATCCGCAGCCACGGCATCGCCCTCGTTCTTCAACCACTTGATGATGGTGGCCTCCGCCACGCTCTCGCCCATCTTGGGCAGCAGGATCTCGATGTGCGCCATGAGGTGGCGAATGTACCAGTGGAATGCTTGGGCTCATATGCGGGTGGGCATTCCGCATGGAATACGGAACGCAGAGACGCTGAGAACGCCAAGCAGCCCAAATGCGGAGGCGCTCCGCTTGGTCGAGGGAATACGGAGGCGGGCAGGACCATGCTTCCATCGTCCCTTGCGTTGACCGGATCAAGATGATCAGCGGCGAAGGGCCACGCATCCGCTCACCCCCCAAGACCAGCAAAACCGCGCCAGATGAGCCGGAGGTCCCAGCCCACACGATAGTCCTTGGCGTAGGTGAGGTTTACGCGATGCACCGTAAGCGGAACCGGGTCCAGATGATCGGCACGGACGGGATCCAGGATCCCGGGCCGGATCTTCGGCAGGCGGGTGCTCTTGTCCATTCTGGGGAAGTAGCCTACCCAGCTCGCTGAGCCCCGGAGGACCCGGAAGATGTTCTGTACAAACCCGGCTTTGTCGCGAACGAACCAGATGACCAGGGGCAGGAACAGGAGCAACAGCACCGAGACCGTGACATCGAGGATGCGCTTCCGGCGGCGCGCGGCGGAACTGTGTACGGCGTGCTCCTCCATGATCAACAGGTCCTGCACGCTCTCGATGCTGCTGGGGCCGATGATGAACTCCCGCGCGGGCTGCGCGATCTTGAACATCACGCCCGTACGTTTCAACTGCTCCATCAGCTCGATGATGCGGCCCCACTTCAGATCCTTCGCGCAGAACACCACTTCGTCCATGCCGTGCTTTCGGATCTTCTTTCGGATGGCCTCGCGTGCCTCTGGTGCATTGGCTTCAGCCGCCGTCATCTGCTTCTGACGGCCCAGGCCGAAATGTGTTTGCCATAGCAGGGAGAACGCATGTGCGGTCTCCGACTCGCTGCCGATGCCGAGGACGCGCTTACGGTCAAGTGTGCGAAGGGTGAACGGCTTCACACGCGCGAAGTGGAGGGTGGCCCGGGTCAAGAAGCCCGCGAGCGTCTGTGCCCCGGTGAACAACGCGGCCATGAACAGGATCACCTCCATCCAATGACCTCCCCCCAATATGACGGGCCAAATGACAGCCGCGGCGAAAACAAGCACACCTGACTTCAGAACGTTGGACAGCCGCACAGGAAGGTCGTACGCTCCCATCAGGCCGAACGACACCAACAGTATGAGCGATTGAACCAGCCACCACTCCCAGTTGAAAGACCATATCGTATGCGGTCCGTGGTTGATGAAGGCCAGATCGAACAGCTTCAACAGCCCGGCTAACAGTCCGATATCCAACATCGGCAACAAAGCCCGCTTCAGGAAGCGCGTCACGATGGCCCCCGCAGCGCTCAGGTAGATGCTCCCATTGATCAGGCCCGACAGCACATCCGGCCGCTTACGCGTGAAGTGCTTCTTGGCGAAGATGGCCATGGCGTTGTAGAACACGAAGACGTAGTTCACGCTGCTCTTCTTGGTGCTCTCGCCCT
>CAZYPC010000161.1:0-7743 GCA_964649165.1 uncultured Chryseobacterium sp.
CGCACATCACGCTCTGCTTCCTGGACCTGCCAGCCGAGCACGAACCGGCCATCATTGAGGCCTTCGCTCATGGCGCGACTGGTCAACCGGGCTTCACCCTGCACTACAACGGCATCACGCATTTCCCCGACAAGCGCACCATCTACATCGATCCCATTGAGAAGGACGCCATCGCTACGGTGCGCACGCCCATCATTGCGGCATTGAAGGCCAGTGAAGCCTTGCGCGAAGCGGTCCGTGAGACCGATCATCCGCACCTCACCATCGCGACGGGATTGAAGCCCACGCAATTCGACAAGGCCTGGGAGATGCTCGCACCGTATGAAGTCCTCAGCGAGGAGCGTGTTACCCAGGTCGTCCTGCTCAAGCGCCTGTTGCAGCCCGGCACACGCTACGAGCCTGTCCGCAGTTTCCCCTTGGGATAGTGTAACCGAGGTTGTGTGCGTGCGCATGGTTTCAGTTCGATAACGACTTGATCCACTGGACTAGTTCGTTCTCATCCACGATCGACCACGCATGCGGATGGCGTCGGCCATGTTGAACACCGCGTCCTTCGGTGGTGATGTATTCCGAACGGGTATTCCCAACGGTGACAAGCGTATCGTGGATCCGTTTCAGGCCGAAGGCGTTCAGTTCCTCGTAGCTGTCATCGCGGTTTGCGCGCCACCACGCCGTGTCCGGTTCGGTGTAGAATCGGATGGGCAGGTCCTTCAGTGGCGCCACGCTCGCGGAAGTGTTCAGCAAGGGAGCGGAGCGCGCGTAGTTGGCGAGACTGTCCGTGGGTGAACCCAATGTGCTGTCCAGGAACGACACGATGTAACGCGCCTCATCCTTGTGTTCGGGGAAGGTGGTCTTCGTCAGATCGCGCTGCGAGCATTCGTACAGGAGCACCAAGTCCAGCGGACTGTCCACCGCGAAGACCCCGTTCAAGCCGATGCGCGATCGCGGTTGAGCGATTAGTTCTTTCGCTAGCAGCACGCTCAAATTGCCGCCGGAGGAGAAGCCGCCGATGACCGTGTTCGAGGCATCCACGCCGTGCTCCTTCACCGCGCCCGCGATCGTGCCGATCACCTCCTGCTGTTCGGCCTCGCTCATCAGGATGTGCCGATTGAAGTTCAGCATCAGCACCGCGATGCCATTCGCCACGGCCGTGTCCGCGATGCGCGACTCCTTCCGCGTATCCGCCGCGTCGCAACTGAAGCAGGGGAATAGGACTAACAGGGCCTTCTGCTCGACGGGGATGATCAGGTCGTAGTCGGCGGTGTGGATCTCGCGAGGAGCCGATTCTTCCGTGGTCACTTGATCGCTTGCGCTCGGAGCACCGCATGCGCCCAGCACGACGAGTAGTACAACGGAACGTGTGGCGCTCATGGACGTTCGATGTGGTCCTCTTCACTGAAGTAATAAGGCACGCCATGAGAGTCGAGCGTATTCCAAACGTTGGAATAACAGCCGATGTCTCTGTCAGATGGGAGCTGTGTCACCGTCATTCGGATCTTCCTTCCAAGGTCTTCGTCGCGGTGAACAAAGCAGGGAATGACGGCGAACAATGTCTTCCCGTCTAATTGCCCTTTCACAACTTGCGTGACTTCGATCTTCATCGTTCCGGAATGACAGATCACCCCGCAGAAGAAACCAGCTGAGGACTGCTCGCTGATGATTCCCGTGACGATGAGGGTGTCGGTGAGGTTGGAGCCAGCGGGTGCATAGGTCAATGGAATGAACTTCACTATCGCAGAACTGTCGACAAGGGGTAGCTTCTCGAGTTCTGCCCGTGTGATCGTTGAGGGCTGTTTGCCTTGTTCGGTTTGACATGTCGCCGTCGTCGCCCCAACAACTCCAATTGTTAATAGCTGGTTTCGCCTGAGCGATCGGTGGGGGTACCCCGCAGCGAGGAACGAGCTTGGAGTACAAGCGAAGAGCGCGACGGCGAGTCTTCGAGCCGGCACGCCCAAACCACTATCACGCATCTGCTCCATCAATTCAACAACTCAAAAACACTCGCCGCCCCCTGCCCGGTCCCCACGCACATCGTCACCACCCCGTACTTCTGCTTCCTTCTCCTCATCTCATTGAACAACTGCACGCTCAGCTTCGTGCCCGTGCACCCCAGCGGATGCCCCAGCGCGATCGCGCCGCCGTTCACGTTCACGATCTCCGGGTCGATGCCCAGCTCGCGTACCACCGCTAGTGATTGCGACGCGAAGGCCTCGTTCAGCTCGAACAGACCGATGTCGCCGAGCTTCAGCCCGGCCTTCTCCAGCGCCTTCGGCACCGCCGCCACCGGACCGATGCCCATGATGCGCGGCTCCACGCCGGCCACGTGGTAGGAGAGGAGGCGCGCGATCGGTTTCACGTTCAGCTGCTTCAGCATGCGCTCGCTCACCACCAGCACGAAGGCCGCGCCATCGCTCGTCTGGCTCGCGTTGCCCGCCGTTACGCTGCCCTTCGCGTCGAACACCGGCTTCAACTTCGCCAGGCCATCCAAGGTGCTCGCGCGCGGACCTTCATCCGTGTCCACAGTGTACTTCTCCACCTGGCGCTTCTCCTTCGCGTCGAGGTACACGCGTTCCACATCCACCGGCACGATCTCGTCCTTGAACCGGCCCGCACTGATCGCCGCCAGCGCCTTCTCGTGGCTTTTTAGCGAAAAGGCGTCCTGGTCCTCGCGGCTCACCTTGAAGTCGCGCGCAACGGCTTCCGCGGTGAGGCCCATGCCCCAGTAGTAGGTCGGGTTCACCTTGCTCACCTCGTAGTTGGGCACGATGCGCCAGCCGCCGAAGGGGATGGGGCTCATGCATTCCACGCCGCCGGCGATGATCACATCGGCCTGCCCGCTGTGGATCTTGGCCGCGGCGATGGCGATCGTCTCGCTGCCGCTGCTGCAATAGCGGTTCACCGTCATGCCCGGCACCTTGTCGGTGTTCAGAGACAAAAGGCTGATCATGCGGCCGATGTTCAGGCCTTGCTCGGCCTCGGGCGTCGCGTTGCCCACGATCACATCGTCCACCTGCTCCCTGGCCAGGTTGGGCACGGTGCTCATCAGGTGCTGGATCACCTTCGCCGCCAGGTCATCGGGACGGGTGAAACGGAATTTGCCGCGCGGGGCTTTGCCCACTGCGCTGCGGAAACCGGCGATGATGTATGCGTTCATGAGAGTGTCTTATGTCTTTGTTTCTTCTTGCCTGCTTTGAGCAAGCGTTCAGCGGCACGGCCAGCGGTAAGCGAACGCATCTGCGCAATGGCGATGCCGTTCAGTTGTTGAAGGCGCACCGATGATGCAAGGCCCTGCTGGATCAACACCGCGTTGATGCTCTCCATGTTGGAAAGCACCACGAGTTGTTCCAAGGTGGCATGGTCGCGCATGTTGCCTACGAGTGACGGGTTCGCGCGCTTCCATTCCGTTGCCGTCAGTCCGAACAGCGCCATGTTCAACAGGTCGGCTTCAGTGGCATAGACGCCGACGATACGTGCTTTGGTCAGTACCGGTGGGATGAGATGCTCCTTGATCGCGTCCGTGTGGATGCGGTAGTTGACCTTGGCTAACGTGCGTTGCAAGTTCCACTCGAGCGACTGGGTGCTGGCCTCTGCTTCCTTCAGCCGTTGGAACTCCTTGATCAGGTACAGTTTGAACTCCGGGCTAAGCCACGAACCGAACTCGAAGGCGATGTCCTTATGCGCATACGTGCCTCCATGCCCGCCTGCGCGCGCGTGCAACCCGATCGCACCGGTAGCGTCGATCCACTTCTTCACCGAGAGGTAGAAACTGTTACGGCCTGCCGCATTCCCAATTCCCTCGAATTCGAGGGAATTGAAAGCAGCGTTGTTCAACTGCTCCCACACACCGAGGAAGAGGACCGTGTCCTTGTTGCGCAGCCACTGCTCAATGAGCGCGCTCCCGCCCTCGAAGCCTTGCACCATGTCGGTGAGCGAGATGTAGTCCTGCTCATGCCGCTCCACCACGGTGACCGGGATGCCTTTGACGTTGATCGCGCGCTTCTTCATTGAAGGGATGGCTCAATTCGCCGCCAGGTCATCGGGACGGGTGAAACGGAATTTGCCACGCGGGGCTTTACCCACTGCGCTGCGGAAACCGGCGATGATGTATGCGTTCATTGCTGTGTGTTCTTTTTGGGCGTGCCCCTCGGCCAAATGCGCCTCGGGTCGCGCTCTCCGCTGTACTCCTCGGCCGGATTACCGGCCTGCGGGGTGCCGCTTCGATCGCTCACGCGAAATGCAGGTTGTTGTCGGAGGTCAGCACCGATAGGTTGGGTCGGTGATACGATATGGAGAACAGCGGTGCGCACCGCTGAAGCGGTAACCGCCTGAGGTTCAGCCCGACTGGGAATAGTCCCTCCGGTTATGTCAAGATCTCCCCCCTGATATGGAGAATTGAAAGAGGGGTGGGGTGGGGTGTTTTGGGAGATCGGGGTGGGGATATGAAGAACAGGGAGTCCGCATGAGATTCTTTGAGTTCCCTGGTTATCAGGGAGATGCGCTGATGACATCTTAGATATGTCAATTCCGAACCCCGGATATGGTGAACACCAGACCAGGCTCGGTGCATTATGGTGCACTCCCCATCCCATGGTCATATGTCGGCACCCATTATTCATGAGCCGCGCGTAGTTGGGCGAAGGCCTCATTCACCAATGCACCACCTCGCAGGTTGGCCAACGTGGGCGATAGGGCATAGCGGGTACCCTTCAGCTTACCGGTGGAAGTGACAACACCGTCCTCAATGAGCCGCTGAAGTACACTGCGCAACTGACTTCTGGTGAGCACAGCCTCCATGATCGGTGCCAACTCACCGATCTTCCTTCCTCCTTCTTGCAAGGCAACGATGATCGGTTCTATCTCATAGGTGATGTACCTCTTGCCGATCCGCAAGCCATCGCTGACCATCTGATAGTATTCATCATGCAGCTGGTATCGCTTTGCAGAGTGATGCGGCTTTGTCACCATGCCGATGGCAAGCAACTGGTCAACGATGGGTTGCTTCAAGTTCTGGAACATGCTGTTCCTGATCTTGCACAGCGTGATGATCTGTTCCACTCCCAGTTTGGGTTCCCTATCACTTTGCTGGTAGCGATTGATGAACACATGGAAGGCCTTATCGACTATGATGCAAGACAAAGCGAGTGTTACCTGGAAGGCGTCTGACGCAGAGTAGTCAGGTTCGGCCTTGCCCTCTGAAAGCGTGATCGAGAAGATCTTGTCAACGCCTTGACCACTCCGCTCCACGAGGCCAGTCTTTTCCATGACCTCGGTCATCAGGCGGCTTCTTGGTGTGCTGCTCACAGTGAGCAGGTTCTCTAGTGTAACACCCTTTGGGAAGCCACCGGGATTGTTGATCACGATCCGATCAGGGTGCTGCTTCACTACCACCTCGCTCTGAATGGTATAGTCGCGGTGGGCAACTGCGTTCAGCAGTGCTTCACGGATCACCGCTTCGTTCAGGCTGAAGATATCGAAGATGTACGAGCCGAATTGCACCGGCGTCTTGCGGTTAAGCCGAGGATCATTGATGGCGTCCCAAACGGCATCGATCACCTTGTACAGCGGACCCTCGAACACATCACGTGAATCGTGATGGATCTGTGTGTCCTCATTCCGGAACTCACGGATGATCCTGCTCTGAGGAAGATGCTGCTTGATGGCTTCAACCTTGCCAAGTAGGATCAGCGCTGCGTAAGTCAGTCCTTGTGCATTGGAAAGTTCCAAGTCGCTCAAGGTCTGTTCTAGGCTGAGTTGCGCAAAGGCAGTGTTCTTTTGCTTCTTGGCATAGGCGGCCTTCATGCGCGCCACAGCTTCCGGGTCAAGGTCGTCCATCGTCAGACCTCTGCAAGTCTTAGCGGAGAAATCAGGCTCTTGTTCCGAAAGCACACTCAACAACTCATCGTCGGACATTGCTCGCAGGCTATCGCCGGTGCGCATCAATGCGACGCTATCGAACTTCAATGTCTTTCCTATCGGACGAGCTGGTACTTTGAAGACCACCACGCGCTTACCGGCCTCGAATAGTTCGCTAATGTGGACCCGCATACGATGGTGCTGGTAGATCGCATCCTCCATCGCTCCAACCTTGCCCAAGCCAAAGTCCGAACCCACGACAATGTGTGGGAGTGGATTTGTCATGCCCAAGACCAAGTGTCCCCCGCCTTCATTGGCGAGAGCGGCGATGTATCCCAACACACACTTGCGCCGTTCCGTTAGTTCTGTGTGACTACCGCCATTGAACGGGAAGTTCCGCGTGGCCTCTTTGAACTCCACGCGGTCCTCCGACTCCTTTAACAGCTTCAGCTCCGCGATGGTCATACACGACAGGGTTTTCGCGTGAGCGATTGCAGCGGAAAGCCCACAGCGCGGTAGTCCGCGCGAGGACTTGTAGCGGAAAGCGCGACGGCGAGTCTTCGAGCCGGCGCGCCCCAACAACCACTATGCTTCACCGACGTTCGCATTCGAGGAAAAAGTTGAACGAAATCATGTCGTCCGTTTCCATCCGAATCTGGTATCGCACGTTGGCGTCAGTTTCGGGCTCGTAGAAATCCACGGTCGCGATTTGGCCATTATCAGCGACCGTTTGGGGAGTGTGCTGGGTCTTTCCGATACGACCGAACGCGAGGTAACGACCTTGATATCCGTGTTTGTACTTCTCTGTTGCACCTGTGCATTGCAACACACCGCCATCTGGCCCCTGAACTTTCCTCAGATCGATCCGCATGCTTCTTAGAATGGTCCAGAACCGGATGTCCTTGTTCACGACCGTGTTCTCGAAGTAGTGGCACTCTTCGGTTGCGCAAGTCGCTGAGAGCACCCCGAGTTTGGCATAGTGCGCGATTGTCATCTCACGCTCTACGTAGACCCTGCATTGCCCTATTTGATGCCCGATGAACGACATGGTTCAGTTCCGCAACACCTTCCCGCTGGTGATGATCGACCGCAGGCGCTCCAGCGTTTTGCGCTGCATGCAGAGTTCGAGGAAGATCTTCCGCTCCAGGTCCAGCAGGTATTGCTCGCTCACCTCGGTGGGCTCCGACAAGTCGCCGCCGCAGAGCACGTGGCCGAGCTTCTGCGAGATCAGCGTGTCGTGCTCGCTGATTGTTGCCGCTCGATGTGGTTGGAGCCGATTCACGGATCAGTGGGAGAGTTTGTTCAGTTTGATCTCCGGAGCTTCTGGGTATTCTCCCGCGATGTAGAACACAACCCGATCTGTCACGACCGCTCGGGTTCCCGCTTTCGGGATCGAATCTTGGTAGTGGAACTCAAGTGTGTCATCGTGAATGGTCACTGTTCCCGGGTAGACAGTCTTATCTCGTAATCCGCTTGAGATGAACTCGAAGGTGCTGTCTTCATAGATCTTTAGATGGATCCATCCGAGTGGAGCTTCCCGGTCGGCAAGAAGGATCGGCTCCTTGGTCGACCGTTTTTCCTCATGGTCACAAGCGATTACAAGCAACACAATAGCGATGACGAGGAATGGTCTCACTGGGGTTCAGTTTCTGAGCACTTTGCCAGAAGTGATGATGGACTGTAGTCGTTCCAAGGTCTTTCTCTGCATACACAGTTCAAGGAACACCTTGCGCTCAAGATCCAAGAGATACTGCTCCGATACTTCCGTCGGCTCTGACAAGTCTCCACCGCAAAGCACATGACCAAGCTTCTGGCTTATGAGTGTGTCATGTTCACTGATGTAGTTCCCACTTTCCATCGAGTTCGCGCCCACGTACACGATGCCCAGGC
>CAZYPC010000162.1:0-7554 GCA_964649165.1 uncultured Chryseobacterium sp.
AGCGCATGCCCTTCGTGTATGGCAAGCAATGGCTGGTGGAGCCGCTCGATCCTTCGCTGCGTGTCGATATCAGCAAGCGCCAGACTCCCGAAGTGCTGAAGTTCAAGGAGCAGAAGCAATACGCCCACAACCGCTGAGGGTACATCCTTAGCTTTGGTTTGGCATGAGCCGTGATGCCATTCGCGCCAAGGTGATCTCCTTTTGGATGAACTATCCGACGAGCAGATGCTGCATGTGCTCTCCTACCTGACATCCCGCGGGTTTACCAGGCCGATCAAGAACGACCGCTTTGAAGCAGGGGTACGGCAGATCATCAAGGAGAATCACGGCCTTTTCAAGCGCTTGGCCGAATGGCCTGAAGGCGAAGGCAAATAGAGAAGCTCTGACACCTGCCGGACCCCCTATTTTTGATGGACCATGACCACCAAGCAGATGAAGCTGGCCATCCAGAAACGGGTGGCGGAAGTGCCGGACAACGCCCCTGAGCCTATGCTCAAGCAGATGCTGGACCTTATCGAGGAACTGGCCAAGGCTGACATGGCCCAGATGGAGCGCATGCAGCGATTCTTCAAGAACATTGAAGAGGACCGGGAACTGTTGCACCGGTTGGCGCAATGATCTCCCGGCGGGAAGCAGAGTTCTATCATGCGCAACTGGTCAGGCAATTCGGAGGTGCCACCGGGCTGCGTGACCCGGGAGTCCTGGATGCCGCGCTGAATCGTCCTTTCGCAGGGTTTGGTGACGAGGAGTTCTTCCCGACGGGCTTTGACAAGGCCGCTGTACTGATACACGGCATCATCACGGGGCATCCGTTCATCGACGGGAACAAGCGCACCGGTTACGAGTTGGGTCGCCTGTTACTTCAGGAGTCCGGCTACGACGTGCAATCCCCGGAAGATGAGCGGTACGCCATGGTCATCAGGGCGGCTACCGGACAGATGGAGGTTGAGGATATCAAGGCTTGGTTGATAGAGCATTCGGTCCCCTACGGAAAGGGCGATTGACCCCTTTCCGCTTCGCGCCCTCCTGCTACATTCGCCACCGTTCCAGAACGGGCCGAAGACGCACCGGATGCAGATACTCTTCTACCTCTTCGCGGCCATCTCCATCATCAGCGCCCTCTTCGTGGTGGGCGCGCGCAGTCCGATCAACAGCGTGATCGCGCTGATCGTCTGCTTCCTCAGCATCGCCGGGCATTACATCCTGCTGAACGCGCAGTTCCTGGCGGTGGTCCACATCATCGTGTACACGGGCGCCATCATGGTGCTCTTCCTCTTCGTGATCATGTTGCTGAACCTGAACAAGAGCGTGGAGCCGCAAAAGAGCCTCGTCACTCGTATCGCTGCCGTGGCGGCGGGCGGCTTGTTCCTGCTCACCTTGCTTGGGGCCATCAAGAACGGCGTGCAGGTCGCTCCAGCGGCCGAGTTCAATGCCGGGACGGGACTGGTCAAAAGTGTGGGACAAAGCCTCTTCGGGCCGTTCCTGGTGCCGTTCGAGATCAGCAGCGTGCTCTTCTTGAGCGCGATCATCGGCGCGGTGACGCTCGGCCGCAAGGAGACCGGCGTGAAGCCGATGGTGAAGGAGGGCGACCAGTTCGCCGGGCTCAATCAACCTGAACGCGTGGGGTGATGAAAATGCGTTCACCACAGAGGCACGGAGGACACAGAGGTCCTGTTCGCGGGCACCTTAAAGAGTCCTGTCATCAGCGTTCAGTTCGCCTTTCTCTGTGCCCTCTGTGTCTCTGTGGTGAAAAACCCGCGCGCACCCGATGAACGACGTGATCACCGCCATCCGTGTCGTGCCCTTGGAGCACTACGTGGTGCTGAGCATGATCCTTTTCAGCATCGGCCTCGCGGGTGTGCTCTTCCGGCGGAACACCATCATCCTGCTGATGTGCATCGAATTGATGTTCAACAGCGTGAATCTGCTTCTCACGGCGTTCAGTGCACACCACAGTGATCCGGGCGGGCAGGTGTTCGTTTTCTTCATCATGCTTGTGGCGGCCGCGGAGGTCACCGTGGGCCTCGCGATCCTGGTGATGATGAAGCGGAACGTGGATAGTGTGGACATCAACCAACTCAGCCGCCTGAAGGGATGACACGGGATATCCTCGCCACGTTGGTTCCCGCATTGCCGCTCGCCGGCGCGATCCTCACCGCGGTGCTGCGCCGCAAGCTGAAGGGCAACGCCGCCGGCATGCTCGCCACGGCGATGGTAGCAGGGTCCTTCGTGTGCAGCGTGCTGCTGTTCCTGGGCCAGGAAGCGGTGAACGTCCTGCACAACGTGGGCATGCACCAGCACGATGCAGAAGCCGGTTCCGCGCACATCGTGAAGCTCTTCGACTGGATCGATGTGAGCGCCATGAACGTGCCCTTCGCCTTCCAGATCGACGCGCTCTCGCTCACCATGATGCTCATCGTGACCGGGGTGGGTTCGCTGATCCATTTGTACTCCATCGGCTACATGCACGATGATGAGCGGGTGGCGAGCTTCTTCGCGATGCTGAACCTCTTCACCTTCGCCATGCTGCTGCTGGTGATGGGCGCCAATTACGTGCTCACCTTCATCGGCTGGGAAGGCGTGGGCCTGTGCAGCTACCTGCTCATCGGTTTCTGGTACAAGACGCCGGCCTACAACTACGCCGCACGCAAGGCCTTCGTGATGAACCGCATCGGCGACCTGGGCTTCGTGCTCGGGCTGGCCTGGCTGTTCAGCGCGCTGGGTACGCTCAACTACACCGAGGTGATGGCCCGCGCCGGATCGCTCAGCACCGAGACCGTCACGGGCATCACCCTGCTGCTCTTCGTGGGCGCCGTGGGCAAGAGCGCGCAGCTGCCCCTCTTCACCTGGTTGCCCGACGCCATGGCCGGCCCCACGCCCGTGAGCGCGCTCATCCATGCGGCCACGATGGTCACGGCGGGCATCTTCCTGCTCGTGCGCAGCAGTGCGCTCTTCATGTTCGCCCCCTTCACGCAGGACGTGGTGCTCTGGGTGGGACTGATCACAGCCCTGCTCACGGCCAGCATCGGCGTTTTCCAGAACGACATCAAGAAGGTCCTGGCCTATTCCACCGTCTCGCAGCTCGGCCTGATGTTCGTCGCATTGGGCCTTGGTGCCTATAGCGCGGCGATGTTCCACGTGACCACGCACGCCTTTTTCAAGGCCCTCCTCTTCCTCGGTGCCGGCAGCGTCATCCACGCGCTGGGAGGCGAGCAGGACATCCGGAAGATGGGCGGGCTGAAAAGCGTGACCAAAGTGACCTACGTGACCTTCCTCATCGGCACGCTGGCGATCGCGGGCATACCCGGCCTGAGCGGGTTCTTCAGCAAAGACGCGATCCTGGCGGCGGCTTATGATGCGAACCCGGCGATCTGGGCGGTATCGCTGGTCATCTCCCTTCTCACCTGCTTCTACATGTTCCGGCTGCTCTTTCTCACCTTCTTCGGCACTTACCGTGGCAAGGCCCATCCACATGAAAGCCCGCTGGTGATGACCCTGCCCTTGATGGTGCTCGCGGTGCTCAGTGTGGTGGGCGGTGCGTTGAACATTCCGCACGTCTTCGGCGGGCACGAAACGATGAAGCATTACCTGGCCACGGCGGCGGATGGCATCATCGGCGAGCGTCTCACCCTGTCCCACACCACCGAATGGGCGCTCATGGGTATCACGACGGCGATGATCGCAGTGGTGATCGTGTTGGCCCACAACCGATTTGTGAAGAAGGTCACACTCGATCCCGAACCGGAACAGATGTCCCTCTTCAAACGCCTGATCGCTCGCAAGTGGTTGATCGATGAGTTGTACGCCAAGCTCTTTGAGCGTCCGTACGGCTGGTTCAGTGCACATTTCGACAGCATCGCCGAGCGCAAGCTGATGGTACCGCTGATGGTGGGCACCGGCGGCGCGGCGAACAAGGTCGGCAAGGCGTTGCGCCGTTTGCAGAGCGGCAACATGAGCTTCTATCTCTTCGGCATGGTGGCCGGCCTGATCGCCCTGCTGGCTTGGACCCTGTACCACGTTTGACATGATCCTGCTCGCGCTCATAGCCGTTCCATTCATCGCAGGTCTGCTTTTGCTGATCACACGGCCGAATGCACAGGCCCGTTCGATCGCCATGGTGGCTTCGCTCGCCTGCGCGATGATCGTGCTCGCGCAGTACTGGAGGTACGGTGGCGGCGACCTGACTTTCCTCGACAAGGACTGGGTGCCTGATTGGGGCCTTCGCCTGAAGATGGGCTACGACGGCATCGGCTTGCTGATGCTGATGCTCACCGCCGTGATCTTCCCCTTCATCATCGGTGCGGGGGCGCGGGAGAACCAGGAGGATCCGGCGGCGGTGAACGCGTTGCTTCTATTCACGCAGAGCTTCCTCTTCGGCGTGTTCACCGCGCAGAACGCCTTCCTCTTCTACATTTTCTACGAGCTGAGCCTCGTGCCGCTGTTCTTCTACCTGCTCTTCTGGGGCGGTGCGAACCGACGCACGATCACGATGCGCTTCTTCATCTACACGCTCTTCGGTGGATTGGCGCTGCTCTTCGGCATCGCGTACTGTGTGGTGAAGGAGCCGTCCCACAGCGCGGACTTCTCGGCCCTGCACGCGCTGCAACTCCCGTACGATGTGCAGGTGTGGATGTTCTGGGCGCTCTTCCTCGCTTTCGCCGTTAAGCTCCCGATCTTCCCGTTCCATAGCTGGCAACCGGACACGTACACGATGGCGCCACTGCAAGGCACCATGGTGCTCGGCGGCGTGCTGTTGAAGATGGGCCTCTTCGGTGTGTTGCGTTTCGTGTTCCCCATCGTGCCCCAAGGCACGGAATACTGGCGCGACCTGGTGGTGTGGCTCAGCATCATCGGGGCAATCTACGCGGGCTGGATCGCCTTCCGCCAGACCGACCTGAAACGACTGGTCGCTTACTCTTCCCTGAGCCACGTCGGTATTCTCACCGCCAGTCTCTTCGCGTGGAACACCTATGGCATCACCGGCTCGCTCTACCAGGCCTTCGCGCACGCGGTGCTGGTGGTGAGCATGCTGTACATCGTGGGTGCCGTGCAACGCCGCACCGGCACCACGGACCTCACGGTGATGGCCGGATTGAAGTTGAGATCGCCGCGACTGGCCGCGCTGTTCTTCCTGGTGATGATCAACGCCGTGGCACTGCCGCTCACGCAGAGCTTCGTGGGCGAGTGGCTCATGTTCAACGGCCTCTGGCAGATGGAAGGCGGCGCTTGGATGACCGCGGCCGCGGTGAGCACCATTATCATCGGTGCGGTTTACATGCTCTACGCTTACCAGCGCGTGATGCTCGGACCGGAGACCCGTGTGAAGCACGGCGTGCTGCTGGGCGAGATCGCCGATGCGGACGCGAACGATCACCTCTTCCTTGTGCCTTTGATCGCCATCACCTTGGTGCTCGGGTTCTACCCCGCGCCGGTGCTCGACCTGCTGCAGACCTCCGTACGAACCATTCTGAGCAGCCTGAACTGATATGAGCGTGCTCATCCTCCTTTCTGTGCTCGGCGTGCTGCTGCTGTACGTCGGCCTGTTCGGCGCTGGCGCGAAGGCCGGAGCCAGCAAGATCCTGGCTCCTATCGGTGTGATCGGTGTGGGCGGTGCGATCGCCCTGCTCGTGCGCGACCTCTACATCAACATACCGGAGTTCGCGAACATGCTCGCCTGGAACGACATGGGCCGGATGTTCAGCATCGGCATCTTGGGCATCACCGCGCTCATCTTCCTCTTCGGCCTGGATTACTACGCGAAGGAGGAGAAGAACGTCGCCGAGCAGTTCGCGCTCATCGCCTTCAGCCTCGTGGGCGCGCTGATGCTCACGAGCTACACTAATCTGCTCTCGCTCTTCCTCGGCATCGAGGTGCTCAGCATCCCGCTCTACATCCTGGCCGGAGGAAAGCGCCACAGTTTCCGCAGCAGCGAGGCGAGCTTCAAGTACTTCCTCATGGGTTCGTTCGCGAGTGCCTTCCTGCTGATGGGCATCGCGCTGATCTATGGCGTCTGCGCGTCGTTCGAGCTCTCGAAGATCACGGAGGTCGCCGCGACTTCCGGCAACAACATCCTGTTCATCCTCGGCGGCTTCTTCGTGCTGGCAGGCCTCACGTTCAAGGTGGCGGCCGTGCCCTTCCACTTCTGGAGCCCCGACGTGTATGAAGGCGCGCCCACGCTGGTGACGGCCTACATGGCCACCGTGGTGAAGATGGCCGCCTTCGCCGGACTGCTGCGCTTCGTATCGATGAGCGGCATGCCCCAGGCGCTCGGCTACGCGCTGGTCATCATCGCGGCGGTCACGCTGGTCGTGGGCAACATCGTCGCGCTGCGCCAGAGCCACTTCAAGCGCCTGATGGCCTACAGCAGTGTTGCTCACAGCGGCTTTCTGCTCATGGCCATCGTGAGCGGCACACCCGACCGCGAGGCGGCGATGTTCTATTACACCTTCACATACGCGCTTGCTACGCTCGGCCTCTTCATGGTGATGACCATTGCCAAGCGCGCGGCCAACGGCGATGAGCATATCCGCATCTTCCGGGGCCTCTTCCGTGCGAACCCGTGGATGGGACTGGTCGTGCTGCTGCTGCTGCTCTCGCTGGCAGGCATCCCGCTCACGGCCGGCTTTATGGCCAAGTTCAAGGTCTTCCAACTCGCGCTGGCCGTGGGCCACGTGAAGCTCACCGTGCTCGCCGTAGCGATGGCCCTTGTCGGCATCTATTACTACGCTGTGGTGATCCGTGAGGCGTTCACGCCTTCGGAGCAAGCGCCCGCGCTCGTGGTCTCACCGCTCAACCTGTTGGTGATCTCCCTATGCGGGATCGCCGTGGTGGTGCTGGGGGTGATGCCGGGGTGGGTGGTGTAGGGCTCAGAACTTGGGTCCTTTGATGCGGGCCCGCTTCAAGGTTCCAGCGCGATAGCGTTCGTCCCGGATCAAGGTGCCGTGTTGATCCCATTCCAGCATACGACCACAAGGCTTGCCATCCTGCAATACGGCCGAGAGCTTCATCAGACCGGTCGGATGCCACTCCTTGTAGTAGCCCTTATTACCCTCGCCGCGATCCACGCGTTCGAGCCTCAAGATGCCGTTCTCAAACCACTCAAGACTGATCTTGTCCTGACCACCCGGCACCGAGATGAACGCAGACTCGGCTTTTCCGTTCGGGTAATAGTCGATCGCTGCCCCATCGCTGCAGCCTCGGAAGATCTTCGCAAAAACCTGGGTTGTATCTGAAGTGCATAGTACGTAAGCCCTTGTTACATGACAAGTATCATCCGCGCACACGCCAGATTCGAAGGGCAGGGATTGAGAAAAACCGATGAACGGTGCAAGGACTGCCATCAGCAGGCTCGATCGCATGTTGCAAGAACGAGCGGGCTTGGCGATCAGTGCCCCAACTCTCCCTCCCACTTGCTCACCACGCTGGTCGCGATGGCATTCCCCACCACGTTCGTGGCGCTGCGACCCATGTCGCAGAAGTGATCGATGGGCAGGATGAGGGCGATGCCTTCCAGCGGCACCCCGAACATGCCGAGCGTGGCGGCCACCACCACGA
>CAZYPC010000163.1:0-7534 GCA_964649165.1 uncultured Chryseobacterium sp.
CCGACGACATGCGCACGCTCCATCTGCTCCCCCTGCTTCTTCCCGTGCTCATCAACGCACAAAACCCCGAGTTCGGCTGGGACCATATCAACCAGCACATCTACTCCCCGGAGAACGGGGCCCTGGATGCACGTGGCCCCGAAGAGCTGTACGTGGTGCAGGAGTCAGGATCCTCGAACGCGCAGGTCCTCCTCCGGTTCGACAGGGAAACAGGTGATACGCTGTGGTCCGTTGCGCTGGACACGATGTGCGTGACCTTCGGTGTGAAGGTGATCGGCGCGGATGGTGTGCTCGTGGGTGGGGCGAATACGGTGCGTTACGACATCGCACGCTTCAGCCATACGGGTGAAGTGGTCTGGCACCACCTTGTTGACCTCGGCTCCGGTGACAACTGGGAGGAGGGGGGCTTCGTGTGCGATGCGCAGGAGAACACCTACTTCACGTGGTACGAAGGCGATCCGTCCGAGCACACTCACCTGATCAAGCTGGACGCGGAGGGGAACCTGCTCTGGGAATATGTCTATGAGCCCAACTTCCTGGACAACCATCCTCAGCAGATCAGGCTGGACAACCAGGCGAACATCCTGATCGGCGGAACGAGGAAGTACAACAGCATGCCCTTCGACTCGAAGGCGTTCCTGTTGAAGATCGACCCCGAAGGCGCGCTTCTGTGGGACACGACGTTCGTGGATGGCTCCTACTACAACAACGTGAACGACATCCTCGTACTGCCGGATGATCGGATCCTCGTCTCAGTCTCCAATTCCACCGGCGACATCGATGCCGGGAGCGTGGTGGCCTACTCGGCCGATGGTAACGAGCTTTGGTCGTGGACCGGTGATCCTTGGTTGAAACCCTGGCTTTGGATCGAGAACGACCAGGGGAGCGGGCAATACCTCCTGGCCGTCGACGCGCAGGAAGGCTACAAGTATCTGATGAAGTTCGGGCCGGGCGGCGAGGTGCTGATGGATGCGCAGTTGTCGGGTATCGGTTCGGTGCGGGACATCGTGCGGATCGCCGATCACCGCATGCTTCTCGCCCATCTGGTGCCGGGTGGCGGTGGCTTCACGAGTGTGGCCTTCACCGCCCTGGACACCCTGGGCAACGCTGATTGGACCCTGACGCAGCCGAGCACCTGCTTCGATTGTTTCCCGGCCTCTCCCTGGCCCCTGGTAGCGGCCGACCCGTCGCATGTGTACACCGTCGGCACCAAATACGTCGGCCTGAGCGAGTACGCGTTGACCCTGGAGATCGACATTCCCTGTGTTCCGGACGTGGTCCATTGCCTCGATCCAGCCTACATGCAAGAACAGCTTGAGGCCACCGAAGCCCGGCTAGGCGAACTCCACAACGACGGATACACGGATCTGCTCACCACCGTGAACTCGGCACAAACGCTCCTGGTCCACCGCAATACCGCAGGAACCTTCGCTTTGGAACAGACCATCGAGCTGCCCTTCATGGGAGGCGGGATCAGGGTCGCTGACCTGAACGGCGATGGTTGGAACGACGTCGTGGTGGCCGAGGACATCGGCGAGCATTTGATGATCCTGCAGAACAACGGCGGGTCGCTCAACTACGTCGATGCGCTTGACGCGGGCTTCCCCCTTGCGCAGCTGGAGTTGGGCGATGCGGACGGCGTTAACGGTCCGGATGCCTTCGTGCGCTACTTCGCCGGGCCGATGAACGAAGTGCATGTCTTCCGCAACAACGGCTCGGGCGTGTTCGATGCCCAACCCGTGGTCCGATCCCTGCCGGATGTGGCACTACACATGGCCACGGCGGATGTGGACCAGGACGGCATGGAGGACCTGGCCGTGATCGGCTGGAACACCTTCGGTAAGCTCTACCGGGCGTTGGGTGCCGGCGCCTACGGCTCCGAACTGGATATCAGCAACATGGGTTCCTGCGTGAACTTTCGCGACGTGAACGATGACGGGTGGAACGATGTGGTCGTGGCCGGTCCGGGGCTCGCCACCATTGGCATGAACCAGTCCGGCTCAGGGTTCCAGGATCTGACATGGGAGCTTCCTGGACTTGGCGACTTGGGTGTGCCTCATCCATTCCCGGGAGATACGAGCACGAGGTACTTCCTGCCGGACCTCGCGAACGAAGAGCTTGGCCTGCTGGCCTGGAGCGAATGTGCCAACGGTCCAGCACCTTTCCTCCTCACTAATTCCGGCAGCGATGTAATGCTCTTCGCCGAGGATGTGACCGGTGACGCCGGCGTGGACCTGCTGGCTTTCACCCCCGTCAGCGGCGATCTCTGGATCGCACCGAATTGCGACCACAACGGGGGCGTGTTCGTTCCCGAACAGGGGCACGGCGGGACCGCACCGCAACTGTCCATCCGTCCGGACCCGGCCAGCGGTTCGGTCTTGGTCTTGCCCGTGGAACAGGCCAATGAGCTTGTGGTGCTCGATGCGCTCGGACGGACCGTGATGCAGTTCGGCATGAAGGGGCGATCGGCGATCATGCTCCCATTCGAAGAACGACCGAACGGTATCTACGTCGTGATCGCCCATGGGAACCAGGAGCACAGGAGCGCGACATTCACCTGGGCCCGGTGAGCTTCGGGAGATCCCGATCACGCAGCGTAGCAAGCAGCCAGCCACTAGTTGCGCAAGTGTGCCGACCGCGCAGCGGAGCGAGCGATCGGGTCACTTGTGAGCTCAACGCCCGGAGCACTCGTGTAGGCTTGTTTGACGGTTTGGAACCGCGTACGGTAAAGGTGCGGATGGCTTGAGCGGTATTGCGGTCACAAGTGGTCCGTCCGTTCATGGCACGATCGCACAGCTTGTCGAGACCTGGAACGCTTGCGCCAAAAGGGGAAGCGAGGGGCTCCAGCTGCCCACGTTCCATGGTGAATCAGCGAACGAAAAGTTGCGACCAAGCGGTGTTCGACTTCGGTCACCCGCTGGATCCACCGCTCATGGATCTTCCGGGACTTGGCCATTCGATCAATACATCTTTACACCAATAAACAAATACCCCATCGCCATGACCACGTATCCGAAACCGACCGGTGAACAGAAGCGCCAATGGCACGCCGACCCGTCCAACTGGTTCCTCTGGGGCTTTTATCACAATCCGGAAGACCGGAGACTCTTTCCGCCGAAACGGTCCCGCCTCGGCTGGACGGTGAACTTCGCCAACCCCTGGTCCATCCTGGCACTGGTCGGGCTCTGCGCCGTGCTGGTGGGTGTGCGACTGCTCTGGGTGAGATAGGATCCGAGCACCGGCCGGCTGCTACTCCTTCAGCAAGCTGATCCGAGCTGAACGGCCGGAGCCAACAAGCTTGAGCAGATAGACGCCGACGGGTTCTGTCGAGAGATCAACATGCACCAGCCTGTCGTTGATCCTTACGCGCCGGACCAACTGTCCCATTCCGTTCGAGAGGGTGTATTCCTCATAACGGGGATCGGCCACCACCGTGAACGCGTTTGCGGACGGGTTCGGGAATACCGCAAGCGGCATATCGGTGTCCATCACGGCCAGGGGCGTGGGAATGGCACATCCGTTCAATGCCGTTCCGGGAATAATGCTGTCGGTGGAAACGGTGCCATTACCCAATTGTCCGTTCACGTTCTGGCCCCAGGTCCACAGCGTTCCATCTTCGTGCAATGCCATGGAGAACATGGAGCCTGCCGCTATCGCGGTGATGCCGGTGAGGCCGTTCAGTGATGTGGGCAGATAGGCGTTGGAGACGGTGCCGTCGCCGAGCTGGCCGGCGTTGTTCTGTCCCCAGAGCCACACTGTGCCATCGTCCTTCAAGGCCATGACATGGGCGAAACGCGTGTCTATCGCGACGATCCCGTTCAGGTCGCTGACCTGCACCGGTTCATTCTGCTGTTGACCCGAGCCGTTGCCAAGCTGGCCGGAGGAGGCGGCTCCCCAGGACCAGACGGTACCATCCGCCATCAACGCGTATGACGAGACCACACCGGCGGCCACGGCGATCGCATCCACGAGCCCCGGCACCTGCACGGGAAGCAGCGTATCCTGGGTAGTGCCGTTGCCGAGCTGGCCGTATTGATTCTGGCCCCACGCCCAAACCGTTCCGTCCGCCAGCACGGCCAGCGCATGCTTCGAACCCATGTCCATGCCGACGACGTCCGCGACCCCAAGGACCTGAACGGCGACGTTGCGGTTGGTGGTGGTGCCATCACCCAACTGGCCGAGATCATTGCCGCCCCAAGACCACAAGGTGCCGTCGCTTTTCCGGGCAAGCGAAGACGTGTAGCCAGCGCTCACGGCCACCACGTCCGTCAGGTCGATAACCGGTCCAGGGATGTGGTGGGCGCTCCAACTGCCGTCCCCGAGTTCGCCCGACTGGTTCCAGCCGCAGGCACGCACCGTTCCGTCGGTGCGCAGATAGAGCGTGTACCACAGCCCCCCTGACACGGCGGCCACGTCCGTGAGACCGATCGGCGACACGGGGATCGACGTGGTATCACTGGTGGTGTTCGTGCCCAACTGGCCGTGATGGTTCATGCCCCAGTTGAGCACGCCGCCATCAGCGCAGACCGTGATGGCGTGACCTGCACCAGCTGCGATCACCTGGGCGCACAATGATGCGGATGTGAAGGTGAAGAAGGTGGTGAACGTCGCTCCGAGGAGAAGGTGCCGTGCCATAAGTCGCTCCGCCGTTCTACGACGTGCATCAAAGATGGGTCGCAAACGCCCGAGCATACCCTGCGGCATGCGGTCTCACTGCTTCTTCACCCGGTCGATGAGCGCCTGACAGGTCCGCTGGTAGGCCGCGTCCTTTTCCTTCGCCGCTTCCTGGATGCAGGTCTTCGCTGCCGCCACCGCCTCGTCCTTGCGGCCAAGCTGTTCGAGCGACCTGGCCTTCAGGTGCCAGAGCCAAAAATGGTCCGGGTGCGCCTCCAACGCGGGGACGACATTCTCCAGCGCACGCTCCGCGTCCGGCTCCACCTCATCGAAGTAGTGGGCCGCCTCTTCATAAGGCTTGGCCGTGTCCGCCGCCAGCGCGACGTCGATCCGCTTGCGCAGGTCGGTCAGATCCGCCTTGATGGGTACATGTATCCGTGTGGTGGACCAGGCGAGCTCAAGGTTGCAGGTGGATGGGGTGATGTCCACGAACTGCATCGTGAAGCGCTCCATCGATTCGTTCACGCGCTGCGCAGGCACCTGCACGCGCGCGACGTCGTTCTTGCGGTCGTACGAATAATCGCCCCATGCATCCGCACCCTTGTTCAGGATCACCGTCCACTCCTTCTGTCCGGGAATGGTGAAGAGCGCGTAGCGGCCGCTGTCCACCGGAAGGCCGCCGACACTCACGGGAGCCCCGAAGCGCACCGTGGTGGCGGCATTGGCGCCGGTACGCCACATGCTGTCCAGTGGCGCCAACTCGCTGCCGGGGCCGAAGACCGGTCTGCCGCGCAAGGCCGGCCGGCTGTAAGCCAACTCGATGAACGAGGTGGCGAAGCGTTGCTTCACGTCCTGCCGGGGGCTGGGCGCTGGCAGTTTGATCTGTGCGAAGGCGGGCGCGAGCGTGGAAGTCACGAGCGCGATGGTGATCAGTGGTCGGTACATGCGGCCGAAACTAACGGCGACCGCCATACCAGCACACGTGCTCGACCCGCCTCTCACGCTTCGGCCAGCTCGATCAATGCAGGACGGTCACATGACCGAAGTACTGGTGACGGACACCCTGCACGAGATCACGGGTGTCCAACTTCCAGACGTAGACGCCGTCCATCACCCGTTCGCCGCCGGTGCGACCATCCCACGCCTCGCCGGGGCGCGTGCTGCTCCAAACGGGGTGGCCCCACCGATCGAAGACGGAAAGCGCATACCGCTCCACATCCTCGCCGCTGATCACCGGGAACCAAGCTTCGTTCACGCCGTCGCCATCCGGCGTGAAGGCATTGGGCACCTGCACCGCGTAGTTCGGATGGATCACGACCTCATCAATGGCCGTAGCCGTGCAGCCGTCCTCATTGGTCACAATGAGTTGCACGGGATAGGTGCCGCCCTCCTCATCCGGGAAAGTGAGCGAGGGGGATGAGACCGAGCTGGTGCCGAGCGCAGCTTCCGTTCCGAAGGACCACTCCCATCCGATCACGTCCGCACTGCTCGCATCAACGAAGCTGATAAAGGTGTTGAACACGTCGGTGGGCTGCGGACCGAAGGTGAACACGGCTTCCGGCGCGTCGTACACGTTGATCAGGTCCGGATAATCGATCGTGGCGGTGCAGCCTTCGGGAGAGGTGACAGTGAGGGTCACATCGAAGGTCCCGCCATCGAGGTATGTATGCACGACGTCATCCATCATATCCGACGTCGCCCCATCGCCGAAGTCCCATTGCGCGTTCGCCGCGAGCGCTGGATCGGAGAGGTTCTCGAAAGACACTTCCAGCGGCGCGCAACCCGCAAGCGGTGTGGCCGAGAGGTCCGGTTGCGGGAAAACCGGCGGCGCTAGTTCGTACGAACCGACCACGCAGCCTGACTCGAACGTGGCCATGCACTGGTAGTTCCCCGGAAGGATCGTTGAACCCGTCAGATCAAGTTCCGTTTCCGTTCTGCCGATGAGCGCCACACCCTCGTAGTACCATTGGTACCCCGTCGCTTCATCGATGGGTGATGCGGTGAGCACGACGTCCCCGGTGCAGATCCCGCCGGAGCGTGCCAGGGTGAGCGAGGGGGTGAACAGTGCACTCTCGTTCAGCACCAGATCATCGTACAGGAAATACGCGAGGTGCCCGAGGCCGGCCGTGGTCACGCTCGGGTAGTCGGCTGGCACCTCACAAGGGGAGCCGATCATCACCGCCTGCACGTTGAAGGTAGGGGTGAAGGTCATCGTTGCGGTCTGCCAGTGGCTGTCGGGGTCATGTGTCACCGTGGCGAGCGGGGTCCACCCTGCGTCCTCCACGCAATCCCACTCGGGGATCGGCCATGTGGGGCAGGAACCGAGCCCCCAGAGCGTGATCTGCACCGGCGTGAACGTATTGGTGATGGTGTCCGTCAGGTCGGCGATCGTGCTGAACGCCGCGATGGAGAGATCGATGGTGTAGGGTGTTCCGGCCTGCATCGGTTGCAGCAGGCACGCGCCGATGTATTCCATGTAGTCCGGACAGATGTATCCACCGACGCACGCATCCCCACCGGACGGTAGCGGCTGCGGGATCCAGTCCGGCATGAAGCCGTCGTTGTGGAAATAGTCCGAAGACGCGAGCGTGGCTTGTGACCAGGTATCGGCGCAATCCATCGCGCCCACCGTAGCGGGGATGCAGTCACTCACCTCGAAGGACGGGTTCGGGATGATCGACTCCACCTGCGTCGTGCCACCACCACCGGCACACGTGCAGTCCGCGATATCGTTCAGATCGATGAGGCCGTCGCCATCGTCATCAATGGCATTGTCGCAGATCTCCTGCGCGGAGGACGCCATGGCCATGGCCATGGTCAGCATGGTGAGCGCCCGTTTCATGTAGGTGGTTCATGTCGAATTGGGTCGCTCTCACTTCATGCGTTGATCCTTCATCTTCGGTTCTGACGCATAGACACG
>CAZYPC010000164.1:0-7533 GCA_964649165.1 uncultured Chryseobacterium sp.
ATGCCATGGGCTTCATGAAGGAGGAGATGATCATGCAGGTGGGCTTCGAGAGCGACACGCCCATCTTCGCCCGCCCCCCCAAAGTGGTGGAATTGGCCGTGACCTACACGGAGAACGTGGTGAAGGGCGATACCAGCAACAAGGTGATGAAGGACGCGAAACTGGAGACCGGCGCCGAGATCATGGTGCCTTCTTTCGTGGAGATCGGCACCGTTGTGCGCATCGATACGGAAACGGGCGAGTACCTGGACCGTGTGAAAAAGTGAGGAAGGGCGGTGCATGCATCGCCCGACGAACGATAGACGAACCCCGTGGCAACCCTGCGGGGTTCGTCGTTATCCGCCGCGCCTACCTTCGCCGCGCATGGACCTGAAGCAATCCTTGACCGCCGCTGACATCGCGGGCATGATCGGCGCGCAGGCGCTGGGGAATACACAGCGCCTGGTCACCGGCATCAACGAGATCAACCGCGTGCGTGAAGGCGATCTGCTCTTCGTGGACCATCCGAAGTACTACGCGAAAGCCCTGAACAGCGCGGCGTCGGTCGTGCTGATCAACAAGGATGACATCGCTATTCCCGAAGGCAAGGCCATCATCGTGTGCAGCGACCCTTGCGCGGAGTACAACAAGCTCGTAGCGCACTTCAGCCCGCGCCTTGGTTGGGACGGCATGGGGCCTTCGATCGGGAAGAACACGGAAGTACATCCTACTGCCGTGATCGGCCCCGAAGTGCGCATCGGCAGCGACTGCCGCATCATGCCCGGTGTGGTGATCTACGGGCCTGCGGAAATCGGTGACCGCGTGACCATCCACGCGAACAGCGTGCTCGGCGCCGATCCGTTCTACTTCAAGAAGCGGCCCACCGGCTATGACAAGATGATCCCCTGTGGAAGTGTGGTGATCGAGGACGACGTGGAGATCGGGGCGTTGTGCACGATCGACCGGGGCGTCAGCGCCGACACGCGCATCGGGCGGGGAACCAAGATGGACAACCACGTTCAGGTCGGTCATGACACCCTCATCGGTGCGCATTGTCTCATCTGTGCGCATGTGGCCATCGCCGGAGCGGTGGTGATCGAGGAAGGTGTGACCTTGTGGGGCCAGGTAGGTGTGCCCAGCAAGGTGACGATCGGCAAGGGTGCAGTGATCCTCGGGCAGAGCGGACTGATGAGCAGCGTGGAAGGCGGCAGGAGCTACCTCGGTTCGCCCGCGAAGGAATCGAAACAGATGCTGCGCGAGATCGCCCTGGCCGGAAAGCTGCCGGAGATCGCGAAGAAGTTGGGGCTCTGATGACCCGCCTGGACCGCATCACCGAGCGACTGAACTTGAAAGAGTTCCAGTTGCGCGCGCTGCTGGACGTCACCAAGGCCATCAACAGCAACCTGCAACGGGAGGAGTTGCTCAAGCTCTACGGCAGCATCATGCGTGAGGAGCTGGGCATCACCCGGCTGATGCTCTTCGAGCACGGCAACGGCTGGAAATGCGCCCACGCCTATGGGGCGGACGAGACGCAGATGCAGGTCGATGTGCGCCCGTTGATCGGCATCTACAAGGACATCCAGTTCGTTGGCAGCAGTGAAGAGGCCCTCATCGCGGGATTCGACATCGCCGTGCCCGTCTTCCACCTGGACAAAGCGCTGGCGTTGCTGCTGATCGGCGACATCGACGAGGAGGAGCGGCGCGTGAGCCCTGCGGTGAAGCACATGAACTTCATCCAGACGCTCACGAACCTGATCGCCGTGGCGCTCGAGAACAAGCGCCTGGGAAAACTGGCCCTTCAGCAGGAGCGCGACAAACGCGAGCTGGAACTGGCCGCAGAGATGCAAACGATGCTGATCCCGCGCGACCTGCCGAACAACAGCACCGTTCAGGCCGCCGCGTGGTACCTGCCGCACCGGCAGGTGGGCGGTGATTACTATGATCTGATCCGGATCAACGAGAACGAGCTGGTCCTGTGCGTGGCGGATGTGAGCGGCAAAGGTATGGCCGCAGCCCTGCTGATGTCGAACTTCCAGGCCACGCTACGCGCGATGCTCACGCACGGGTACGAGCGGCTGGATGCGTTGGTGGGCGAGCTGAACAAGCTGGTGATGGACCGCGCGCGCGGCGAGCGCTTCATCACGCTTTTCATCGGTGTGGTGGACACACGCACCGGCACGATGCGTTATGTGAATGCGGGCCACAACGCACCGCTGCTCTGGCGGAACGATGTGTTGCGTGAAATGAAGGACGGCTGCATCGCGTTGGGCATGCTGCCCGAGCTGCCTTTCGTGAAGACCGGCGAGGCACAATTGAACGGGGGCATGCTCCTGAGCTACACCGATGGCCTGGTGGAACAGGAGGACATCTACGGCGCCGCGTTCGATACCGGGCCCTTGGAAAAAGCCCTGCGGCAATTCTCCGGGGCTGGGCCGCAGGCCGTGAACGAAGCGCTGATCGCCACCTTCGAAGCGCATCGCGCGGGTCTCCCCTACCTGGACGACATCGCGTTGTTGACCTGCCGTTTTTCCTGAGAAGCCGCGAGCTCCGAACCCCGAGCTAGAAGACGAGGCTCAAGCTCGGGGCTCGAAGCTCCGGGCAAGCGGCTGTGTGGAAGCCCTGTGCGCGGGGTATTTGAGGTCCATCACCACGATCATCGCGGTGAATCCCCAGAAGGGCACACTGGCCTTGTCGAGATCGAGAAAATTGTTCAACGTACCGTGCACGTAGTAGGTGATGAGCCCGAAAAAGGCAGCCCCCACCATGCGCCTGTCCGCTCCCGGGGGCATTCGCTGCCAGAGGCGCACAGCGGTCAAGGTGGTGACGGCGATGAGCAGGACGACGATGAGCGCGCCCGGAAGCCCTTGCTCGGAAAGTGGTCCCAGGAGCTCGCTATGCGCGTTGCCACCGATGCCGAAGTTGGTGCTGATGATGGTACGGTCCGCTGCGGCCTGGAACGGCGCGTACTGGAACATATAGGTTCCGGGGCCCCAGCCCGTCCAAGGTCTTTCCTCGAACATGCGCAACGCGGAATTCCACCGGTTGATACGTTCCAGGTTGCTGGCGTCGGAACTGATATTGCTGATGGAGCTCACGTGCTTCGCGAGGTCGTCACTGCTTTCATCCCGGTTGCGTTCCAGTGCGATGGTGATCTGATCACGGTTCACGAGATAGATGCCTCCGGCCACCACGGTAACACCGAGCACGATCCAGCCAGGTACGCGCAACTTCATGACAAGCATCACGCCCAAGGCGGCGACCACACCCACCCAGGCAGCGCGGGTGTAGGAAAAGACCATGCCCAGCACCAGGATGACGAGGAACAGCACGGCCACGCCTCTGCGAACGGGGGAGGATCCAGGCAGGCTGATGGCCGTAACGGCGAACGGCAGGAAGAAGGCGATGATGGCGCCGTAGCTGGTGTGGTCCTTGAAGAACGGCTCCATCACCCAGTGGGCCGGATCGTGTTCGAAGTGGTAACCGGCATGCCGGATGAGCGTGCGGCCGATCACGATGGCGAGGCCAGCCATGTAAAGCCAGGCGAATCGCTGCATGTTCCGGGGTCGCTCGAACAGGCGGGTTGCCATGAAGTACATGGTGCATACGAACCATCCCCGCGCCGCGAGGTACTTGAGGCTCACTAGTGGCATGCTGCTCGGAATGATGCAGAAGGCCATCCACGCGAGCTGGAGGATGATGACCACGGTGACCGGATGCCGCCAGACGCCCCTGTCGAGGACGTCGCGTTCGAGGCCGAGCTTCAAAAGGAACAGAAGCATGATGCTCACCATCAACGGTTCCGTGGGGACGGCCACGCCAATGCCCCCCAGCTCGAGTTGTTCCAGGTTAAGGGAGAGCGGTGTGGCGAAAACGATGAACAGGAGCACGTTCTCCACATGCGCGATCATCGCCCAGCCGATGAGGAGCGCTGCCGGCAGCAGATTCAGCCAGTAGATCTCGTTGGCCATGAACAGGCCGTTGAGCAGGATGAACCCCACGCATGCGAGCGGGATCCACTGGTCCTTCAACAGCCGCGCGAGCATGGCTCAGCTCTTCGATGTGGTGAGGACCCTGCGGCGGTCCCGCAACATGAGCAGGACCAGGCAGAGGAAACAGGCCGAGGCGACGCTGCCGACCACGATCAGCCACCGCACAGGATAGACCTTTTTGTCCGCCCTTTCGGGATAGACCACCACGTTCGTGTAGGTAAGATTCTTGTTCAGATCGGTGAGGGTACGCTCATGGGCGATCTGCTTCTCCACGAACTGGGTGCGGTAGTAATTGGCCAGTTCGGTGAGCGCGCGGAACTCCCCGCCGTACCGACCCAGTGCGTTCAAGAGGTCTTTCGCCTCTGAACGGCCACCCGCATTGCCACCGCTCAGCATGCGCATGTAGCCACGGGTCACCTCCTCGGTCTGCGCATCGTAGCTCAACAGGCCGGTGCGCTTGCGCAGCGTATCGAGCCGTGCTTCCACACTGTCCAGCTTGTGATGAGCGAGATCCATCTCTCTCTTGGTGATATGCAGCACCTCCTCGCTCTTCTCCCGCTGCAGTCGTCGGGCCAGTTTATCGCACTGGTCCAGCAGGTCCGTCACCATGGCCTGCGAGACACGCGGGTCCTCATCCTCGATCTCGATCTGAACGCTCTCGTAGCGGGTTTTCGCTATGGAAACATGATCACGGTACTCGGCCTGCAGATAGAATTGCCCCGGCGGCTCGGTAACATCGATATGGTAGTGCTCGGCGAGTTTGTGGATGCGCACCAGGCTGTCGCGGATGCTGTTGCTTTCCAGGAGCTGCAGCAACTGGTCGCTGGTGGATTCGATCGAGTAGCTCGAGAGGTTCACCGGGTACACGATGGCCGATGACCTGAAACGTGGTTTGATGAAGGTTCGACCGCTGAAGATGGAACCGGCAGCGGCGGCCAGAACGGCCACGCCCAGGAACAGCTTCCACTGGCGTGCGATGGTCTCGAAGAAGGATGAGAAAGAGAAGCGCTCATCCATGGGCCTGGCGGATCTTGTTGACGTTCTCTCGCACGACCAGGAACAGGAGCGCCATCAGGAAGGCGGCCACGGTGCTCGAGGTCGTCACCAACCAACGGATCGGGCTCGCCTTCTTGTCCGAGGGCAGCGCCTTGTTGACGACGAACTTGTGGGGTAGGTCGCTTTCCATGTCGGCGCGCGCCTGGGTCAGCTTGGTGCGCAATTGGTTGAGACGCCAGAGCTCGTTGTCGAGTTGGCCCTGCAAGGTGAGATAGGCACCTCCGTACCGGGCAAGCACCTTGAACTTCTCGTCGAAGAGGCGGATGGCGCGTTCGTCCCCCTTGACGATGGCGGCCCCGAGGTATTCGTTGAATCGCTCGCTCTGGGTGTGGTAATCCTGCACGCCTGCAGCGCGGATCCGACCGAGGCTGTCGTTGAGCCAGGCCACGTTCTTCTCGGCTTCTTCGAGCTTGCTCTCCACCAGGCGCACCCCGATCGCAGCGCGCTCCATCTGCATGGCGTTCCACACGCTGTCGACCTCGCTGGCGATGAAATTGGCCATGTCCGCCGCGCGCTGGCGATCCTCATCGAGCACCGAGATGCGCACACTGCCGAACTTGGTGAACTCGAACTTGACCTGCTCCTCGTAGACCTCGCGCAGATTGGCGCGCTTGTGCTCATCGTCGGCCTTGATGCGGTAGTGGTTCATCAGGTCGAACTTCTCCGTGGTCCTGTCCCGGATCTCGTCGCTCTGCAACATCTGGATGAGCTGTTGGGCATCCTCTTCGTCCCCAAGGGCCAGGATGTCGTCCCGCGACCCGCTCTGCTCGTTCAGCAGCGAGCGGCTGGCGCTGTTGCTGATCGCGGGGTACAGGATCACTTCGCTCCTGAACTGTTCAGTGATCACGAACGAGGCGATGATGCCGACGACCGCACCCAACGCGGTGATGCCGATCAGCAGCCTGCGCTGCTTCCACAGAAAGAGCACCAGATCGAAGGAATTCCGGGAGCCGTCGCGCGGTTCAATACCCATGGTGGTAAAAAAGGACGGCGAAGATACCCGACGCCCCCTATTGGGGGCAGGCGCTTGCCGGCCCTTGGAACGGACCGCCGACCCGGCTATTGCCCCGAGCGCTGGGCCAGGAGCGACCTGAGGCCTGCCAGGGGTAGCAGGCCCGCCACGGCGGCCAATCCCACAGCCGCAAGGGAGAGCACGACCGCAGCAACAGGGAAGCTCAGTTGGCGGGCTACGGCCAGCCAAGCGAGTGCCAGCAAGGCGAGGACGTAGGCACCGGTCCCGACCACATGTCGCAGGCTTGGGCGCAAGCGGTAACGGGATGAGGCGATGACCGCCTGTCCAATGGCCATCAAGCCCTGGGTGATGAGACCGGCCCAAGCGGCACCCAAGGCTTGGTAGCGTGGGATGAGGACCAGGTTGAGTCCGATGTTGAGCACCATGCCTCCGGCCGCCATGCGGTTCAGCGTGCGCAGATCGCCACTGGCGGTGAGCAATGTGCCGAAGACATAGGTGATGCAGACCGCCACGAAGCTCCAGATGAGCACGGCGAAGGCGGGGGCCGAGACCTCGGTGTGCTCGTGGTACCGCAGGTCCATCACCGGCCGCGCGTAGAACGAGCCGATGATGGCCACGGCCAGGGTTCCGGCCAGAACAAGTCGTGTCGCCAGCCCGGTGAGCGGTCCGATGTTCTCGCCGTGCTTCAGCATGCGGCTGAACATGGGCAGCAGCAGACCTGCCAGCAGGAAGCCGAGCATGTTGAAGGCCTCGAAGAAACGGAAGCCTTGCGCGTAGATGCCCGCGTGGAGCTTGCCCTCGGGCAGGAGACGCTCCAGCATCACCGTGTCCGTCCGATAGTAGAAGGTCATCAACAGCACCAGAAGCGCGTACGGGGCGCTCTGTTTCAGCACGTCCTTGATGAAAACCGGATCCCAACGGGGAGAAGGAATTCCGGTGTGCCGGGCGACCAGTACGAGCGCGACAAGGGCTGTCGCCCCGTAAGCCACCGTCTGCGCCCAAGCGAACCAGATGATGGGAAAGGGTGCGTGCGCACCACGACCCCAGAGCAGCCAGGCGCAGATCGCGATCAGCAGCACGCGGTCGAGCACGGAGAGCGAACTGTCCTGTGCGAATTTCTGCGCCCCGGCGATGTTGCTGCGCAGGTAGAGAATGGTGGCGACCAGCATCTGGTTGAGTACCAGAACGGCGAGCAATCCGAGCTCGCCATCGCGGTAGCCCAGCAGAAAGGCCGCGATGAAGACGACCACCGAGTAGAGCACCACGAGCAGCGCCCGGACCGTGATCACCCCATTGAAATGCGCGCGCATCTCCCCGGTGTTCTGCGCCACATGCCGCGTGTTCCAGTTGGTGACGCCGAGGTCGAGCAGGATGTTGAGCAGGAAGCTCAGGCTGAGCAGCGCCGCGTAACCGCCGTAGGCCTCAGTGCCCGCACGCCCCTGCACGGCCGCGTCGATGCCCAGGATGTAGAAGGGCTTCACCAGCAGGTTCAGCACCAGCACCAAGGCGAGGTTCGTAACGAAAACGCGGCGCATC
>CAZYPC010000165.1:0-7438 GCA_964649165.1 uncultured Chryseobacterium sp.
GCCGGTGGTGCCAGTAGAAGTTGTGATCGTCCAGTATCGCGCAGATGATCCAGGTATACCAAGCGAATCCGAGCGTCGTGTAACCGAGGTACTTCTCCCGCAGTGGCGCGAACTTCCAGAACAGCCACATGTAGAGCGTGATCTCGAAGACATTGGTGATCACGCGGATCAGGGTCGCACCGATCCCGATGACAAAACCAGAAAGGCTCTCCTTCCAGTCGTACAGGTCCTTCGCGTTGTAGTACTCCATGATGATGAGCGCTACGAAGACCGGATAGATGTATACGAGCCCGAAATGCTCGATGGGGAGCACGGGAAGGTGGCTTTTCAGTTCAAGCCAGGCCTGGATGGGGTTGAAGGACATGGGAATGAGCGGTTCAAGAGAACGGGCGCGAATGTATCCAGCAGGTCAACGCTGCTTTCCTCCCGGTACCTTGTCGCCGTCATGGAACTGCCACGACAAGTCCTGCGCTCCCTGGTGCGCTCCGCTCCTTTTCCCGGCCGTTACCGCCTGGTGGAGACGCTCGGACGTCGGCTTGGCCGGGGCCGTACGGAAACGCTCGTGCTCAACGGCGTGCGGATGGAACTGGACCAGGACAACATCCTCCATCGGCTCGTCTGGTACGGGTTGTATGAGGAGAACGTGGTGAACCACCTGCGCCGCACCCTGAAGTCCGGTGATGTCGTGATCGACCCCGGGGCCAACATCGGCTACTTCGCGGCGGAGTGCCTAGGCCTTGTAGGTAGCGCTGGGTGCGTGATCTCCCTGGAGCCGTCAGCAACGGCCTTCGGCATCCTGCGGAAGAACAACCCCGCCCCGCCCGCCAATTGGATCATTGAGCAGGCCGCGCTCACCGATCATACCGGCGAGATGACCTTCTACGACACGCCTCGGGTCATCACGCGCGGCTTCGCCTGCCTGGAAGGTGTGTTCGAACCCAAGGACCGCGTACCGCATCAGGTCCGCGTCTTCGCGCTCGATGACTTCTGTAGCGTCCGTGGCATCGATCACATTGCCTTCCTCAAACTGGATATCGAGGGCAGCGAGGTGAAGGCGTTGCAAGGCTCGGCCCGGTTGCTGGGGCAACGCGCGATCCGTACGATCCTGGTGGAAACGAGCCTGGAGGCGCACCTGCGGCCGAATGCCGAGGCGATCGATGCCTTGCTGCGGTCCGCAGGCTATCGTTCGCACCGCGCCAAGCGCAACGGGACCTTGGTACCGATCGAAGTGCTCGCCCAGCGTGAGTTTCGCGAGGATATCATCTGGACCTTGCCGACGGAAAACCACGCGAGCTGATCCGTCAGGATCGCACGGCCATTCACGGCGCGACCAACCCAAGGAAATAGACATCGCGCGCGGCGCGTCCGATGTTGCCATCAATGGCCGGGGCTTCATCAAGGCATAGCAATGCGCGCTCCGGAACAACAGGTCCGAACACGTGTGGGCGCATGCGGAAAATCCGCTCTTCATTCGGCGGCGCGATCCTCGTCAGGCGCACTTGACCGTCCGGGGGGATGTGCGCAGTGGCCACATGCGCATCAGCCCGCTCGTAAGAGAGATCCTTCAGGTTGTCCGGCCGGTCGTTCTCATCCGGGTCTTTGGCGTTGAACCATATGGTGAGGCCGTTCTCATGCGCCATGCAGGCATAGCCCAGGTAGTGGTTGCTCGAATGGCCGAACTGCGCCTTCCGGATCAACGCATGTTGAACGAACGAACCCTCGTTGAAGCAGCTCACCAGGATGTCCGCCGTGAACAGGGATGGTCGCCAACCATTGATATCCGCACGCATACTCTCCGTCGTTGCGCGTTTCAAAACGCCTTCTCGGAAAATCGCCTTCGTCGGGTGCGCTTCAACCAACAATTCGGTGATGAAATAGAGTCTATGCTTCGCTGTGTCTTCCACAACCTTCGGCGCGAAACCCACCACCCGGCCGGCATCTTCCGGCATGTTGGCGATCAATTCATCCGCGATCACCGGATCGACGGCCGCCTGCAAGCCGGGATCCAGCGTGCCGTCTTTGCCCAACCAGTGGACCGTGACGGTCCGCAGGCGCGTTGTTCCAGTCTCCATACCACAGGTGGCCAGGCCGACATCGCCCGTCGCGGCCGACCTGAAAAGGCCCGGGATCCCTGGATCCTTGGCCGCATAGTCCAACGGGTGGATCACCGACTTCGTCTCCCCTTCCTTCATATAGACCAGACAGCGCTCGTCCCGCATGTGCACAGGGGGCGGCGCAGCCCGATTGCCGATGAACACGAGTGCTCCTTCGTTGGTTACTTGAATCTGATCGTAGGCATCCTGGCATGGCCAGATGTCCTGGAGGATGAACTCCCGCATCGACCCGCCCTGCGCGTCGAATGTGATGATGCTCGATCGCTCCGAACCACGCTCTTGGGAAGTGGAATAGGACACCAGTATGATGATGTTGCCCCGCGCATCACACGGCATGGGCCAATACCGCTTCTTCCGGAACCCGGATATCCGGGGAATGGGCAACAACTGGACATCCTCGCCCATCGGTTTCAGGTCGGTGAGGCCGATCTTCCGGAGCTTCATGACCTCTTCTTTTCCTGAGCTTGCCGTGAAGGTCACGTTGATGTGGTCATTCGCCCATGCGACCTCCTTGATCCGCGGGTTCTTGATCCCGGTGATGGACACTTCTTCTTTCCGCAGGGAAACCAAGCCATCTAGGGAGACCTCCTCAAATGCGTAAGGTTCACCGAAGCCGAACGAACCGTCACCACCTGTGTGCTTGCTCTGAAGAAGCATGAAGGCCGATCCGCGGGCCGTGCCCAGAACTTTGGCCGGCGCGTTGGTGTTCTTGCCAAAGCGTTCGGGCGACCAAACGGTGCCTAGGCTGTGGGGGTTCGACTGAGCGAACCCCGAGCTGAAGAGGAGCAAGAAGGCCATCCTGAAGACGGATCGGATCGGTCGCATGAAAGGGTGGTACAGGATGGGTCTTGACCAGCCTTGCTCAGGTCTCGCTCTGAGCTGAGCATGCGTGGCGGTAGCATGACTTGTGCTGATGCGCGGAATATGGTCGTGGGCTAGTGGATATCCCCCGGGATCCTTGGCGGTACGCGACAGCGGTACTCACATCCTGTCCGCCAGCCAGCGCATGAACTCCGCCTTCAACTCGTGGTAGAGTTTTTCGAAGGTATTCACCCGGTCACGCAGGTCGCTGTGGTCAGCGAACAGCACATGATCCACGGCCACGGGATGTTCCATGGCGAACTTCTCCAAGTGGTTCTCGTGCTGCTTGATGTCGTGCCGCAACTCATCGATCACTTCACGCTCCCTGATGTAGCGGTTCTGGAAGTGCTCCAGTTCGGCCATCACCTCACGGCCGGTGTTCCTGCGGGCGATGTCCTCCATGCGCTTGTCGAAGATGCCGATCTCGTCCTTGCAGAAACGCAGCGTGTTCAGCCAGAGCTGATGGTCGCTGTGCAGGTCCTGGAGGTGAACACGCCGTTCGGTGAGTGTCTGGCTCATGGGATGAGGAGGTGTTAGGTTGGGTTGAAGGTCGGGATTCTTCGGCAATGCACCATGAGCTTCGTCAAGAGCAGGGAAATGGCCCGGGCGCACGTGCCAGGACCGGATGAGATCGGGCAAGAACCGTTCGTTGGAGCCTAGCTGCACTGGCTGCAGAAGGCGGCATACACCCCTCAAACAGAGAGCCCCGGCTCGCGCCAGGGCTCTCCCCTTTAACACCACGGCGGGTATGGCTTACTCGCCGGGGAGTTTCTTCACTTCTTCTCGCCGAGAAGCTTCTGCATCTCTTCGAACCTGGCCGTATTGCCAGCCTTGGCGTAGAGCGTCTTCAGCTGTTTGATCGTGGGCACGTCCTCCGGCTTCAGCTCGTGCGCCTTTTCGAAGTAAGGCACGGCTTTCACATAGATGTCATCCGCCACCTTTTTGAGCTTCTGGTACTTGGCATCATCCTTCTCGTTGTTGGCCTTCTCATACTCGTAGGCCGCGCGGTTGTTGTAAAGCACGCCGATGTTGAAGTAGCTGTCGAAGAACTTGGGGTCGCATTCGATGCTCTTCTTGTAGCTCGCCTCGGCTTGGTCATAGAGCTTGTACATCTCGGCTTCGGCAGGCTTGGTCCCGGCTTTCGGGTCGGCCTCACCTTCGTAGATGCTGGCCAGCACGCTGTGCAGCACGCAGTTCCCGGGATCCTTCTCCAAAGCGCTGATGGCACTGGCTTTCACCTCGGAGACGCGTCCGGCCTCCTGCAGGAACGCCACTTCGTCCAGCATGAGGTCCTTGTCGGCCGGGTGGCGCTTACGACCTGCCTGCGTGGTGGTGATGGCCGCGTTCAGATCACCGGCCCGTTTCTGCAGGCTTGCTGCATAGCGGTAGATCTCCGCCTTGTCGTAGCCGATGGCGATGCACTGCTGGTAGTGGGCGAGCGCCTGGGCCTGGTCGCCTTTGCTCTCATAAGCCAGAGCGCTGTTGAAGACGGCATTGCTGTCCGTCTCCCCGAAACTCTTGGCGATCCCCTCGCTCTGGGCGTACAGCAGGATCGCTTTGTCGTAATCCTTGGCCGTGAACGCATCGTTCCCGGCGTTCAGTGCCATGGCTTGCATGCCGCGAAGCGCCTTGTCATTCCCTTCCTTTTCGGCACCCTTCGTATCGAGTTCCTTCGCTTTGATGAAGCTCGCTATGGACTTCTCCATGGCGTCAGGGAACTGCGTCTTGAGGGCCGCGTCGTCGCTGAAGGCGATGCGTTGGTAGATCATGCCCCGGTATCGCCAGGTCTTCTCCTTCACCATCGTGCCCTCGTTGGTGATGGTGGGCTCGATGTAGCCGGCAGCTTCGGCCAGCTTGTTGTCCTCCAGCGCCATGTACGCGCTCACCACGTTGCTGTTCTGCGCCATGCTCGCGGTGGAAGCGATCGTGGCCAGGATGAAAAGCGTCTTCCTCATTTCCGTTCCGTTTCGTGTCTTATTCGTCATCGTCGGCAAGTTCAGTGCCATCGGCCGCTCCATCTTCCGCGCTGTCACCAGCGTCGCCGCCTGGGGCTCCCTCACCTCCTTCGCTGCCTTCCTGTCCCTCGGCGTTCGGGGCGTCCTCGTCCTCGTGCAGCTCGCTGTCCACCTTCGCCACGGCCGCGATCTTGTCCTTGTCGCGGAGTTCGATCAGGCGGACGCCTTGGGTGGCGCGGCCCAGCACACGCATCTCGTCCAGTCCGATGCGGATGGTGATGCCGTTGCGGGTGATGATCATCAGATGGTCATCATCGCGCACGTCCTTGATGGCGACGAGTTTGCCGGTCTTGTCCGTGACCTGGAGCGTCTTCACGCCTTTCCCGCCACGGTTGATGATGCGGTAGTCCTCCACGGGGCTGCGCTTGCCGTAGCCCTTGCTGCTCACCACCAGCACCTGGCGCGTGGTGATCTCGCTGGCGTCGATGGTGAGCATGCCCACCACCTGGTTCTTGCCGTCCTCGTCGTCGAGGTTCATGCCGATCACGCCGCTGGCACCACGGCCCATGGGGCGCACGTCGCTCTCCTCGAAATGGATGGCCTTGCCGTCCTTGCTCGCCAGGATGATGTGGCTGTTGCCGTTCGTCAGGCGGGCCTCAAGCAGTTCGTCCCCTTCGCGGATACCCACGGCGATGATGCCATTCGCGCGCGGACGGCTGTAAGCCTCCAGCGTGGTTTTCTTGATGATGCCCTTCTTGGTGCAGAGCACCACGAAGTGGTTGTTCAGGTACTCCTCGCTCTTGAGGTCCTTAACGTTCAAATAGGCCACCACCTTGTCGTCAGCAGCGAGCTGCACGAGGTTGATGATCGCGCGGCCCTTGCTCTGGCGGGTGCCTTCGGGGATGTCGAACACGCGCATCCAATAGCACTGGCCTTTCTGGGTGAAGATGAGCAGGTAGTTGTGGTTGGTGGCCACGAACAGGTGCTCCAGGAAGTCCTCGTCACGGGTGGTCGACCCGCGTGAGCCAACGCCTCCCCTGCCTTGCGTGCGGAACTCGCTCAGGCTTGTACGCTTGATATAGCCGAGGTGACTGATGGTGACCACCACCGCGTCGTCCGCGATGAGATCCTCCATGCTCATGTCGCCACCGGCCGCCACGATGTTCGTGCGTCGTTTGTCCCCGTATTTCTCCTTGATCTCGAGCGTCTCCGTCTTGATGATGCCGTAGCGCATCCCTTCGTCGGCCAGCACGGCCTTCAGGTGGGCGATCAGCTTCATGAGCTCATTGTACTCGTCCTTGATCTTGTCGCGCTCCAGGCCGGTGAGGCGTTGGAGGCGCATATCCAGGATGGCGCGCGCCTGGATGTCGCTCAGTCCGAACTGGGCCATCAGGCCTTCGCGGGCGGTGTCCGGCGTTTCGCTCGCGCGGATCAGCTTGATCACCTCGTCGAGGTGGTCCAGGGCGATGAGGAGGCCCTCCAGGATGTGCGCGCGCTCTTCGGCCTTGCGCAGGTCGAACTTCGTGCGGCGGATCACCACGTCCATGCGGTGGTCCACGAAGTGCAGGATCATGGACTTCAGGTCCAGCAGCACGGGACGGCCCTTCACCAGCGCGATGTTGTTCACGCTGAAGGACGTCTGGTACTCCGTGAACTTGTAGAGCTGGTTCAGCACAACGCTGGCCATCGCATCGCGCTTGATCTCGTACACGATGCGGATGCCGTTGCGGTCGCTCTCGTCACGCGCATCGCTCACGCCCTCGATCTTCTTCTCGTTCACCAGGTCGCAACTCTTCTTGAAGAGCGCGTTCTTGCCCACCTGATAGGGTATCTCCGAAATGATGATGGTCTCGCGCCCGGTCTTCGGATCTTCCTCGATGCGCGACTTGGCCCGCAGGACCACGCGCCCCCGGCCTGTCTCATACGCCTCGCGCACACCGGCCGTGCCTTGGATCGTGCCACCGGTCGGGAAGTCGGGGCCTTTGATGTGCTCCATCAGGCCCGCGATGTCGATGTCCTTGTTGTCGATGTAGGCCACGACCGCATCGCACACCTCGCTCAGGTTGTGCGGGGGCATGTTGGTGGCCATCCCCACGGCGATACCGGCAGCGCCGTTCACCAGCAATTGCGGCACGCGCGTGGGCATCACGGTCGGTTCCTCGAGCGTGTCGTCGAAGTTCGGCCGCATGTCCACCGTCTCCTTGTCCAGATCGGCGAGGACTTCCTCGGCGATGCGCTTCAGGCGCGCCTCGGTGTAACGCATCGCCGCTGGGGGATCCGGGTCGATGCTGCCGAAGTTGCCCTGCCCATCCACCAGTGGGTAGCGCAGGCTCCAGTCCTGTGCCATGCGCACCATGGCGTCGTACACGCTGCCGTCGCCGTGCGGGTGGTACTTCCCGAGCACTTCCCCGACGATACGGGCGCTCTTCTTGTGCGGGCGGGTGCTGCCCACACCGAGGTCCTGCATGCCGAAAAGCACGCGGCGGTGCACCGGCTTCAGTCCATCGC
>CAZYPC010000166.1:0-7334 GCA_964649165.1 uncultured Chryseobacterium sp.
GATCGCGGCCAAAGCACGGGCCCAAGTGGAGCGTTATCCCTCCGTGGAGTTCCTGAGCGGTCAGGTCACGGACGCCCGCATCAAGGACGATGGCTTCCAGGTGGGTGTTGACAACAACATCCTGTTCACGGCGAAGAAGCTCATCCTGGCCACCGGTATACGCGATGTGATGCCTCCCATCCCAGGTCTTGCGGAATGCTGGGGCATCTCCGTGCTGCACTGCCCTTACTGCCATGGCTATGAGGTGCGTGACGAAGTGACCGGTGTGCTCGGCAACGGCGACAAGGCCTTCGAGCTTGCCCGACTGATCTCGAACTGGACGAAGGAGCTCACGCTCTTCACCAACGGGCCCTCCACGTTGACGCCCGAACAGTCCGCCGCTCTGCATCAGCACGGTATCGGCATCGAACAGACCCCGGTGCAGGAACTGGTCCACGATCGTGGCCGGTTGCATCAGGTCCGCTTCAGCAATGGATCCGCACGTGCCATCCATACGCTGTACGCCATGCCCGCCTTCGAACAGCACAGTTCAGCTCCGCAGGAGATCGGCTGCGCATTCACTGAAGAGGGGTACATCCAGGTGGACGCACAACAGCGCACCAGCGTACCCGGCATCTACGCCTGCGGCGATAGCACGACGCGGCTGCGCACGGTGGCCAACGCCGTTGCCACCGGCACCACCGCCGGCATGATGCTGAACAAGGAACTCATCGCCGAAGAATTCTGAACCACACCCTCAACCCCTTGTGCACATGAACCCGAACCCCATCGTCACGAAGCGGCACGCTGTCCTCACCGGCCTGTTCTTCATCACCGCCACGGTGACCGCCATCACCGGCCTGGTCTTGTACAAGCCGGTGATCGATGCGGCCGATCCCTTTGCGGCCGCTGCCACGCAACACGAACGCCTTGCATGGGGCGCACTCTTCGAATTGCTGCTTGCGGTTGCGAACTGCGGCACCGCACTGATGATGCTGCCTGTGTTGAGCATCGTCTCCAAGCGGCTCGGTCCGGCGTACGTGGTCTTCCGTTCGCTGGAAGTGGTCGCCATCCTCGTGGGCGCTGTGAGCATGCTGGCCTTGGGTACCATCTCCACGCGCACCGGGATCGAGGCATCCGCCTCATACGCGGTGGGTCACGCGCTCATCGCACTCCATGACTGGACCTTCATCGTGGGTCCGCACTTCCTTCTGGGCGTGAACACGCTCATCTACAGTTCGCTCTTTCTGCGCTCGGGACTTGTGCCGCGACCGCTCGCGGTGCTGGGCATCATCGGGGCTTCGCTCATCCTGGTGGTGGGCGGTATCGAAGTGCTCGGTGTGATCACGTCCTATTCCGCAACGACCATGGCGCTGGCCATGCCCATCGCGGTTTACGAGATGGTGCTCGCCGGGCGCTTGATCATCACGGGTTTCAAGCTGCCTGCGGGCATTGGGGCGACGATGTAAACCTTCTCCCGAAGGATGTAACACGCCCCGATGGAAGCCCTTGGATGTTTGCGGCCTCGAAAAAAGACCACCACAACTGAACACCTCCCGCACATGAACCACTCCCGGACCTTGATCGTCGCGCTCATGCTCCTGGCCAGCATGGCCATCGACACCAACGCGCAGGCGCAAACCGCCACAACCATGGAGCCGCTTACCGAGTGGCCCCAGGAGCTTGGTGCGGGCCCCATCAAAAGCGTGGGCCAATGGTTCGCTCGCGGTTGGGCCAGGCGCGCGCAGCGGAGGGGCCAGCAGCCTTTTCGCATCCAAGTGGGGCGATCCATCACCATCACTGTCTCGAAGAACTAGACCCTCCATGAACAAGCTCTGCAACACACTGCGCTTCGTACTCCTTCCGGCCCTGCTCCTATGCACGGGCGCCTTCAGCCAGAGCCCTGCACGTTTCACGCTCAGCGGCACGGTCACCGACAGCCTCAGCGGCGAAACGCTCATCGGTGCCACCGTGGTGGTGAGCGGCGGGGTGAACACCGGAGTGTCCGCGAACGAGTACGGCTTCTATTCCATCACACTACCAGCGGGCACGTACACGGTGAAGAGCTCCTTCATCGGGTATCGCTCGCAGAGCAGCATGGTGCGGCTCAACGCGAACGTGGAGCTTGATGTCGCGCTGGGCCTCTCCCGCCAGGAGTTGAGCGAAGTGACCGTGACCGCCGAGAAGAAGGGCGTCGACCTGAGGCGCCCGGATATAGGGGTGGAGCGCATGGACATGAAAGAAGTGGAGAAGCTGCCGATGATCTTCGGCGAGCGCGATGTGTTGAAGGCCATCCAGCTCCTGCCGGGCGTGAAGAGCGCCGGTGATGGTCAGTCCGGATTCTATGTGCGCGGCGGTGGTGCGGACCAGAACCTGGTACTGCTGGACGAAGCACCGGTGTACAACGCGAGCCACCTGCTCGGCTTCTTCTCCACGTTCAATGCGAGTGCGGTGAAGGACGTGCAGCTCTACAAGGGTTCCATGCCCGCGCACTACGGCGGCCGACTGGCCTCGGTGCTGGATATCCGCATGAAGGACGGCAACGACCGCAAGCTCGGCGTGAGCGGCAGCCTGGGGCTGATCTCTTCGAACCTGACCGTGGAAGGACCCATAGCGAAGAAACGCGCGTCGTTCATCGTGGCCGCGCGGCGCACATACGCCGACATGCTGATGAAGCTCTTTGCGGACCCCAGCATGCGCGACAACAAGCTCTACTTCTACGACCTCAACGCGAAGGTGAACGTGGACGCCGGGGGCAGGGACAAGCTCTTCCTCAGCGGCTATTTCGGCAGGGATGTCATCGGCCTGGGCACCACGCTCGGCATCGACTGGGGCAACGCCACCGGCACGGTGCGCTGGAACCACATCTACTCCCCGCGCTGGTTCAGCAACACTTCGCTCATCTATTCCAACTACAACTACGGCGTATCGTTCGAGACGCAGGCGCACGACTTCACGATCAGCTCGGTGGTGCGCGATATCAACCTCACGCACGAGTTCAGCTTCTACCCGAAGCCGGGCTCCAAATGGAAGGCGGGCTTCAGTTCCATCCGTCACACCATCACGCCCGGCCAGGTGGAGTCCAGCGGCTTCTCCGGGGTGAACGAATTCAAGATCCAGGACCAGTATACGTGGGAGAACGCGGTCTTCGCTTCGTGGGACAAGACCGTGACCGATCGCCTGTCGCTGAACGTCGGCCTGCGCGTGTCGGGCCTCTCCGTGCTGGGCAAAGGCGACTTCTACACGTTCGACAACGATGGGGCGGTCACGAGCACGACCGGTCACGGCCATGGCGAAGTGGTGACCACCTATGTGAACCCGGAACCACGGCTGTCCTTCAGCTACCTCATGAACGAGTTCAGCTCCCTGAAAGGCTCCTACGCGCGGATGACGCAGAACATGCACCTGCTGAGCAACAGCACCAGCGGCAACCCGACGGACCGATGGATCGGCACCTCGAACATCATCAAGCCTGAGATCGGCGACCAGGTGAGCGGCGGCTACTTCCGCAAGTTGAAGGAGGGCAAATACGAGCTGAGCGGCGAGGTGTACTACAAGTGGATGCAGAACCAGATCGACTACCGCAACGGGGCGGACATCCTGGTGAACCAGTACATCGAGGGCGAGCTGCTCTTCGGTAAGGGCCGCGCTTACGGATTGGAGGTGATGGCGCGCAAGAACAGCGGTCGCTTTACCGGCTGGATCGGGTACACACTGAGCCGCACCGAGCGCCAGATCGACGGCATCAACAACGGCAACTGGTACAAGGCCCGGCAGGATCGCACGCACGATGTCTCCATCGTGGGCACCTACGAACTGAACGAGCGCTGGAGCTTCTCCGCCCTCTGGACCTACAACACCGGCAATGCGGTCACCTTCCCATCGGGCAAGTACACGGTGGACGACCAGGTGCTCTTCTCCTACACCGAGCGCAATGCCGGTCGCATGCCCGCTTACCATCGCCTGGACCTGAGCGCAACGCTCAAGCGCGTACACGCCAAGTTCGAGAGCGCCTGGAATTTCTCCCTCTACAACGCCTACGGCCACATGAACGCCTACACCATCATCTTCAAGGAGAACGAGAGCGATCCCAGCCGCACCTCGGCCATCAAGACCTCCCTGTTCCGCTGGGTGCCTTCCATTTCCTACAGCTTCAAATTCTGACCGACCATGAGACAGTTCACGTACCTCCTCGCAGCAAGCAGCATCATCGCGTTCACCAGTTGTACGAAGGAGATCGACCTCGACCTGAAGAACGAGAGCAACAAGTTGGTCATCGAGGCCACGATCACAGAAGGAACTGGGCCGCACACCGTGCATATCACGCGCTCGGTGGACTTCGCTTCGGCGAACGACTTCCCAGGTGTTACCAATGCGGTCGTCACCCTGTCAGATGATCTCGGTAACAGCGAACAGCTGAGCGGGGACGGCAACGGGTCTTACCTCGCCAGTTCATTGGCAGGCACGCAGCAACACAACTACCACTTGCACGTGCAGGTAGATGGCACTACCTGCACCGCTGAATGCGCCATGCCTATGGCCGTGCCACTGGACACCTTGCGCATCGACAGCTTCCCCGCCTTCGGCATGTACAACAAGGTGATCGTGCCCGTGTACCATGACCCTGCGGGCTCAGCGAACTTCTACCGTTTCATCGTGCGCGTGAACGGCGAGAAGCTGGATGGCATCCATGTGGAGAGCGACCATTTTACAGATGGGAACACGGTGCAACAACCGCTCTTCGTGGACGACCTGGAACTGGAGAGCGGCGATGTGGTGGAAGTCACCATGCAATGCATCGCGCCGAAAGTCTACGACTACTTCTTCAGCATGGCACAGAACGTGGGTAATGCAGCCACACCAGCGGATCCAACGAGCAACATCAATGGTGGTGCACTGGGGTACTTCTCGGTGCATACGTCGTCTACCAGGACGGTGGTGGTGCCTTGAGCAGAATGCAAACTCGACCCTTGGGCGATACTCTGACAATAGAAGTGGTCCAACAACCGATCACACTATCGCCACCCCCTTCGCCTTCTCCACGGGGTATTTGGCGGCGTTCTTCCGCAGCTTCTGGCGCACGGCCGTTCCCAAGTCCAGGTCATGGGCCAGATAGGTGAGCAGGATGGCAATGTCCGCCATCTCCTAGGCCAGGGCATCGCGGTGCTGGTGGGCCAGGGCTGGTAGGTCGGTGTCCTTGGCCCATTGGGTGTGCTACAAGAGCACCACGGCGAGCCGCGTTCCGCCCGTGCCCGCATGCATCACTCAGGCGGCTGATCATCAGCAACACGGATCACGATCTCGCGACAGGGTCGAGACGCATCCCGATCCACGCCGCCCCGAAGGCCTCCGCCATGCTCCAGGGGATGGCAATGGGCAGGATGCCGTAGGGCAGCACGCCCAGGTTCCCGATCACGAGCCACATGAGCACGAAACCGATGAGCCACGCCAATGCGGCGCTCTGCACCAGGCCGAAGCGGCGCGAGACGAGGAATACGGTGAATGCGAAGGCCAGCGCCCAGAGGCCCCACACCGCGCCGTTGATCGGCGCCGCAGGGAAGGTGAGGCCCGATGCGGCATAATGCGCGGTCCACGCATCAAGCAGGACCACTTGGTTGCGCACGAATTCGTTGATGGAGATCCACATGGTGGAGGCGAGGACGGCGAGGAGGGAGCGCATGGGGCTGGTTTGCAGCAAAGCAAGGCATGGCTTCTTTTCACGCGCATGACCGGTGGTGGCCATCGGATCACGCGCGCAGTGCGACCTTTCGGCGCATCCTGGCCGCATGTGGTGGAAAGCGGTCCTCCTCTGGTTCGTGCTCATGGCGCTCGCCATCGCGAACGGCACCGTACGCATCAAGCTCATCATTCCATATACCGGCCTCGCGTGGGGCCTCGCCATCAGCACCGTGATGCTGTGCGCGCTGATCCTGCTTGCCACATGGCTGAGCATCCATTGGCTCGGTCCCGGTGATGCGCAACAGGCGTGGGGCATCGACGCGCTGTGGCTGGCCATGACACTCGGCTTCGAATTCGGCGCGGGGCACTTTCTCTTCAAGAAACCCTGGAGCGAGCTGCTGGTGGACTACAACATCGCACAGGGCCGCATCTGGGTGCTGGATGCCGGTCATCGCACGCCGGTTCCCAGCAGCAACTCCTTCGTGATGTTCACGAAGCGCCCGCCCTCATAGCGGTATAGTCCGGCCCCCGTGCCGAGCCAAGTGCGTCCTCGATCGTCCTCCAGCATGCAGAACACCACGCGGATACCGGCGCCGTCGCGCTCGTCGTAACAGGTGAGCGTGTTGCCATCGTAGCGGCAGAGGCCCCTGCGGCTCATCACCAGCCACAGCGCGCCGTGTTGATCCTCGTACAGCATGCCCACATCGTCGCCCTTCAACTCATCGCGCAGGTATGGCTCCAAGGCGTGCCCGTTGAATGCGCACAGTCCGCCGAAGCGCGTGCCGAGCAGCAGTCGGCCGTGGCGGTCCTGGAGCAGGCTGTTCACGAAGTCGTTGCAGAGCCCTTCGGGCTCGGTGAACCGCGTGAGGCGCGAGGCGCTGTAACGGTAAGCGCCGCCCTTGGTGGCGAACCAGATGTCGCCGGTCCGATCCTGCAGCATCGCATTGATCAGCTTCGGGTCCTCGTGGTAGGGATGCGAGGAGAGATCCGCAGCAGGTACCTCGAAGGGCATGAACGCGCGGCCGTCATATCGCGCAACGCCCTCGTACGTGCCGAGCCAAAGGCCATTGTCGCGGTCCAGCAACAGGCTCCAGATGTGATCGCTCGGGAGACCATCGCTCGTGGTGTAGCGGATGAACCGCGACCCATCGAACCGCACCGCGCCATCCCTCGTAGCGAACCAGATGTCACCTTTGCCATCCTGCGCGATCGCGTTCACCCAATCGCTGCCGAAACCGTTCGATGCATTGAAGTAGGTGAGCGATCGGCCATCGTAGCGCGCAACGCCATCGGTGGTGGTGCCGAACCAGAGGTATCCATCCCGGCTTTGGAAGATGCAGCGGATGTAGGTGCTGACCTGTTCAGCGGCCTGCTGCGACGGGGCGCTGTCAGCGCGCACGAGCGGGTGCGTGTCAGCGGCCTTTCCTGCGTCAGGTGCTGTGCCCGTGCCCGCGCAAGCCGTCAGCCACGGCAGGAGCAGCAGTGCGAGTCGCGTGCGAACGGGATGCATGGTCGGGGCCGGGCGATACTGACGAATGTCCAGGCGAATGTGGTGATCGCCCCCGACCTTTCAGGAAAATAAGGCCGCATGTGGTGGAAAGCGATCCTGCTCTGGTTCGTGCTCATGGCCCTCGCCATCGGCAACGGCACCGTGCGCATCAAGCTCATCATCCCGC
>CAZYPC010000167.1:0-7104 GCA_964649165.1 uncultured Chryseobacterium sp.
TGGAGCGGGACGTGCCCGGCATCATGGAAGCCGCACGCGCTTATGGCCAGGAACGAATGCCGCTGGCCATGATGAGCCGGGGCGTTGCCGGGATGATCGACCGCACGCTGGTGATCACCTTGCCTGGCTCGACGCGCGGGGCTCAGGAAACGATGGATGCGCTGTTCCCGTTCGTGCTACATGTGATCAAGGTGCAGGAGCATGCGTTCCGGCATGGGCTTTAGCCTGCCACTGGTACCGGCCTTGGACATGGGCCCGTGAATCACGCGGATCGGGATTACACTGTCCTGAGCTGTACCACCAATTCGAACGTTCGCCGCCCCGCCGCCAGCCCGTCCTTGTTGAACACGGACCAACCGTAGGCCATGCCAAGCGATAGCTTGTTCAGGTCGATCGCTGCGTTCACCAGCAGAGCATCTTGCAGCCGGTAGCCCAGCCCGGCTTTGAAGCCAATGGGGATCGGCCCGCCTTCGGAGCGGACCCGGTTGAACAAGTGCTTTCCAGCATAGACGTTCACCCGAGCCGTCCGGAAGGGCCCCTGAACGTGACCGATGAGCTCGGCGGAAAAGAAGCCGTCGTCCCATGGCGCATAAGGCACTTCGCCCATTGCGTACGCTGTGCAGCGGATGGCTGCTCCATTTTGGAACGCGGCGCTCTCACGTAGGCGGAGCCGCCCCAGGTGGTCCGCAGCGAGACCTGCCACCAGCACGTTGCGTTCCCGACGTCGGGGACTTTCCGCATCCTGTTTTACCGTGATCGACAGACCGAGGCGTGCTTCGACCCAGGAAGCGGTACCCGATGCGAAGCGTTCTCCGCTGGGAAGACCGCTGTCGTAGCGTAAACCATCGTACTGATCGCCCCAACGCCCGGGATCATCGCCGATGGTGCTGAACCCCCAGCGTGCCTCAATGCCTGCGGACAAGTAGCTGCGCCGCCCGGCGCGCAGGTGCATGGCCGGGGAGATGCCCGCCGAAGTGACTTGGCTTCCGACCGCACCCGGCCGCTCATGCTGAAGCCCGAACCCCAGTCCCAGCCACGAGGCGGTGGTCCGCTTGGTGTTGCGCGCGCACCACTCCGCTGTGAGCAATTCGGTGCGGTAGTTGTCCGGAAGAGACAGCCATTGATCGTTGTGCAACATGGCGATGTGCGCGCCGGGATCGAAGCCCGTGCGCGATGGATCCAGCACCATCTGTGCCCGACCTGCGAAGAATGGATCCACGTCCTGCGCCACTCCGCTCGCACATGTGCCGCAGGCAAGCAGGACCGCCCCGAACACGTTCCTCATCGCAGCAGCTTGATGGTGCCCGACCGTTCGACCGTATCGCCGTTCCGCCGTTCCGCGTACAGTGTGAACGCGTAAGCACCGACGGGCAGGGCCTCCCCATCATGGCGTCCATCCCAACAGTTGTCCGGGTCGTTGCTGCGGTAGATTCGCCGGCCCCAACGGTCGTACACGTTCAGTGATATGGCCGTGAAGCATCCACCCATCAGGCAGAGCGCGTCGTTCAAGCCGTCGCCGTTCGGGGAGAAGCGGTTCGGCAGGAAGACCTCACCGCACGGTGGTTCCACGATGGTGGTCGGCAGGTCCACCGGGATCACGAGCACGGAATCGCTCCCTTGGCAGCCGGCGGCCGAGGTGACGGTAACGACATAGACGGTCGGAGACCAGACCTGGCACATCGTGCTGGCAGCGGTGGGATCATCAAGCCCTGTGTCGGGTTCCCAGAGATAGCCGGCCAGGCTGTCGGCCGGAAAAACGGTACTGTTCAAGGTGGTCAGCCCATTCTCAGCGGATACGGTGTCGGCACCGATGCTCGCGCTGATGCTGCCGACCTCGGTGATGATGAGCGCCCGCTCCTCCTGGCATCCGGCGCTGTCGGTGGCGATCACGGAGTACACCCCCGGCAGTAGACCATCGAGCTGAAGCGTGTTCGTCGGCCCATCGCCCCAGTCGAATGCGAGGCCCGGCGAAGTGCTGCCCGAGTGTATGACCGCGCCGCCCACCGCCTCTCCGCAAAGCGCCGCGACCGTGCTCACGCTATCGATCAACGGTGGCGGCATCAACACGAGCAACGTGTCCGTGCGTGCGCATCCTTGAGCGTCGGTAACGGTGACGATGTACATGCCCGGTGACAGCGCTTCCAGGAATGCCCCCTCGTAGGTGTCCGGTTCCCAGGCGATGTTCAACCCGGCGCTTCCCGCAGTGTCCAGTGCGATCGCACCATCTGTTCCGTCGTGACAAGTCGTGCCCGAGACGTTCCATTGCGGCGCGGGCCCGGGAAGCACCATCACCGTGTCCATCCGCTCCACCGAGCAACCAGGAGCATTGGTGGCGGTGACATACACGACGAACGTTCCGGTGGTGTCCACGAGGAGTGATGCCATCTCGCCGGTGAGCAACGTATCTGCGAGCGACCACGAGAAACTCTCCGCCCCGCTGCCTTGCATCAGGACCATTCCGCCGATGCAGACCGTGTCGGTCACCTCCACCACTGGGTCGGGATAGGCATGCACCACGATGGGGAGCGCCTGGCAGCCCGTGACGTGGTCGGTGCTTTCCGCCCGCACGTACAGGATGAATGATTGCGTGGGTGTAATGGTGATGGTGTCGCCCATGGTGAGGAAATGTTCGGGCACGCCGCACTCGTCCGCGTACCACATCCACTCGGCACCTGAGCCCAACGCGCCGCCGAACACGATGAAGCTGACCGACTGGCCAAGGCACACATCGAACACCTGCAACGGATCGGATACTCCACTACAGGTTCCACCGCCGCCGTTCGCCGTACTGGTGCCGGTGCAAATGCCCGTGCAAATGGTCGACTCCTTCTGGTCCAGGCGCGCGAGACTTCCATCCCACGCCCCGCCACCGAATTCCATCTGGTGACCCAGCATCGAGAACCCTTCCGAAGAACTCGTGCGGCCGCCGAGGTAGATCGCCGTGTTGCCCTGCACGCAAAGCGCGTTGGCCTCCTCCTCTGCCATGGCTCCCGCGCAGCGTGACCACGTGATCGTTTGCGCGCTGTCGCTGCGGAACAGGAACGCATCAGAGGGGCCGAGTACGACCGCTGCGTATAGGCTGTCCACCGCGATGCTCGTGTCCCCGCGCGCGAAGCCCGCTCCGTAAAGCCGCCCGAGCTCATCGAAGGCCACTGCGGCCAGGCCCTCTTCCAAGGTGTCGCCGATGAAGGTGCACCATGTCAATTGCAACGTCGTGTCGAGCACAGCGAGGAAGCCATCGCCCCCACCTGCGTTCTCTGCTTGAAGGGCCGTGCTGTCCGTGTACAGGGTGTCCGACCAGGATGTTCCGCAGATCGCGATGCGGTCTCCATGAAACGCGAGCCCGGATCCATGGTCATCCATCGCACCACCGAAGTAGGTGCCGTGGATGACCACGAGATCCGTATCGATGCGCATGAGGAAGGCGTCATTCCCTCCTTGAGGCGCAGTGGTCATCGCTCCGGCCGTCGCTATTCCATCGCCGCTGTTCGTGTTGCCCAGCAGCATGAAACCCGTGGTGTCGATCGGAACGATCCGGACGAGCGCATCGTCGCCCGTACCTCCGATGTAGCTGCCATTGATCAGCGAATCGGTCGAGTGGAATTCCGCCAACACGCCATCGGAAGCGCCTGCCCAATCTTGCATTGGTGAGGGATACGCGCTGAACGTGCCCGCCCCGGCGCTGGTGCCGCACACCACCAGGTCGTTCAGATGGGAAAGCGCTGCCCCGGTCGCATACTCGTCATCGGCACCGCCGAGGTAGGTGCCACCGAGGAGCAGGCCATACTCGGTGAACCGGGCGATGAACATGTCCGATCCACCGCCGCGCACCGTCTGCAAGCTGGAGTCGGTGGCAATGCCGCTATCGGACCGCGTGTTGCCTACCAGGTAGAGGCCATCCATTCCCGTCACCACCACGGCCACCGCCTCTTCCTCGTTCGGGCCTCCGAAATAGGTACACCATAGCATGGATCCGTGCGGCGCGAACTTGGCCACGAAGGCATCCGAAGCCCCGCCGCCGAATACGGCCTGGTGCGTAAGGCCACTTTGCTCCGTGGTATCGTTGCCCAGCAGCAGCCCATCCGTGGTGCGGCCGGCCACGTACACATGCCCGAACTCATCGGTCGCTGTGGCCAGCACCCGGTCATCGCCGTTGCCGCCCACATAGGTCTGCCAGCGGGTGATGGCCTCATAGGGGGTCTGTCCGCGCGAACAGCAGCACAGGAGAATGCCCCCGACGATGGCGAACGATCTCGCACCATGCACAGGGTGGATCCGTCGCGGCGGGATCTGGTGCGGAGGGCGGTATGCGGGCCTCATGGTGGTGCGTTTGTGGATCTGAATGTCCACCACCTGATCCACGCAACCGTCCGACACGCGAGCACCGGTCGCACGCTTTCAAGCAACGGCGGCAGCCCTGCCAGTGTGATGGCACGGGCTGGAAGCCCGTGTCCCTAACCCCCGATGCTCACCATCGGTCGAGCGCTCAGGTCGTGTAGCACCTCCTCCTGCTTCTCCGGCTTGAAGGGTGGTAGCCCGCCCAGCATCGCATGCTTCCCCAGCACGTTCGCTTCGATCAACGGCCGGATGTCCTCCCCGCGGCGCAACGCTGAAAGCAGGTCGGTCTCTTCGCGTGCGAACAGGCAGTTGCGCATCTTCCCCTCGGCGGTCAAACGCAGACGATCGCATGTGCCGCAGAAGGGTTCGGTTACCGTGCTGATGACAGCGAAGGTGCCGGGCCAACCCGGAACGCGATAAGCCTTCGCCGTACTATGTGGGTCATCGCTCAACTTCTCGAACGAATACACACTGCCGATGTGACCGAGCATTTCGGCGTAAGTGTACACGCGCTCCCTTCCCCAGTGGTTGCCGGCGAACGGCATGAACTCGATGAAGCGCACATGCACCGGATGCTCGCGCGTCAGTTCCACGAAGCGCAGAAGCTCGTCGTCGTTCACGCCGCGCATGACCACCATGTTCACCTTCACGCGCATCCCGCGTTGCAAGGCCAGCAGAATGTTGCCATGGACCTTGTCGAAACCACCGCGCCGGGTGATCTTCCTGAACCGCTCCGCGTCGAAGGTATCCAGGCTGATGTTTATGCTCTTCAAGCCGGCGGAGATCAGGCCGTCGAGGTGCTTGTCGAGGGACATCGCGTTGGTGGTGAGTCCCAGCGACACACCGAGCTGTGACATGTCGCGCACGATGTCCACCGCATCGGGCCGGACCAGCGGTTCACCCCCCGTGAGCCGGATCTTGCTGATGCCGTAACGCTCCACGAACAACCGGGCGATGGTAGCGACCTCCTCCCGTGTCATCAGTTCCTCGCGCTTCAGGAAGTGCTGGTCCTCCGGCATGCAGTAGGTGCAGCGCAGGTCGCACTTGTCCACGATGCTGACGCGCAAACTGCGGTGCGTACGGTTGTGACGATCGGTGAGTTCCTTCAACACGAGCGCAAGTTACCTTGAGACCCATACGCTGACGGAAATCCCATCATGGCAAAGAAGGAACTCGCTCGTTGCGGCTGGTGTCTGAAGGATGATATCTACATGAAATACCATGACGAGGTCTGGGGCCATCCCGAACACGACGACCGCAAACTCTTCGCGAAGCTCTGCTTGGACGGTGCCCAGGCGGGGCTCAGTTGGTACACCATCCTCATCCGCACCGAGGGCTATGCCAAGGCCTTCGACAACTGGGAGGCGGAGAGGATCGCCCGCTATACACCGAAGAAGATCGAGAAGCTCCTGCTCGACCCGGGGATCATTCGCAACCGCCAGAAGGTGGAAAGCGTGGTGAAGAACGCCAAGGCTTATCTGAAGATCATGGAGGGAGGAAAGGGCAGCTTCCGAGACTTTCTCTGGAAGCATGTGGATCACAAGCCGGTCGTGAACAGGTGGAAGGAAATGGGCCAGATCCCGGCGAAGACGCCCATCAGTGATGCCATGAGCAAAGACCTGCAGAAGGCCGGGTTCAGCTTCGTGGGGAGCACCATCGTCTATGCCTTCATGCAGGCCTGCGGCATGGTGGATGACCACCTGGTGACCTGCTGGCGACGGAAGGGTTAGGCGGTATCCAGGCCCGTGCAAGCCGGCTTGTCGGGTCGCGTGCCAGGGGCATCTTCAGGGCGGGACCTTGAATTGTCCATTTTTCCGATTATGTTTGTTGAAAACACATAGCGTGAAAAACATACTACCATTAGTGATCGCTCTTTCGCCATTGGTGACGGATGCGCAGACCTGGGGCGTTTCCGGGACGTTCGGAACGGACGGCACCTTGAATATTGATGTGGCCCAGGGAGAGGACAAGGCTTTGGACCACCTACTGCTACCGGATGGGAAACTCTTGTTGGCGGGATCCGGGTACAACATCATCCCGAACAGTTACCACGCCTCATTCATCCGTATTGATACGATATGTGGCGCGCTGGACACCACCTTCGGTGAGGGTGGACTGACGTCGGCCATTTTCCAGCAGCGCACCTTCATCCAGGGTATCGCTGTTCAGCCTGACGGGCGCATCATCGGATGCGGCTTGATCGCCCCCAACAACTTTGGTAGCGAGCAATGACCGGGGATCTTCCGGCTTCTCGCGGACGGTTCCCCCGATCTGACCTTCAATGGCACAGGATTCCACAGGCTCTCCTTCGAAGGGAGCACGGGTAATTTCACTGCTTGCTTCGTACATCCCGACGGCTCCATCACCGCTGCAGCCATATGCAACAACGGGGGCGTGGGGGCCATGCGGTTCCATGCGGATGGAACGTTGGACACGGACTACGGCACCAACGGGTTCGCACGCATCCCAATGGGTTGGAGCAGTTCCGCCCGCGCCACGGGGGTGATGCTGCAGGATGGCTCGATCATTTCCATCGGGACTTTCGATGCGGGGAATGGGACGGACTACTGGCTGGCCTTGGCGAAATTCGACGCGAACGGTGACCCGGATCCCGGTTTTGGAGATGGGGGACTTGCGGCGGGTCCTGTCGTGGTGAACACCACTGACGGCATAGCCTTGATAGGGACCAGTGTGCTTCCTGATGGCCGCATATTACTGAGACGGCATCAAAGAAGCTGACGATCGGCACGATCTCTGGATCGATGG
>CAZYPC010000168.1:0-7098 GCA_964649165.1 uncultured Chryseobacterium sp.
TAGTGCATGCCCTCGGCCTTCAGCTGGTTGGTGCGGTCCACGATGAGGATGGCGTTCTTGGCCACCAGGCCTAGCAGCATGATGAGACCCAGCAGCGTGAACAGGCTGAGCGACGACAGGCTGAGGTTGAGCGCGAGGAAGGCGCCGATGACGGCCACGGGGATGCTGAAGAGCACCACGAAGGGGTAGAGGAAGCTGTCATAGAGGGCCACCATCACCAGGTAAACCAAGATGAAGGAGATGAGCAGGGCACCGCCCAAGGCGCCGAAGCTGTCGTTCTGGCGCTTCACGTCGCTGCCCCACGTGAGGCGCACCCCATCGGGCAAGGGGTTGTTGCCCAGGTAGGCCTTCACATCATCGGCCACGCTGCCCGAGCCACGTCCCAGAGCATCGGCAGTGAGGGTCACGGCGCTCATGCGGTCCAGCCGCTCCACCATGGCAGGCGGTTCGTGGCGTTCCACGGTGGCGAACTGCGCCAGGCGCACGGGCATGCCGGCCGTGTTCACGAAGAGCAGGCGCTCCAAGTCCTGCGCATCGCGCCGCTGGATGTCGTCCACGCGGATGCGGATCGGATACTCCGTGCCCGCTTCATACAGACGGGCATCGTCGCTGCCGGCCAAGGCGTTGCGGAGGGTGGCGCCCACAGCGGCGGTGCCAAGGCCCAGCTGCGCCATGCGGTCGCGATCCAAGTGTACCTGCAGCTCGGGTGCGCCGCTCTCGATGCTCAGCCGCACATTGTTGGCCCCGGGGATGCCGGCAAGGGTATCCTTCAGGATGCGCGCTGTGCGCATCACCAGCTCCTTGTCCGCACCGCTGAGGGTGATCTCCACCGGAGCGCTGCGCGGCACCAGGCCGATGGTGGCCATGGTGATGTCCACGCCGGGGAAGTGGTGCAGCAGGTCCTCGCGTAGCAGCATCATGGTGGCCTCGGTGCTGTTGCCCTGCCGCTGCTCCTTGGGCACCAGGTCGATGGTGAGCTCACTGCGGTATTCCGCGCCCACGCCCATGCTGCCAATGCCGGTGCTGGGGCCGCCCACGTTGCTGAACACGTTGGCCACCTCGGGCCGTTGCAACAGGTGCTCCTCCAGCGCGCGGTTGCGCAGGTTGTTCTCTTGCAGGTGCACCTGTTTGTCGTATTCCAAGGTGAGGCGGAACATGCCCTGATCACCGGTTGCGATGAGTTCCTTGGTCATGATGCCCTGCTTGAGCACCGCGCCGGTGGCGGCGAAGAGCAGCAGCACGATGGCGAGGAAAGCGCCGCGGTGGGCCAGCACCCAGCGGAGCTGTCGGGCATACCAATCGTTCAGCCGGTCCAGGGCATGCTCGAACAGGAGCAGTCCGCGTGCCCAGGCGGTGGTGGGCTGAAGGTCCTCGCGCTGGCCGATGCGCGAAGCGAGCCAGGGGGTGAGGGTGAAGCTGACGAAGAGGCTCATGAGGGTGGAGACCACCACCACCACGCTGAACTGCTTGAGCAGGTCGGCCACGAAGACCTGCACGAAGATGATGGGCAGGAAGACCACCACGTCCACCAGGGTGATGGAGAGGGCCGAGAAGCCGATCTCCGCGCGGCCGGTGAGCGCCGCCTGCCGCTTGTCCATGCCTTTATCCAGGTAGCGCTGGATGTTCTCCAGGATCACGATGCTGTCGTCCACCAGGATGCCGATGATGAGCGACATGGCCAGCAGTGTCATCAGGTTGAGCGTGTAGCCCAGGAGGCCCATGGCCACGAAGGCGCTGACGAGCGAGGCGGGGATCGCGACCAGGACGATGAGCGAGTTGCGCAGGCTGCGCAGGAACAGGAGCATGACGATGCTGACGAGCACGATGGACAGGACCAGGTCGAAGAGCACGGCGTTCACGGCCACCCGGGTGGTGTCGGTGCTGTCCGATGCGATGATGAAGCGCGTGCCGAAGTCGGCCTCCTCCGCTTCGATCCGGGTCAGTTCCGCCCGCACTGCGGCGCTCATGTCCACGGCGTTCGCATCGCCCTGCTTCTTGATCAGCAGGCCGATGCCTTCGCGGGCGTTGTACCGGCTCACCGAGGTGGGGTCGGCCACGCCATCCACCACCATGGCCACGTCCTTCACGCGTACCACGGAACCCGGAGCGGGCATGGCCACCACCACGTCCACCACGTCCTGCACGCTATGCAGTTTGCCGGCAAGCTTCACGGTGACTTGTCCATCGGTGGTGCGCACAGGACCTGCCGGCACTTCACTGCCCGCACGGAGGATGGCCTCGCTCACCTGCGGCAAGGCCACCTTGTGCTGCAGCAGCCGCTCCTGGTCCACCTTCACCTGTACTTCGCGTCGTTCACCGCCGAGCAGGGTGATCTCCGCCACACCCTTCAGCTGCTGGATGCGTGGCAGCAGGTGGTCAACCAGGTGCTGGTGGAATTCCGGGGCGGGGCGGTCGCTGAGCACACTGAGGCTCATGATGGGCAGATCGTTCGGGGAGACCTTGGACATCACCGGGGGCTGCAGGCCTTCCGGCAGGACTTGCCGGATGTTGTCGATGCGACGCTGGGCATCCTGCATCGCCAGGTCCAGATCGGCGCCGTACTTGAAGTTGACGATGACGATGGAGGCGTTGGCCAGGGAACGGCTGCTGATGAAGTCCACCATTTCCAGTGCGCTCAACGCATCCTCTACGGGCCGGGTCACGCTGTTGGCCACCTCCTCGGGCGCGGCCCCCGGGTACATGGTGCGGATGGTGATGACGGGCTGGCTGAAGTCGGGCATCATCTCCACGCCCAGCCCCTTGTAGGCCACAATGCCACCCAGGAAGAGCACACCGAAGAGGACGATGATGAGCGACGGGCGCTCGATGGCGATGCGGGTAAGGTTCATGGCCTTGCTGGATGCGCGTTGTTCATCGGTAGGTCACACGGGCGCCATCATGCAGGCTCACGGCACCGCTGGTCACCACCAGGTCGCCGGCCTTGAGGCCCTGCTGCACGATCATCCGCCCATCGCCAGCGGTGGCCACCGCGATGGGCATGCGGCGGGCCACACTGTCGCGCACCACATACACCTCTGGTGCGATGGTGGAGCCCAATAGGGCACGGGCCGGAATGGTCACCTGATCGGCTGTGGTGGAGGTGGGCAGCACCACCGTGGCGGACAACCCGGCCACGATGCGGGTGTCGGCCGACAGCGCGATACGCACGGGGAACCGGTTCGCCACATCACCACGCCGACCGATGCTGTGTACCGTGCCGGTGAGGGGTGTGGACCGATCGCCCATGGTCACCTGCACGGTCTGCCCATGCTGGAACTGGGCGACATCCTTCTCGTTGACCTGGAGCAGCACCTCCAGTTCGCGGGGGTCACTGAGCGCGGCCACGGGCATGGACGGCGCCACCACCGAACCCTCCTCCACCAACAGTTGGGTCACCTCGCCATCGAAGGGCGCGCGGATGCTGGTGCGTCCGAGCTGCTCGGTGACGTTGGCCAGCTGGATGCGTGCCGTTCGCAGGGCCTGTTCGGTCTTTTCCAACTGGATGCCCTGCACCGCGTCGGCGGCAGCGAGCGTGCGATATCGCACCTCGTCCTTCTCCAACGCCGCCACCTGCACTTGGGCGGCTTCCTGTTGCAGGCGCAGCAGGTCGCCGTCGAGCTGTACGATCAGGTCACCCTTGCGCACCTGCTGACCCTCGCGGACGCCCAGTCGAAGCACACGGCCGGGTACCTCGGCCATTACGCGGCCCTCGCGCAGCGGCACAACGGTGCCGCCAAATCGCGGGCCCTGGCCCGCGCCACCTGGCCGAGCGGCTTCCACGGTCACGTGTATGGGAGCGTGCTTGTCGTGCCTGTACACACGTTCGGTCACCGTCCGCTTGTTCATGGCCAGTTTCACCACGGTGAGCGCCAGCAAGGCGGCCAACCCGATCCAAAGCATCCAGCGTTTCATGGGCGTTCGTTCAGCAGCATGCCGTTGAGGCGCGACAGTTCCAATTGGGCCTTGCGCAATTGCACCAAGGCGTCGATGTACAGTTGCTGGCCCTCGCGCACGGCTTGGTCGGCAAGCACCAGATCCGTGAGGGTGGCAAGTCCCTCGGCATGTTGGAGCAGGGTGCTGCGCCGGATGCGATCGGCCAAGGTCAGCTGTGCCTCCGCATCGGTGATGGTGCGCAGGGCAAGGGCTTCATCGCGCGCGGCCCGGCGTTGTTCCAGGCTTTCGCGGTCCGCTACCGCATCGCGCAGCAGACCGGCACGTTCCAGCTCCAGTTCCTTCTGCATCACCTTGCGGGTGATCACCGTGCCATTGAAGAGCGGCACCTGCAGTGTGGCGCCGAAGTAGCTCACCGGGTAGAGGTCGTACCGGCTTTCGCTGCCGATCGGACCGAAACCGGTGTTGCCATACAAGCCATACCCATGTAGGGAAGGCAGCCGCGACCGTTTCAACAGGCGGATCTCCGCCTGGCGCAGCAGCAGGTTCTGCTCGGCAAGCCGCTGGCCCGTAGTGGGCCTTGGAGTGGGCTGTGCAGGTTGGTCGGGTACGGATGCAGGGCTGGTGGCAAGCTGGGCGTCGGGTGGCATGCCCATCATAAGGCGCAGCAGGTCCAGCACCTGTTCGTGCTGGGCCACCACACGTTCACGCTGGGTGCGCAGTTGGTCGCGTTGCAGACGCAGGCGGTCCACATCGGTGCCCCGCGCCAGCTGCTGGGCATGCAGCAGTTCCACATTGCGCAGCAGCGCTTCGGTGCTCAGCAGGTTGCTGTCCAGGAAGGTGCGGCGTGCCTGCAGTACCTGGGCGTTGTAGTAGGCCTGGGTCAGTTCCAGCACCACCTCCTCGCGGCTGCGTTCCTGTTGGATGCCGGCCATGTGCTCTGCCTCCCGGGCCACGTGGATGCTCTCCCAGCTCCCCACGTCCACCAGTGGTACCTGCGCCTGAATGTTCAGGCCGATGTTATCCGGAGTGCCGAACTGGATCTCTCGGTACACGCCCTCGGGCCCGCCGAAGAAGGAGGCCGGCAGCAGTTGGTAGGGCAGGTCCGTGTAATGCCGCACATCGGCCATAGCACGCACTTTCGGCAACAGACCGGCCTGTTGTTCATCCACGCGGGCCTGTGCCATGCGCAGGTCGATGTCGGCGGTGCGGATACGGCGGTCGTTGGCCAGCGCACTGTCAATGCACTCCTGCAACGAAAGCACGAAGGTGGTCTGCTGCGCGGCGGCGGCGACCGACCACGCGACCAGTGCCGCACTGATGAGAACTCGTATGGAGAAGGCCCGGCGCATTACTCGAAGTACTTGCCATAGGCAGCGAGGTGCTCGCCCAGGGTTTTGCGTTGCGCTTCGGTGCCCTCAAAGTCGCGCAGCATATGATGGATGGGCAGCAGGTAGTTGTGCAGCTGCTCGTGCGCTTCACCCTCCATGGTGCAACGCTCGAAGATGAGTCCGAACTCCTCCTCCAGTGCGGTCTTCAGCGCAGCGGGGTCGCCGCTGGTGGGGACGTAGGCCTTGAGGATGTCCACCATGCTGGCGATGCCCGTGGTGGTCTCCGGGTTGGCTTTCCAGCGCTGGCCATTGTCGAGCATCACGGAGGGCAGGGCGTCGTGGTCCGCAGCCGGGGGGCTGTCCGTTGGGGTGGTCGCGGGGTCGGCTTGTGTTGCGGCCTCGTGGGTGTGCTCACCACAGCTGCCATGGAATGCGGCGATCGCCAAGAGGAGGAGGGGAAGTAGGATGCGGTTCATGGGTGCGGGTGTGTAGCGGGTTGGTCGGGGTCGCGCAAGGCCTGGCGCGCCAGGAGATGAAAGGCCAATGTGAGCAGCATCCGGAACGTGAGCGCCCCGATGGTGGCCGTACGGTATGCGCCGCCTTCCGTGATGTGTAGCGTAAGGATCAATGCGCCCACGAGCAGCACGCCCACAGCGGCAGCCAGCAGCGGGGCCGACCAGCGTTGCTTCATTAGCAGGCCTGCACCGGCAGGTAGATAGAGTAAGGATGCGAACAGGTTGGCGATAACCACGGCAAGCACGAAAGGCGACTCGCGTTCGCGGATGCCGAAGAGGTCCAGCAGCACGGAGGCGCTCAGGAAGAGGGTGAGCGCGCCGAAGGCGATGACCACCAAGCCGAGGACGATGCGTGGAAGTTTACTGGTTCCCATGGCGGCTCAGCGGGTGATGAGGTCCAGGGTGGCAGCGATGAGGGCCATGCCTTTCCGGCGTACATCGAAGGAGCGGGCGCTCATGCGCCATTGCAGCATGTGCAGGCGGAACGTGCCCATGAGGATGTGACTGAGCGTTTCGGCCGAGTGGTCCGAGGTGAAGTCACCCGATCGTTGCCCGTCCTTGATCGCGTTGAGCAGGTGGCGGCGCTTTGCCACCATGATGCGCTCAATGCCGGTATCGATGCCGTGTGAGGCTTCCAGCATTCCTGTGGCGAAAATGGCCATCAGGTATTGCGGGTTCTTCTGGAAGTAGGTGAACTGGCTGTCGAACATGGCCCGGACGCGCTCCACCGGGTCCGTATGCTCGTCGGCCACACGCCCAAGCCGCTCATCGATGTTCTCAGCAAGGTGATGCAGCATGGTCACCAGGATCTCCTCCTTGCTCTTGAAGTGCCGGTAGAGCGCCGCTTCTGTGAAGTGCATGCGTTCGGCCAGGCGCTTGGTGGTGAGCGCTGCGAAACCATCCTCGGTCACCAGTTGTCCGGCGGCTTCGATGATCTCCAGTTGGCGAGGCTTAATGTCCATGGGAAGACTTGAGGTTGAAGAAGGCCGTTCCGAGCAGGAAGACCGAAGCGGTCATGGCCAGCGCGCCGATGAGGACGAACACAGGCGGCGCGCCCAGATACACCTCAGCGAGGATGCCGAGGGGCATCAGCAGGCCGGTGAGCCCCAGCCAGGAAGTGAGGGCGGACCACCGCAGCCGTTCCCCGAAGTGGAGGAGCAGGTAGCCCATCACCACGTTAAGGAAGGCAAAGAGGTTGCCATGTACATGGGCCAGGCGTGCCTCGAAATGTTTGCCCACGCTGTAGCTGTCCACCCACGCCTGGTTGTCGGGGGCGAAGTCGCGCAGGTAGATGAGCAGGAAGCCGTAGAGCATGAAGGCCCCCATGGTGAGGAAGCCGATGGCGATGTTGCGTTGTCCGT
>CAZYPC010000169.1:0-7007 GCA_964649165.1 uncultured Chryseobacterium sp.
TCCACCTGCTCAAGCGGTCCGTCCACTTGTTCATCGGCGCGCGCCGCTGTGGGGCCACCCCGGCAGTTTCGCGGCATGAAGACAACGCGACCCTTTCTGCGGCTCCGCACGCTCCTGGACCACTCCCTCCTCCTCCCCTTCCTGATCATCGGCCAGACCACGTACGGTCAACTCGGGCTTGCCGGCAGCAGCTATACCGGCCTATGGAACCTGGAGGAACAACCGGCCGCCATCAGCTACAGCCAGAACGCCATGGAGTTCAACGTGGTGAAGCTCAGCGCCAATGTGGACAACGACTTCATCCACCTCTCCGGCCTGCATTTCCGCGCCCTCAGCCTGTCCGACGTGCAGACCAATGGTGACCTGTCCGCCGATGCCGCGCAGCGTCACGGAACACGTGCGCTCGATATCGACTCGCGCATCCTCGGCCCATCATTCATGATGCGCTTCGGCAAAACCTCGTTCGCCCTCACCACAGGATTGCGCGCACGCATGGACGTGAGCAACGTGGAGGGCATTCTCCGCCTGCTCGATGTGGACGCGCTCAACATCAACGTGCAGGAGAACATACGCCTGGGCATCCTCCGCTTCGGGTCGCGACAGCTCGCCTGGGGCGAAGGTGGGTTCACGGTCGCTCGGCGCTTCCATCTGAACAAGCGCGTGCGCATGCACGCCGCGGCCACGGGCAAACTGCTCCTGGGTCTTCATGGCGCGTACATCCAGAACGACGCCCCCACCTTGACAGTGAACCTGGCCACACAGGAGCTGCACGACGTGAACCTTTCCTACGGCATGAGCGACTTCGAGGCGACCGCCAAAGGCACCCTCATCCAAGGTGCCGGGTTCGGTCTCGATGCCGGCGTCGTGCTGGAGCTCCTGCATGATCGGCGTTGCGGCAAAGAGGAAGCGAAGCACCTGTTGCGCTTCGGCGCCGCCATCACCGACCTGGGCGGCATCACCTTCGGTGGGAAGGCCCGCAGCAATGCCATCATCGATGGGCGCACCACGCTCCTGGGGTTCACCAACCTCGTGATCGATGATGTGGCTTCCGTGGACACCGCGCTCAGCCACCTGTTGCTCGGTGACGCCCGCGCCAGCGACCAACGCCAGGGCCTGCGCATGGCCCTGCCCACCGCCCTGCGAACGAGCATCGATTGGAATGTGACCGGCAAGCTCTTCTTGCACGCGGCCGGCACGTTCGGTGTGGATCGGGGAATCAACAGCGTGCGCACACCGGATGTCGTAAGTCTCGCTCCGCGCTTCGGCGGCCGCAAATGTGAAGTGGCGCTACCTGTGAGCCTGTACCGCCTGAAGGAGCCACGCATCGGCTTGAACGTGCGCGTGGGCGGTTTCATGATCGGTAGCGACAAGGTGGGTGCATTGCTCGGCCTCACCGATCTCGGTGGGATGGATGTGTACATGGGCGTGAGGATCGCGATCAAGTAGCGTTGAGCCGGCGCTGCTGGCTGGTCACATCGGCCAGCTCGGATGGAAACATGGCATTGCTACGGCAGCCACAACCACTTGCTCATCCGCTCCCGCCACTTGCTCGGCCGGGCTCACGCATCCCCCGTTTTCGGGATTGCTTCGACCCACCGGACCACAGTTACGAACCATCAACACTCCAAGCCATGAACTCCTTCTTCTTCCGCTCCATCCTCGCTCTCGCCACTTTCACCTTCATTGCTCAGTCCCGGGCCAACACCCCGCCCGTCAGCCGGATCGAGACCACCGCCTCCGCAGCGATGGAGCGCAAGCTGGACCATCAGTTGAACAAGCATATCGCCTTTCCCCTCAACGGTGGCGAGCGCATGGAAGGTGCCGTGTTCGTGAGCTTCGTAGTGGACATCGAGGGCCGCCTGAAGATCGTGGAGGTGGAGACCACCAATGCTGAACTGCGTGACTACGTGCTCCGCCAACTGGACAAGGTCGACATCGGCGACAACCCCACCGGTACCTGGAAGATCGAACGCAGGCGTTTCGTCTTCCGCCCGGAAGCATAGAAGCCCACGAGCGCGACCCTGGCGCTCTCCGACGGGACCCGGCCTTGTAAGGCCGGGTTCCCACTTTTGGGGATACCGGATCGATCGATCGCTCCGGATCGTATCTTGCCCATCCCAATACGGAGCGATCAGCCCTTGATCCTTCTCCGGCAACCGGACGATAGAACCATGAAGACCTCAGCAGTTATCGTAGACGACGAGGAGCACTGCCGTACCGCTCTCAGCGGCATCCTGGAGCGCCGCCACCCGGATATCGACCTTCTCGGGATGGCCGTGAACGTGCCCGAGGGTATCAAGCTGGTGAACGAGAAGAAACCCCGGATCCTCTTCCTCGACATCGAGATGGGCAAGCAGACCGGGTTCGATCTGTTGCAGGCGCTCGGGCCCGACCAGCCGCATGTGATCTTCACCACCGCTCATGAAGGCTATGCGGTGAAGGCCATCCGCTTCAGTGCGCTCGACTATCTGCTCAAGCCCGTGGACCCCGATGAACTGAGCATCGCGATCGGCAAGGCCACCGAGGCCATGCGCACACCGCAGAGCCCGGACCAGTTCATGGCGCTGCTGAAGAACCTCACGCAACCCGCCGGCCCGGACAAGCGCATCGCACTGCCCGTTTCTGACGGGTTGGAAATGGTGAACGTGGACGAGATCCTCTACTGCGAGAGCGACAGCAACTACACGGTCGTTCACCAGAAAGAGAAGAAACGGCTGGTCATCAGCCGCACGTTGAAGGAGTTCGAGGACATGCTCGATCCCGCGCAGTTCATCCGGGTGCATCACTCGCACCTGATCAACGTGAAGCATGTGAAGAAGTACATCCGCGGCGAAGGCGGCGAGGTGATCATGGCCGATGGCACCAATGTGGCCGTGAGCCGGCGCAAGAAGCAGGAGCTGATGGACAGCCTCGCCAAGCTCTGAACGCGTCCCCTATCGACGACCGGACGGCTCCCACAAGGGGCCGTTCGCTTTTTGTGCCTGCCCTACGGGGGGCAACGGAATGCTCGTTGCGCCATGCCGGAGGCAACGGCGCCACTTGCGCATCCACGTCCGCCACCTGCTCGATGCGATGAACGGGGCCGTGATCCGCTGGCTTGTTTCGGTCCACCAAACCACGCCGCCATGTCCGCCTCCGTTCTCTTCCGCCGCTCGATCGCCGCCCTCCCGCTCATCACCTTGCTGGCTGCCTGCCAGAAGGAAGATGACGCTGCCCCCGTCACCGAACTCACCCTGAGGGACGAACTCACCTTCCTGATCACGCCGGCCCAACAAGGGGATCTGGATCTCACGACCACCTACGACGCCCGCGCTTCCGTGGAGCAGCTCCTGCAGGAGAAGGGCTTCTCAGCCGGTCAACTCCGCGACGTGCGCATCGAGGATGCGCGCGCCGTGATGATGGAGCCGCTGAACATCCCCTTCAACGCGATGCAGAACGTACGATTGGACTTCAACCGCGCTGCAGGCACGCCCGTCACGTTCGCCCACCTCGATCCCGTACCGGCCGACCAGGGTATTCTGGAACTCTTCGTGGACCACGCGGACCTCACCTCCTTCTTCCAGGATGACGCCCAGACCGTGCATGCGCGCCTGAACACGGTGCGCCTGATCTCCGGCGACACCGCCCGCGTCCGCTTCGCGCTCACCTTCCGCGTGAAGGCGGGGGAATAACCGGCTTCAGTCCACCTGGAACCGGAAGCCGACCCCGTGCACATTGTTGATGTGGATGCGCTCGTCATGCCGGAGATACTTCCGCAACCGGCTGATGAACACATCGAGGCTCCTTCCGAGGAAGTAGGTGTCATCGCCCCAGACCATGTTCAGCACCAGCTCGCGCGGCAGCACCTGGTCGCGGTGCATGCACAACAGCCGAAGCACATCCGCTTCCTTCTTGGTCAGCTTGCGTGACTCGTCCGGGTGCTTCAGCTCCAGGTTCCGGTGATCGAACGAGTAGCTGGCGATGGTGAAGATGTCCTTCGCGCGCGGGTTCTCCTCCTTGCCTTGCGTGCGGCGAAGGATGGCTTCGATGCGCAGCAGGAGCTCCTCATGGCTGAACGGCTTGGTGAGGTAGTCATCCCCGCCGGCCTTGAACCCCGCGATGCGGTCGTCGGTCTGGCTCTTGGCGGTGAGGAATACGATCGGGATCTTCTGGTCGGTGAGGCGGATGTCCTCCGCCAGGCTGAATCCGTCCTTGTGCGGTAACATCACATCCAGCACGCAGATGTCGTAGGCGTGTTCATTGAAGTATTTCAGCCCCTCCTTGCCATCGCGGCATAGATGCACGGTGTACCCTTTGCGCTTCAGCGCGTCCTGCACGACGAAGCCGAGGTTCTGATCGTCCTCCACAAGAAGGATGTTGCCTTTGTTGTCGCTCATGATCTGGTTGTCAGGTGTCGGTTGTCGGTTGTCGGTTGTCGGTCGTCCGGTGTGTTGGTACCCGTACCGCATCGGCAGCCGGACAACAGACAACCGACAACCATCAACTTCATCCCACAGGTAGCTCAATGGTGAATGTACTTCCACGCCCCGGTTCGCTGTCCACCGTGATGCGACCGCCGTGCGCGCGGACGATCTCATCCACGTAGTGCAATCCGAGCCCGAAGCCCTTCACGTTGTGCACATTGCCGGTGTGTACACGATAGAAGCGTTCGAAGATGTGCTTCACGTCCTCGCGCTTGATGCCGATGCCGTTGTCCTTCACTGCGAGACGTAACCAGCGACCATCATTCGATGTGCTTGCGGTGACCATCGGCTTCTCCGGCGAGTACTTCACCGCGTTGTCAACCAGATTGAACACGGCGTTGGTCAGGTGTACGGGGTCGCCTGTCACAACGGCTTCCGTGGCCCGTTCATCGATGGCGAGCTCACCGCCGCGCTCGTTCAACTGCACGCGGAATGAGGTGGCTACATCCCGCAACACCCTGTGCATGTCCACAGGCTCGCGCTTCAAGTGCAGCTCACCTCTGTCCAACGTGCTCAACTGCAGGACGCGTTCGACCTGGGTGCGCAGGCGTTCGTTCTCCGTGCGGATGATGTTGGCGTAGCTCTTCAACCGCTCCGGCTCCTTCACGATGTCCGGATCACTGAGTACCTCACTGCTGAGCGCGATGGTGCTGATCGGTGTCTTCAGTTCGTGCGTCATGTTGCCGATGAAGTCGTTCTTCATCTGGCCGATGCGCTTCTGCCGAAGGATCACCCACACGCTGTAGGCGAAGAACGCGAAGACGATCACCGTGACGATGGCCGGGTAGATCCAGGTGATCGTTCCGCTCTGCTCCGGCATCCAGATGCTTGTCTCGCGGCGCGGGAAGTTCACCCCGAAATAGTGGCCGTCCTTGTCCAATTTCGGCAGGTCGCTGTGCGTTGCCGTGTCGGCCATGCCGCTGTCCTTCACGCTCACGTAGTTCCCGTACACGATGCTGTCGGTGAAGCAATCGTAGATCCCGTACTCGAAAGCGTCACTGATGCCTCGGCGCTCGAACTCGTGCTTCAGCAGTTCCTCGAGCAGGTAAGGATGGATCGTGTCATTGATGGTTACCGTGAAGTAGTTCGGGCTGATCTGCTTGACGGCATCGAACAGGTCGCTCGGATCGCGGTTGATGGACAGGATGCGCTCCGTAACGTCCGTGAGGGCGATCACCACACGATCGTTGAACTGCTTGTCGAGCTGCGCGGCCTGTTGCTTCTGCAACTGCACCTGCTCGCTCTGGTACTGCTGCGCGCGACGGAGCCAGATGTACTGCGTGAGCACCACGCCGGTCATGCTCAAGAGGGCGAGCAGCACGATGGTACCGAGGGTGCGCCGACGCATGCCGCAATGATAGATAGGCATCCACGCGGGCTCGAGGCCGATTAACGATCGTTCAACACAGGGTTTCCGTTCGCCCAGGGCCTGCCCCAGCGGATCTTTTTTTCCGACCTGCGAACCATTCAGGATATTGATCTGTTCATGCTTTTCGATCTGACATTGAACAAAACCCCTCGAACAACCTCAAACCCTACCACAATGACCGGAAGCAACAGTTGGCCAACACCCAAGAGGTGGGCACGAAAGCTCTGGGGCGCAGCGGCCCTAGCGCTGATGACCGCCTCCGCCTCCGCGCAGACCTATTGCGCCAGCGACGGAGGCAACGGCAACACCTTCAACATCGACCGCGTCGCCTTCGCCACCATCGACAACACGTCCGGTGACAACGACGGCTACGCAGACTTCACTGCCCTGAACGCGGTCGTGGACCCGGGCTCGAGCTATTCGATCGACCTCGACCCGAACGGGCCGTTCTTCCTGCGTTACCGTTGGCGTGTGTGGATCGACTGGAACCAGGACGGCACGTTCTCCGCGGACGAACGGATGGTGCAGCAGACCGGCTTCGGTGCCGAAACGGCAGCCATCACCGTGCCCTCGGGCGCGCTGGCAGGCACCACCCGCATGCGCGTGAACATGAGCGCGTTCTCCTATCGCGCGGCCTGCGCGAACTGGTCGGTTGGCGAGGTGGAGGATTACTCCGTGACAGTGAGCGCGCCATGCGATGCCGACGCCGGAAAACTCGCGATCGCCAAACCGTTGATCTGTTTCGATGGCGTGTCCGCGAATCTGATCGCCACGGTCGATGTGCCTCCGGTCGTCCCTGCCGGATCCCAGATCCTGTACGTGCTCACCTCCGGTAGCGGCCTGGTCATCGAGCAGGTCAGCGAAACGCCCAACTTCATCGTGACCGCTCCCGGGCTGTACACCATCCACACCTTGGTCTACGACCCGGCCACGTTGGACCTGTCCATCGTTGTGCCTGGCGTGACCACCGGCTTTGATGTGAACGGCCTGCTCGTCCAGGGCGGTGGAGCGATCTGCGCAGCGCTGGATGTGGCCGGAGGGGTCACGAATGTGATCAACCCCATTGCGGGTACACTTTCTGGCGGCAGCGATATCTGCAACACGACCGGTGAAGTCACCCTGACCGCTACCCCGAACGGCGACAGCAACACGCCCGATGGCTACAGCCTGGCCTA
>CAZYPC010000170.1:0-6835 GCA_964649165.1 uncultured Chryseobacterium sp.
CGCAGGTTCATGCAGGTGCTCTGGTTGGTCTTCATGAACTTGGTGATCTTGTACTCCTTCTCATCACCATCGAAGCTCACCGTGCGCTCGTCCTCGTTGCGCTTGTAGTCGATCACGATACGGTCGGCGTCCACGACTTTCACCGTGCCTTCACCTTCAGCGGTGAGGAGCACGCGACTGTCGCGAGCAACGAGTTCTTCCAGGCCGGTACCCACGGCCGGAGCTTCCGGACGCATGAGCGGAACGGCCTGACGCATCATGTTGGAGCCCATCAGCGCGCGGTTGGCGTCGTTGTGCTCCAGGAAGGGGATCAGTGACGCCGCGATCGAAGCGATCTGGTTCGGGGCCACGTCCATCAGTTCGAGTTCCTTCGGCTCCACCACGGGGAAGTCGCCCATCTGGCGGGCCTTCACACGCTTGGTGTCGAAGCTGCCGTCGTCGTTCACTTTGGCGTTCGCCTGGGCGATCACCTTGTTGTCCTCTTCCTCGGCGCTCAGGTAGGTGACGTCACCTTTCACGTCCACCTTGCCCTCCTTCACGGAGCGGTAGGGCGTTTCGATGAAGCCGAGGTTGTTGATCTTGCTGTACACGCACAGCGAGCTGATCAGACCGATGTTCGGTCCTTCAGGCGTCTCGATGGTGCAGAGGCGGCCGTAGTGCGTGTAGTGCACGTCGCGGACCTCGAAGCCTGCGCGCTCGCGGCTGAGACCTCCGGGTCCAAGTGCCGAGAGGCGGCGCTTGTGGGTGATCTCGGCCAGCGGGTTGGTCTGGTCCATGAACTGGCTCAGCTGGTTCGTTCCGAAGAACGAGTTGATCACCGAGCTCAGGGTCTTGGCGTTGATCAGGTCGGTCGGGGTGAACACCTCGTTGTCGCGCACGTTCATGCGCTCGCGGATGGTGCGGGCCATGCGGGCCAGGCCTACGCCGAACTGGGTGTAGAGCTGCTCGCCCACAGTGCGGACGCGGCGGTTGCTCAAGTGGTCGATGTCGTCCACATCGGCCTTGGAGTTCACCAGCTCGATCAGGTACTTGATGATGCAGATGATATCCTCCTTGGTGAGCACGCGCACGCTGAGCTCGCTCTCGAGACCCAGCTTCTTGTTGATGCGGTAGCGGCCCACTTCGCCGAGGTCGTAACGCTGCTCGCTGAAGAACAGCTTGTCGATGACACCACGAGCCGTTTCCAGATCGGGTGGCTCGGCGTTGCGCAGCTGGCGGTAGATCACCTCCACGGCCTCCTTCTCGGAGTTCGAGGTATCCTTCTGCAGCGTGTTGTAGATCAGCGCATAGTCCGCGGCGTTCACACCGGCCTTGTGCAGGATCACGGTCTTCGCGCCGCTCTCGGCGATCTGGTCGACGTGATGCTCTTCGATCACCGTTTCGCGATCGATCAGCACTTCGTTACGCTCGATGCTCACCACCTCGCCGGTGTCCTCGTCCACGAAATCCTCCACCCAGCTCTTCAGCACGCGGGCAGCGAGCTTGCGGCCCACGCTCTCCTTCAGGTTGGCCTTGGTCACCTTGATCTCGTCGGCCAGGCCGAAGATCTCGAGGATCTGCTTGTCGCTCTCGAAGCCGATGGCGCGCAGCAGGGTGGTCACCGGCAGCTTTTTCTTCCGGTCGATGTAGGCGTACATCACCCCGTTGATGTCCGTGGCGAATTCGATCCAGGAACCCTTGAAGGGGATGACACGGGCGCTGTACAGCTTGGTGCCGTTGGCATGGCGGCTCTGGCCGAAGAACACGCCGGGGCTGCGGTGCAGCTGGCTCACGATCACGCGCTCGGCACCGTTCACAACGAACGAGCCTTTCGGCGTCATGTAGGGGATCTGCCCCAGGTACACATCCTGCACGATGGTCTCAAAATCCTCGTGCTCGGGGTCCGTGCAATAGAGTTTCAGTTTGGCCTTGAGGGGCACGCTATAGGTGAGGCCACGCTCGATGCACTCATCGATGCTGTAGCGGGGGGGGTCAACGAAATAATCAAGGAACTCCAGCACGAACTGGTTGCGGGTGTCCGTGATGGGGAAGTTCTCCATGAACACCTTGTAGAGTCCCTCATTGTCCCGGTTCTCGGGGAGGGTCTCGATCTGGAAGAACTCCTGGAAGCTCTTCAGCTGGATGTCGAGGAAGTCCGGGTAGGTAGCCGGAAGGTGGATGGATCCGAAATCGATACGCTTGCTCTTGCGCGCGGGGTTCTTCGCCTGGGCCATGGATGCTGCTGGGGGATCGGGAATGAACGAACGGACGACGGGCGACTTTCTTTCATCAGTGGTACCCCTGATGAGCGGGTGCGGGAGGTGCCTATGGAAAGACACGATCCACCCGGCGCCCCCGATGCCCGTTTTTCAGGGCATCGGGGACCGGATGGTCAATTCGCGTCGAGGGACTTACTTGATCTCAACTTCGGCACCGGCTTCCGTGAGTTGCTGCTTCAGGGTGTTGGCGTCCTCTTTCGAGACACCTTCCTTCAGCGGCTTCGGAGCGCCGTCCACGAGGTCCTTCGCCTCCTTCAGTCCGAGACCGGTGAGTTCCTTCACCAGTTTCACAACGGCGAGCTTGTTGGCTCCACCGGACTTCAGGATCACGTCGAAGGAGGTCTTCTCCTCAGCAGCGGCGGCACCGCCACCGGCTGCTCCACCACCGGCCACCATGGCCACAGCGGCAGCTGCGGGTTCGATCTTGTACTCGTCCTTCAGGTAATTGGCGAGTTCGCTCACCTCCTTCACGGTGAGGCTGACGAGCTGGTCGCCAAGGGCTTTGATATCTGCCATCTTTCTAGGGTTGTTACTTGCGTTTGTCGAGGGAAGCTGACGTGTGCGTAACGAGTTTGTCGGGGCATCCGCCGCACGGCGGATGCCCTCGGTATCTGTTTATGCCGAGGCGCGCTCTTCGAGGGCCTTGACGAGTCCAGCGATCTTCTGGCCACCGCCGCCTTGCAGCGAACCGATGACGTTCTTGATCGGGCTCTGGAGCAGGGTGATGATCTCGCCGATGAGTTCCTCCTTGCCCTTGAGCGTGGCCAGAACGGCCAGTTGATTGTCGCCGACGAAAACGGCCTGATCGATCCAGGCGCTCTTCAGCTGGGGCTTGGGCACCACATCCTTCGGTGCGGGATGCTTCTTGCGGAATTCCTGGATGAGCTTCGCCGGAGCGTTGCCCTTCTCGGACATCATGATCGCGGTCTGGCCGGCGAGCGTGGGGAACAGGGCGCTGTAGTCCTTGTCCTCGATGCGCTCCATGGCCTTCTGCAGGAGGGTGTTCTTCACCACCTTCATGCGCACGCCACCATTGAAGCAGGCACGGCGGAGGTTGGCCGTGGCCTCACTGTTCAGGGCGCTCGCATCGGCGAGGTAGAGCACGTTGGTGCCCTTGATGTCCTCGACGAGTTCGAGGATCGCTGCGTCTTTCTCTGCGCGGGTTGCCATTGGTCTCTGTATCTAAGGGTTAAGCAACGGTCACCACGCGGGTGTCCACTTTTACGGCGGGGCTCATCGTGCTGCTCACGGTGATGCTCTTGATGTAGGCTCCCTTGGCGGTGCTGGGCTTCAGCTTCACCAGGGTCTGCAGCAGCTCGTTGGCGTTCTCGCTCAGTTTCACGGCGTCGAAGGAGGCCTTGCCGATCACCGCGTGGATGATACCGGCCTTGTCCACCTTGAAGTCGATCTTACCGGCCTTCACCTCCTTCACGGCCTTGGCCACGTCCATGGTCACGGTACCGGTCTTGGGGTTGGGCATCAGGCCGCGGGGACCGAGCACACGGCCCAGCGCACCGACCTTGGCCATCACAGCGGGCGTGCAGATGATCACGTCAACGGCCGTCCAGCCGCCCTTGATCTTCTCCACGTACTCGTCGAGACCGGCCATATCGGCACCGGCGGCGAGGGCCTCCTCGCACTTGGCGGGATCGGCCAGCACCAGCACGTTCACCGTGCGGCCCGTGCCATGCGGCAGGCTCACGGTGCCACGCACCATTTCCGTGCTCTTCTTCGGATCCACACCGAGGCGGACAGCGATGTCCACGGTGGCGTCGAACTTGGTCGTGCTCACTTGTTTCACGATCTGCGCCGCTTGGGCCAGGTCGTACAGCTTGGTCCCGTCGAACTTGCTCTCGGCGGCCTTGCGCTTCTTGGTCAGGTTTGCCATGGCTGTCCGGGTTATTTCTTGAGGGGACTTTCGCCTTGCACCGTGATGCCCATGCTGCGGGCCGTACCGGCCACCATGCTCATGGCGCTCTCGATGGTGAAGCAGTTCAGGTCGGGCATCTTGTCCGTGGCGATGGCTTTCACCTGATCCCACGTAACGCTGCCCACCTTCTTGGTCTGCGGAACGCCGCTACCGCCCTTCACCTTGGCCGCGTCCATCAGCTGAACAGCCGCAGGCGGGGTCTTGATGATGAAGTCGAAGCTTTTGTCGCTGTAGACCGTGATCACCACGGGGAGGACCTTGCCTGCCTTGTCCTGCGTGCGAGCGTTGAACTGCTTGCAGAACTCCATGATGTTCACACCCTTGGCGCCGAGTGCGGGGCCGATCGGGGGTGCGGGGTTCGCTGCCCCGCCTTTGACCTGGAGTTTAACCAGGCCGCTTATCTCCTTTGCCATTCTTCCGGTTTTGTGTCCTTGTTAGCGCCTTCCTCCCGGTCGGCTCGGACGGTTTTTCTCTTTCCGATCAAGGCGACCCGATGGGTCGCAGTTACAGTTCAGGTTATACCTCCTTTTCCACTTGCATGAAGCTCAGTTCGAGCGGCGTCTTCCTGCCGAAGATCTTCACCATCACCTTGAGCTTCTTTTTCTCCTCGTTGATCTCCTCGATGATGCCGGTGAAGGTGTTGAACGGACCATCGATCACCTTCACGCTCTCACCGATATGGAAGGGGTTGTGGTTCACCTCGCCGGTCTCGGCCATCTCGTCCACCTTGCCGAGGATGCGGTTCACCTCACTGATGCGCATCGGCACGGGCTCCCCCCCCTTCTCGGCTCCGAGGAACCCGATCACGTTCGGGAGTTGTTTCAGCATGTGCGCGATCTCGCCGGTGAGGTCGGCTTCCAGCAGGACGTAGCCCGGCAGCATGTTGTGCTCCTTGCTCACTTTCTTGCCATCCTTTATGAGGAAGCGCTTCTCCATGGGAATGAGCACCTGACTGATATAGGTACCCATGTTGGACCGGCGCACTTCCGTGTCGATCACCTCCTTCACCTTCTTCTCCTTGCCGGAGATGGCGCGGAGGACATACCATTTCTTGGTCGAGGTCGCCGTGGTCGCCATGGTCAATTGCCCATGAATTTGTAGAAGAAACCGAGCATACCCTTCCAAGCCCCCACATCGTTCACGCCGAACACGAAGTCCATCACGAAAACGATGAGCGCGATGAGCAGCGCCGTGAACAACACGATGATGGCACTGCTCTGGAGTTCCTTCCAGGTGGGCCAGCTCACCTTGTTCACGAGCTCGTTGTAGCTCTCGGCGAAGTATGTTTTCAAGCTTGCCACGTCGATCGTTGTTCTGTTGGCACGGGTGGCAGGAATCGAACCCGCAGCCTAAGGTTTTGGAGACCTTCGCTCTACCAATTGAGCTACACCCGTAAGGATCCCTGTTCGTCTCTCTTTTCGGCGGCGAAGGCCGTCCCGACAAGTCGGGACGGCCCTGCCTCCATTGGTCTATGTTCCTTACTTGATGATCTCGGTCACCTGGCCGGCACCCACGGTACGACCACCCTCGCGGATGGCGAAACGCAGACCCTTGTCCATGGCGATCGGAACGATCAGTTTCACGGTGATGCTGACGTTGTCGCCCGGCATGATCATCTCACGGCCGGCCTCCATCGTGATCTCGCCCGTTACGTCCGTGGTGCGGAAGTAGAACTGGGGGCGGTACTTGTTGTGGAAGGGTGTGTGACGGCCACCTTCCTCTTTCTTCAGTACGTAGATCTCACCCTTGAACTCGGTGTGGGGGGTGATGCTGCCCGGGGCCGCGATCACCATACCGCGACGGATCTGGTCTTTTTCGATACCGCGGAGCAGGATACCGCAGTTGTCACCCGCCTCACCGCGGTCGAGCAGTTTGCGGAACATTTCCACACCCGTGCAGGTGCTGGTCATCTTCTGCTCTTGCATACCGATGATCTCCACGTTGTCACCCACCTTCACCACGCCGGTCTCGATACGGCCGGTAGCCACAGTACCGCGGCCGGTGATGGAGAACACGTCTTCAACGCTCATCAGGAAGGGCTTCTCGGTCTCGCGGGGAGGAACCGGGATCCAGGTGTCGACCGCATCCATCAGTGCCATCACGGTGTCCACCCACTTCGGCTCTCCGTTCAGGGCGCCGAGGGCGCTACCACGGATAACCGGGGTGTTGGTGCCATCGTATTGGTAGAAGGTCAGCAGTTCGCGGATCTCCATTTCAACGAGGTCGAGCAGTTCGACGTCATCGACGCTGTCCACCTTGTTCATGAACACCACGATCTTGGGCACGCCTACCTGACGGCCGAGCAGGATGTGCTCGCGGGTCTGGGGCATGGGACCGTCCGTAGCGGCAACCACGAGGATGGCACCGTCCATCTGGGCGGCACCCGTCACCATGTTCTTCACATAGTCAGCGTGGCCCGGGCAGTCAACGTGAGCGTAGTGACGGTTGGCCGTCGAATACTCCACGTGGGCGGTGTTGATGGTGATACCGCGCTCTTTTTCCTCGGGCGCGTTGTCGATCGAGTCGAAGCTGCGCACTTCGCTCAGGCCCTTGGAGGCGAGAACGGTGGTGATCGCTGCGGTGAGGGTGGTTTTGCCATGGTCAACGTGGCCGATGGTGCCGATGTTGACGTGCGGCTTGTCCCTTT
>CAZYPC010000171.1:0-6804 GCA_964649165.1 uncultured Chryseobacterium sp.
GCCCCACAGCGGCGCGCGCCGATGAACAAGTGGACGGACCGCTTGAGCAGGTGGACAGAACAGCCCCTCAGCCTGTGGGAACGCGGTCCACGAAGTACATGGACAACTCTCCCTTGCCCTTGGCGGGAATGGTGCCACGGGGGGTGAATCGGAACGGTTGTCGGTTGTCGGTTGTCAGTTGCCGGTTGTCAGTTGTTGGTTGGCCGTTGACTGTTGTCTGGCTGCTGTGATCCTGACCGACAACCGGCAACTGACAGCCGACAACCAACCGATAGGTCGCTTCACTGATGTTCACGCGGCCCACCTCGCCACTGCTCTCGAGGCGGCTCGCGGTGTTCACCGTATCGCCCCAGATGTCGTAGGCGAACTTCTTCACGCCGACGATCCCGGCCACCACCGGACCCGTGTGGATGCCGGCACGCATCTGGAAGGCAGGCAAGCCTTGCGCGTCCCGCTCCGCCTTCCGGGCGGTCATGAAGTCCTGCATCTCCAACGCCGCATGTACCACGTCCGCCGCCGTGGAAGTTCTCGGGTCCGGTAGTCCACCCACGGCCATGTACGCGTCGCCGATGGTCTTGATCTTCTCGATGCCCCGCTGGGTGACGATCCTGTCGAAGACCATGAAGCACGTGTTCAGCTCGTCAACGAGTTCGGCCGGCGTCAGTTGTTCGCTGATGGAGGTGAACCCTTTGAAGTCGGTGAAGAGGATGGTGGCCCGCTCGAATTCCCGCGCCTTCGCCGAGCCGTTCTCCTTCAACTCCTCCGCGACTTCCGCAGGCAGGATGTTGAGCAGCAACTCATCGCTGCGCTTCTTCTCCGTGCCGATGCGGTTGCGTTGGAACAGGAAGACCGCGGCGAAGAGGGCAACAAGTGCGAAGCCACCGACGAAGCCGTTACGGACGAGCTTCTGCTTGCGGACCTCGGCATTCTTGAGTGTGAGTTCGTGGGCGTGGGCAAGGCTGTCGGCAAGGGTGCGTTGCGCCAGGTCCATCCGGGAAATAATGCGCGTGGCTTCAACATCCTTTTCCGCTGCTTGCAAGGAGTCCTTGAGGATCATAAGCCTTCGGATGGATCTCAAGGCGTTGGCCTGGTCACCGACGGACTCGTAAGCCTGAAAGAGCCGCTCGAGGCACAGCGCTTCTTCATGGCGATTGTTGAGATCAACGGCCAGCATCAGCGAACTGTCGTATCGCTCAATGGCGAGCAAGGTTCTTCCATTCAGTTCGAGCGCCTGGCCCGATATTCTGTAAGCCCTCAGCAACTGACCATCATCATCCCATTCCCGGGCACGAAGCAGCAAGCTGTCGGCGTAGTGACGGGCCCCGGCTCTATCCGCACGTGCCAGTTGCAGGCCGATCATGGCTTCGATGGCATGGAATTGTACTCGACCCACCTCCCCGTGGGAGGTGATCGTTTCCGGCCGACTGCGGAGCTGTGCGATGCGGATCGCCCGGCTAAGATGTGTCAAGGCCGTTTCAGGTCCCGACCTGCTCAGGTGGAATCCTGCGAGATCGATGATCGCGTTGCAAAGTTGTGTACTATCACCATAGGCCAGCATCTCCTTGACATTCTGCTCAAAGCAGGTGCGTGCGGCTGTCGTATCATTCAGCGACAGATGTGAGTGGGCGAGGAAACGCAGGCAATCCCCCACGCCGGTAGCATAGTGGATCCGACGACAAATGCGCAACGAACTGTCCAGATGCTCGATGGCCTTGCTGAAGTCGTTCATCTCTTTGAAAATGATCCCGAACTCCGCCAGCGCTTCCGCCCGATATCTATCACTGTGCAGCGTGTGTGAGGTTTCCATCAGCGCTTGCGCCTGTGCGATCGCCTTGGGATAGTTCACGAGCGGCCGACGATAGAGGAAGATGACCTCTAGTTGGAATTCGGCTAGCTGTGCGTCCCAGTGATGGCGTTCACAAAGGCTGAGTCCTTGAAGTGTATATGCAAGAGCCTTCTCTGGTTCTGTGTTGTCAAGACGGTCTGCCAGTTCAAGTAGCAGGCGCACCTTAGCGGAATCGTCGACCGTTGAAAGCAAGGCCACTTCAAGACCTTCAAAGCGCTCGGCGTCCTGAGCAGAGCAAAAGCAGGCGCTTATTCCTGCCATGAGAAGTAGGCTCCGCGTCACGTCAAGAGGGTTTATCCGTGTCCCTACGCCGCCTCCCCGATCGGCAGGCTCACCTCCACTCGTGTCCCTTGGGCCAGGTCGATCACTTTGAACCCGGCCGGTTTCCCCTTCTGCTTCTGCACCAGGTCCAGGCGTGCCTGGGTGATGGTAGTGGCCAGCGAGCTCTTCTTCGGGAGGCCGGTGTTCGTCGGCTTGGGCGCGTTGCGGCCCACACCGTCGTCCTCGATGGCCATGACGAGTTCTTCGCCGCGCCGCGTCACGCTCAGGGTGATATTGCCTTTGCCAGCTTTTCCCGCCATGCCGTGCCAGATAGCGTTCTCCACGAATGGCTGGATCACCAGGGGTGGTACGAACACATCCTCCTGGTCGATCGTGGGGTCCACGTTTATGGCGTAGTCGAACTTGTCCCCGCCACGTGCGCGTTCCAGGTTCAGGTACAGGTCGAGGGCTTCGAGATCATCCTTCAAGGGTACTTCGGCCTGCCGGGAGTTCTCCAGGACCAGTCGCATGAGCCGGGCGAACTTGCTGAGGTAGGCCGAAGCCTGGTGACTGTCATTCTTCTGGACAAAGGCGTTTATAGAGTTGAGGGCGTTGAAGATGAAGTGCGGGTTCATCTGCGAGCGGAGGGCCTGGGTCTCGAATTGGGCTGCGTCCCTTTCGAAGCGGTCTCTGCGCCTCTTTCGGTCCATCAACAGGAGCGCCGTGGTAACCCCGAACACAAAGAGCGTTACTACACCGGTCGTCAGATATCGCTGACGTTGTGTTTGTGCTGAGCTCTTTGCTCTCCAGATCTCCTTTTCATGGCTAAGGCGCGCACTTATCATGAGCTCCTCTTGAGCTTTGTTGATGAAAGCAAGAGGCTCGATCGATGTTGGATCCATGTTCATCGCCTTGCGGAACGAATCGACTGCCGCGGCGAACTTTCCTTCGTCATAGGCTCTCTGGCCATTTTTGATAACCCGCTCGTACTCCAGCGCTGGAACCCTCATCGAACCGGAGGACCGACTTGCAAGTGATAAAGAGTTCGAACCGGCCGATAGCCGCGCGGTATCACGTGGAGCGGTGGTCCGCGACGGGACAGGCGCACTGGGTATGAACGACCTGAATCCTACCGCTTCGTCGAAAAAATCATCAGTTGCGATCCGTACGGACCAGTTCAGGTTCGGGGTCCTGGATACAATGAAATACATGACTCTTCGGTGCTTCGTGTACGTCTTGGAAGTGATCCGGTGCGTCCCTGGCCAATAAGCGTCGTAAAGGATTTTCGTCAATGTGACACCGGAACTGGTGGTCTTGGGTTCAGCGAATGCGATAGGAGTGAATACGATGGGTCGTTCCTGATCCCGCTGATAGAAGAGGATCACATCTTCGAGATAGGTTTTGACTTTCAGGTCTGATGGCCTTTCTCCACGGAAGTCATTTTGGATGTTGTCCTGAATGATCGCATCGGGTCCTGAGAAGAGCGCCAAGTCCCCGGTACAGACCGCATCAATCAAGACACGAGCGTCCTCAAGGTCCCCCTCGCTATCGAGGTCGATTTCGGCTATCGCATTCAGGACGGAAGAGAACTGAGCAAGGCTCAACTCGGCAAGCTTGTTGATCTGCGCCTTGTCTCTGATCAATAGGGTGTCATTGGCCGACACCACCCCACGGGACATGACCAAGACCATCATGGACGAGCATAGTAATAATGCAAGCCTTGAGCACAGCATGTTTTCAGAATAATTGCCGGACCGGAAAGCTACGCCGCCTCCCCGATCGGCAGGCTCACCTCCACCCGTGTCCCTTGGGCCAGGTCGATCACTTTGAACCCGGCCGGTTTCCCCTTCTGCTTCTGCACCAGGTCCAGGCGTGCCTGGGTGATGGTAGTGGCCAGCGAGCTCTTCTTCGGGAGGCCGGTGTTCGTCGGCTTGGGCGCGTTGCGGCCCACACCGTCGTCCTCGATGGCCATGACGAGTTCTTCGCCGCGCCGCGTCACGCTCAGGGTGATATTGCCTTTGCCAGCTTTTCCCGCCATGCCGTGCCAGATAGCGTTCTCCACGAATGGCTGGATCACCAGGGGTGGTACGAACACATCCTCCTGGTCGATCGTGGGGTCCACGTTTATGGCGTAGTCGAACTTGTCCCCGCCACGTGCGCGTTCCAGGTTCAGGTACAGGTCGAGGGCTTCGAGATCATCCTTCAAGGGTACTTCGGCCTGCCGGGAGTTCTCCAGGACCAGTCGCATGAGCCGGGCGAACTTGCTGAGGTAGGCCGAAGCGCGATCGCTGTCGTTCTCGCGCACGAACGCATTGATGGAGTTGAGCGCGTTGAAGATGAAGTGCGGGTTCATCTGCGAACGAAGGGCCTGGGTCTCGAGTTGCGCGGCGTCCTTCTCGAAGCGCGCCTTGCGGCGCCTGCGGTCGCTGATGAAATAGCCGATGAGCCCGAGGATGAGGATGAGGGTGGCAGCGCCGATCAGCAGGTATTTCGCCCGGGCGCTCTTCATCTTCTCATCAGCCCTCAGGGCGGCCATCATGCGGTCGTTCTCGTAACGGAGGCTGTCGGCGAGCTGCTGCTTGCCGAAGGTGTACTGCAGGTCGCGCCGGGTGACCTCCTGCGCGTTGCGTTCGCTCACCAGGCTGTCCTCTGTGGCGTGGTACTCTTCCAGGTAGCGCACGGCCTCCAAGCCATGACCGAGCGCCTTGTGCGCGCGGTACAGGCATTTGCAGTTCATCCCGCGCTCGCTCAGAGCGCCGAGTTTCACGGCCAGGGCCAGACCTTCCTGGCAGGCGCGTAAGGCCTGCGCGTGTTTTCCGGCATCGATCTCCGTTTCGCCGATCAGCGCCTGCGACTCCGAAGCGGTCAGGTCATCCTGCATGGACCGTGAGATGGACAGGCTCTCTTGGAGCATCTTCCGGGCATCGTCATGTCGACCTGTTTTCAGGTAGGCTTCGCCGAGCCTGTTCAACGTGCTGCCCATGATATCCTTGGCATCGAGTTCGCGCTCGAGTGCGAGGACGTTCTCCAGGATGATCACGGAACTGTCCGCTTTGTCCATGGTCAGCAGCATGCTCCCGATGGCCCGTCCGGAGGTCATCATGCCTTGTTTGTAACCCACTTTGGTGTAGAGTGCATTGGCGCGGCGCATGGTGGCGAGCGCCCCGGTCCGGTCGCCCTGCAGATCGGCCAGGCTGCTGAGCGTGGTGAGGGTGGTCGCCACGCCGCGCTCGTTGCCGAGCTTCTCCATGATGGCGAGGCATTCGTAAGCCAGGTCTATAGCGGGACCGATGCGTCCCATGCGCTCCAGCACGTTCGCGCGGTTGCCCGCGCTGGCGCCTACCATGCGCTCGTTCCCCACGATGCGGGCAAGCTCGCCGCTACGGGTATAGTGGTAGAGAGCACTGTCTTCCTGCCCCTGCACCTCGTGTACGCGGGCGATGCTGGCGTGGGCGTAAACGAGTCCGGCGGTATCGCGCATCCCTATCTGCATGGCCATGCTCTGCCGGTAGAGCGCGAGGGCGGAATCCAGACGGCCGGCGTTCTTGTGGATGATCCCCATGGAGTTCAACGCCGTGGCGATCCCTCGCCTCGCCGCACTGTCGCCCACGGTCCGCCAGATGGCGATGGACAGGCGGAACTCGCGCAGGGCACCGGCATTGTCGCGCTCGGTCTCCAGGATGCCGCCCAGGTCTCGGTGCGCCAGCGCGATCAGGTCGGCGTTGCCGATCGCGGTGGCCTGTCGCAACAGGTCGTCGGCCAGCGCATGCGCTGAATCGGGATGGTCATAGCGCGCCTGATCCACGATCTCGTGCAGCGTGCGCAGCCGTTGTTCAGCGGTCTGTCCGGGCGTGTTGTAAGCGGCCCAGAGCGAATCCAGGTACGGGTCATCGGAAGCGCGCGCGATCGGCGCCACCAGCATGTAAAGGAGGAACAGGATCAGCGGCGATCGCATGGCGTTCAATGTCCGGGACAAGTCCCCAAGGTAGCATGACCCGTGACGCCGGTCCGCGAAGGTCGGCTGGTGCGGCCTGCGGGCTGTGCGGAAAGAGGCTCTCAGCTCGCGCGTTTCAGCAGTGGCCAGAAGTCATCGTGCTGTGCCGGACGCGGCTCGCGGTCATACTCCACGAGAACGGGACCTCGGCCATGGCTCAGCGTGATGCGTTCGCGCAGGGGCATCAGGCGCGTCCCGCCGATGTTGGTGCTGCGGGTCAGGTTCACGCGCAGGTCAAGGCGCTGGGAACCGTTGCCTGTACCCGCCGACGGCCGGATCTCCATCACGCGTGGCAGGTAGCCGAATTGGATGAAGACCAACCGGACATGCTCCGTAGCCGGCAGGTCCAGCTTGAAGGCGCCGTTCCCTTTGATGTCCCGCACGCGCTTGAGTTGGCCGTTCACCACTACGCAGAGCGCACAGCTGACGTCGCTTTCGGGAACGTCCACATGCCCGTGGATGCGCAGGCGCCGCTCCTTCGCCGTGCTGTTGGAAAGACGGTCGAGCCGTTCGCGCAGTTCGCGCCACATCGAAGGCGGCGGTACCATGGTGCGGTTGGAGGCCGGGGCGTGCAGTTGGTGGGTGAAGAGGCGCATGGGATCGGAATGAATGGTGTGATGGGGGGCTTGTCCGGGGATCAGCGTGTGCGCTCCAGGCGAACGCGTTCCACGAGTTCGGTGAGGGGGAGGGTGGGATCGACGAA
>CAZYPC010000172.1:0-6502 GCA_964649165.1 uncultured Chryseobacterium sp.
TAGCTCAGTTGGTAGAGCACGACCTTGCCAAGGTCGGGGTCGCGGGTTCGAGTCCCGTTTCTCGCTCAGAAGACGCCTCCGGAAGGGGGCGTCGGTATTTTCGGGCGGTCCATGGATTCTGCCCAGGTGGTGAAATGGTATACACGAGGGACTTAAAATCCCTTGGCCCGCAAGGGCCTTGCGGGTTCAAGTCCCGCCCTGGGCACTTATTTTCCATGGCGCACACGGCGGAATGAACAGCCTCCGCACCCGCATCGCTCCCACCCCGAGCGGTTTCCTGCATGCCGGTAACGCACTGAACTTCCTGATCACCCATCAACTGGCCCGTGAAGCCGGTGGGAGCATCCTGCTGCGCATTGATGACCTCGATGTGGCCCGCGTGCGGCCGGAGTACATCGAGGATATTTTCGAGTCACTGGATCAACTTGGTGTCAGCTGGGATACTGGCCCGCGCAGTGCTGATGACCTCAAGCACCACTGGTCGCAGTCATTGCGCGTCGAGCGGGCTGAACGGCTGCTCGTATCACTGAAGGACGCCGGGCACCTTTACGCCTGTACCTGCTCCCGAACGCGGATCGACATTTGTTCGTGCCGTGATCGACCTGTGTCGTTCGATGCGGAGAATACCACCTGGCGGCTCATCATCCCTGAGCCTTGTGTCGTGACATTCAAGACATGGCCACACGGCCAAGCGAGCGTTGATCTGCGACGAGCGATGCGAGACCCGGTTTTGCGGCAACGGAACGGTTCGCCCGCCTATCAGGTGACCTCATTGGCAGATGATGTCGACTTCGGCATCACACATATCGTTCGTGGGGAGGACCTGCTGCCCTCCACCGCCTGTCAGACCCACATGGCCCAGCTACTGGGACTGACCGTCTTCCTGGATGTGCGGTTCCTGCACCATCCGTTGATCCTGGAGTCGAACGGCGAAAAGCTCTCGAAGTCCGCTGGTTCGGCTTCCTTGCGCGCCATGCGCAGCAACGGACAAACAGTGGACTACCTCCGTCGCCAAGCGGCCGAGGTTCTTGCCAGCCTTCGCGATCAGGGCTTGTAGGTGGTCGCCGGTGGGACCTCCTCGTCCTTCTTCTTCCGGCCCGTGATCAATTTCCAAAGACCGCCAACGGCCGCTGCGATAGCCAGAATGATCACCTTGCCGAATTTCGCGAGCCCGGCGAGGATCCCCACTTTGGCCAGCACCTTGCCCGCCACGAGGCCCCCGATGGTGTAGGCCGCCACCTTGTCCACGCTGCTGTCGAACTGCTCGTACTTGTAGCCGTCGTTGAACTGCACGATGTTCAGCACTTCGGGCACGTGCTGCTTGACCATCTCCAACTCGCTCATGGCCGCCACGGCGTTCAATATGAGCACGCCCTTGCGGCCCAGCACACGCACGTTGTAGTTCAGCGTATTGACCTCCGCGCTGTCGCCGAATTTGATCTCCTTGGCCCAGTGCAGCACTTTGCGCTCCTGGTCGTAGAAAGGCGGGGCCGCCCACCCGATCAGGTACATGGGCTCCATCCCCAAGGCCGCCCGCTGTTGATTGTTCTGGGCTTCGTCCTTCTGCAGTTCCACGAGCATTTCGTCGTAGTCGATGTCATCCGCATCGTCATCCTCCACATAGCCGCTCTCATCGTACTGGATGACGTAGGCGTACGAGCTATCGGAGAAGGGATCATCATTCTCCGGGAAAATGACACCGAGAATGCCCTCGGCATCCCTGTTCCCCCATAGGTCCCTCACCACCTGGGTTCCCTGGTCCTGCCCTAGGAACTTGAACCCTGCCGGAAGCACCAGGGAGGCCACACCGTTCTCCAGTTGCACCGTACCCCGCTGGTAGTTGAAAGCCGCGATGGTCGAGTCCTGGTACTGTTGGATCATGGCCTCCACGTCCATGGCGGAGGTGTCGATGCTCGTGGTGTCCTCGGCCTCCAGTAGTTCGAAAGGGAGGGCCATGCGGGCGGCGAGAAGGATGTTCAAGGAAAGGCTCATGGTGGGGTGTGCCGCATCGCGCGCAGCGGCCGCAAGGATAGCGGGTTTTCCGTCAGCCCCTCAGCAATGGCTTGAACGCACGGAGGGGTGTTGGCGTAGGAACCAATCCATCGACCGTCCGCTCGATCAAGCCTTGCTGTTGCAAATGATGGATGTCCCGTAGCAGCGTTTTCCGGTCGAGCCGGGCGTAGATCGCCGCCAGGTCCGGATTGAGTTTGGGGATGTTGGCTTGCTGAACAGCCCCGGCCTGTTCGTTCAAAGAGACCAGCAGTTTTTTTCGACGGGTGCCATTGGGCGATCGATCCGCTCCGAACAGCCGATGCAGGTGTTCGCTCAGAAGCGCGTCCCGTTGCGCCAACTCTACTTCCTGGACTGCACTCAGTAGACATTCCCTCAGCAGGCGTGAAAGGAAGGCGATGAACGGGACCGGGTCACCGTGTCCACGACCGGCGGAGGCGATCTCCCGCGCCCATACGCGTCGAACGCGGTCGGCGTGACTGAAGAAGTGATGGACAGCAAAGGAGGGAACCCCGGCCTCCATCAGCAATTGGCCGGTCACCAGCCAAGCCGTTCGTGTGTTGCCCTCGGCGAACGGCATGATCCAAAGCAGATAGAGCTGCGCCAGCATCGCCCTTACCAGACCGAAGGCTTCCGCCTCTTCTTCGTGTTCTGGCGTGAAGCGTTCGGCGGTCAGCCACTCGCACAGCCGTTCGATGAGGTATGCGATGTCCTCAGGAGGAGCGCCCTCTTGAACTGTCGTGACCCGTCTGGAGGACCTGTACTCTCCCGGAGACGTCTCTTCGTCCCAGGGTAGACCTTTGAGCACTTGGGCATTCAATAGCTGGACGCTCCACGGGCTGAATTGCCGGTCGCCCGCCCGCAGCCGATCCTGGGTCCAACTCAGGGCTTTCCCCAAGTTCTGGACCTCCTGTCCCAAGTAGGCATGGGAGGGCGGCAGATCGATCCCACCGGCGAGGCATTGGGCCACCTGTACATGCGTTAGGGTATTCCCCTCCATGGTGGCCAGCGCAGCGATCCCATTGACCCTCGCCGTCCGCTCCAGTCCAGTGGCCTGCCCCCCCGGCAATGATGTCCGTCCGAGGACCCGAAAAAGGGCCGTCGCTTCCCCAAGCACCAACCAGACCGGATAGGGCAGTCGGCGTGGTTCCCATCGGAAGGAGATCCACGTGTGGGTTTGTTCATATGACCGCATGGATGTCCAAAATTGATGTCCACATAGGTCACTGGCCTTTAGGCTCTTCGATTTATGATCAACCGATCAATGTCCACAAGAATGCGCCGCTATCTGCCCAGGTCGAATGATGTCTATGTTCCCCGCAAATGCGGATGCCTAGTTGGGGAGAAAAGACCCTTAGCCACCATCTCGGAATATTGACCTGGCTTGTGCCAGAGCATGTCTGCACCGAAGGCTCTGGTAAGGCTGAGAGATGGTACGATTCAGATCAGCTGGAACGCATCCCCATCGAAGAGCCCCCGATCGCTCATCTTGAGGTGGGGGATCACCAAAAGGGCCATGAAGCTCAAGGTCATGTACGGCGCAGCCAATGTGCTGCCCAACCCCATCGCTTCGCGGTCCATGGTGGCGTAGGCATCTGCCACCGTATGGGCGTCCGCATTGCTCATGATGCCCGCCACCTGAAGGGGGAGTACACGGTGATGACGACCGTCGGCCAGACTGATGCCGCCCTTCTCGGCAATGACCAGGTTGATGGCGGCACACAGGTCCCCGTCGTTGGTACCTACCGCCACGATGTTGTGTGAATCATGCGCGACACTCCCGGCGATGGCCCCGCGCTTCAAGCCGAAGTTCGTGATCCAGCCCACGGCCGGTGCCGCATCGCGGTACCGGTTCACGACGGCGATCTTCAGCAGGTCCTTGGACGGATCGCAGACACATACACCCTGCGCGATCGTTGGCGGGACCCACTTCTTCGGGGTGATGAGCTGGCCATCCAAGGCCTCGATCACCAGCAGGTCATCCGCCCGCTCCGGCACGCGGAAGTCCGCTGGCCGCTTCGGGGTGCAGGCGAACTTGTTGGGACGGTCCGCCGGGACGCTGGCGATCAAGCTCCTGCCTTCCTCGGCCACCCGCTGCCCACGGATCCAGGTGCTCTTCACCCGGAATTCCTTCAGGTCGGAAACGAGGATGAAGTCCGCCAGATCGCCTTCGCGTAGTTGACCGACAGGCATGCGGTAATGCTCTACCGGATTGATGCAGGCCGCGCGCAGCACGTTGAACACATCGTGCCCCAGCGCCACCGCCCGCGCGCAGAGGTCGTTGATGTGGCCGAGCACCAGGCTGTCCGGGTGCTTGTCGTCGCTGCAGAACATGAGGCGATCCGCGTGGTCATGCATCAGGCCGATGAGCGCATTGAAGTTCTTGGCGGCGCTGCCCTCGCGGATCAGGATCTTCATCCCGCAGGCCAGCTTGTCCAATGCCTCTTCTTGAGTGAAGCACTCGTGGTCTGTCGAAATTCCAGCTTCGATGTAGCGCCGGGCGAGATCACCCTTCAGACCCGGCGCATGGCCGTCCACCGGCTTCCCCAGGCGATGCGCGTGGGCGATCTTGGCGAGCACCTCCGGATCGCCGTTCAGCACTCCGGGGAAGTTCATCATCTCGGCCAGGTAGCCGATGTCCGGGTTGGCGAGCAAACGGCCCGTCGCCTCCGCATCGATGTGCGCCCCGGCGGTCTCGAAGGTCGTGGCGGGAACGCAGCTCGGCGCGCCGAAGAAGAAGTGGAACGGCACCTGCATGCCGTTGGCGATCATGTACTCCACGCCTTCAACGCCGAGCACATTGGCGATCTCGTGCGGGTCGCTCACGGTGGCCACCGTGCCGTGCGTTACCGCCAGCCGTGCGAACTCCGAGGGGATGAGCATGCTGCTCTCGACATGCACATGGGCGTCCACAAAACCGGGAAGCAAGTAGCCTTCCGCACCGCCGGGGATCTCCTGGATGAAGGAGATCCGTCCATCATCAACGGTGACTTCCGCCGGGAAAATGCGGCGGGCCGGGATGTCCACCAGGTTGCCGCGGACGGTGAAGGAGGTCATGCTGCCAATGTACTGTTCGCGCCACAGGCGCGGGCCTCGCTTGCTCCGCGCTGCAAGCGCGGACCGACATCTCTTCATATTGCCGGTCCGCGCCTCCGGCGCGGACCATGCGAGGTCGGCGCTTGTAGCGCCCCGAATCAAATGAGTTCGATCTCCACCAACCCTTTCTTGTCCGTGTAGTAGTCCCGCGCCGAACTGAATACATAGTGCTCGGGAAGGTCCACCAGGCCATTCCGTACAGGGTTGTCGTGGATGTAGTCGATCTTCTGGTGGAGAAACTCATCAGACACGAGATCCATGGCGTGGCTGCCATCCTGCCATAGTTTGAAGTTCTCGGTACGTTGTGTCTTGCGGGCCATGAAGGCCATCTTGTCGAGCAGCCATGCCTGTCTGCTCTCAGGTCCCGCGATGATGCTGTCGCGGATCGCTTTCGACGTGAAGGACTTGATATCGCGAATGAGGTGGCCCAAGTGCTTCCCTCCTTCAGCATAGGCCACCAGATGGATGTGGTTGCTCATGATCACCCAGGCGTTGATGACCAGACCCTTGTTCTTCACACAGAAGTTCAAGCTGTCCACCATGACCTGCCGATGCGAAAGCCGTGTAAAAATGTCGAGCCACTCGACGACCGTGAAGGTGAGGAAGTACCGGTCGTTGGGATGGCGGATGGCGTAGGGGTCGCCCATGGAGTGAAGATGTGTTATGTGCGCCAAAGGCGCGGACCTCGCTTGGTCCGTGCTGCAAGCGCGGACCGACACAACCGCCGGCCCTGCGAGGTCAGGGCTTTCAGCGCCCCATCACGCCGCCCGCAGCTTGATGATGCCCACAGCGTTCAGCACCCAGATCACCGGCCAGCTCGGATCGAACTCCCACCACTTGGACCCGAAGTTCGCACGGGCCGCATGCGTGTGGTGGTTGTTGTGCAGGCCCTCTCCCATCATGATAAGATCCCACGCCATGAGGTTCTTGCTGGTGTTGTCCGTGGGGTAGTTCACGTAGCCGTACTTGTGGGCGTACCAGTTGATGATCATGCCGTGCAGTGGCCCCATGACGAACTGCAGGGGCAGAAAAAGCCACTGCCACCACGCCGTGGCGAATACGAAGTAGAACGCACCATAGAGCACACCCCACGCGATGCGCGACCACCAGCTCTCGCCCAGCTTCTCCATGAACGACCAGCGCGGCAGGTCGCGCGTGAAGCGCTCGTCGAGCTTCCTGTCCCCATAGAGCAGGCCGTTGTACCAGCCCGCCGTCTTCCACATCATCTTGAAGGGGTTCTCGTCGTACTTCGGTGAGTGCGGATCCTCGGGTGTGTCCGCATATACATGGTGCGCACGGTGCATCATGCCGTAAACCCCGGGGTTCAGGTAGCTGCTGCCTTGGAAGAGCCAGGTGAGGACGTGGAAGAACTTCTCCCAGAACGGGCTCATGGTGA
>CAZYPC010000173.1:0-6409 GCA_964649165.1 uncultured Chryseobacterium sp.
GCGGCGGCCAGGAAGCACGATGGTAACTTTCGTTAGGGCGAGCCGGGCCACTGTTGCGCCAGTGCCCCCTCGCACCCTTTACGGCGACACCACCACCCGCTCGTGGTACACCCCCTCGGGCCCGCTCAGTCGCAGCAGGTAGGTGCCGCTGCCAAAGCGTGTGAGGTCGATGTCCTCGCTGGTGGCGCCGCTGGGCAACGGCCGTTGGAACAGCAGGCGGCCCGTGCCATCGAACACGCTGTAGAAGCTGTCCGCCCGGAGGGGGTCGGAGAAAGACAGGGATACCAGACCTTGGCTCGGATTCGGCGATACGCTGTGTTGTGGGCTCCTGCGGGCACTAGGGAGAAGTGCGTTGGTGAAGTCACACGCGTCATATTGGGCGATCGGGTTGAAGCTCGTATCCCTTAGGGAGATGCTGAAACGGGTGCCCCCATCAACGGCGCTCAGTATGAAGCTGCTATCTGATGGGAAGAGCGAATTGACCTCCACGGCGTGGATCCGCTCGGAACAGGGCAGTTGCCCGAGCGCATCCGCTTTGAAGATGTACGGTGAGCCCAGCCAGCCCTGTGGCAAACTGCCGAGCACGACGCCATTGAACATGTATCCACCGTCATCAGTAGCCAGCAGTTCAATGGTTTCATAAGAATATCCATCCTCCCCGGCACTGTTCGTCCACAACGTATCACCGTTCGAGTCGGTCTTCATCAGATAGGGACGATACGCCGCACTGAAGCCGGGGTAGCTCAGCGTGGCGAGGACGACGAAACCGCCATCCTGACTTGATACGATACGGGAGGAGCTCAAGGCCCACCACAAGTGGGGGGCACTGTCATAACCTTTGCACCACATGACATCCCCATTACCATCCACATTCAGCATGAAAAGCTGCGGATGATATCCGCTTGGAATAGGTTCAAATGGGTTCGCGCTGGACAGACTATCGGTATATCCGGTAAGAACGAAGTTCGTGTCTGTTAAAATGATCACGTCGTGGATCATGCCCTTCGGTCGGAAATAGCTCTTGCACCAGAGGAGTTGGCCCTGTGCGTTCATCCGGGCCACCACCGCGCCTGCACTGTCCATGTTCATCCCCGCCAACAGGTCCCCGGAGGGTAGCTCCTTGATGAACTGAAAACTGCCGTGGGCACCGTAGTGCTTGCCCCAGACCACCTCACCGAACGGATCCGTGCGCAGGGCATAAAAGCTCCATTGGATACCTCGGCCACCACTACCCCAAATGATCACATCGCCATTCTCCGCAACCTCAAGGTCTGCCGCTCTTGACCAACATCTATCTGTATTTGGCTGGTAGCAGTTGACCGATGATATCGTTCCAAGGGAATCCATCCTGCCGATCAGAGCGTATGTGTACGGTACGGTGAATGTGCCATTCACTGTGCACGAATCACGCTGATATCCGGTAACGAAATAGTAATCGTTCACCCCGGCGGGTCGTATCGCTGCTTGCACCAGGATCGAGTCGCTCCAATAGTGATCGGTATAGATGATATTCCCGTCCGGGGCCAGCAGGGAGATCCCAGGGCCCCAACCCATGCCCACAAAGACATTCCCGCTGGGCAGCTCATGCATGTTCATCCTATCGGCGGCGCCTGAGAGGTAGACGCGCTGGAAGGAGGATTGGCCATGAATGAAGGCGCTGCACGAAAACAACCAGGTCAAGATGATGGCTCTCCAGTTCATCTGTCAGTTGATGATCAGTTTCTTCGTTCCTTGACCTGAGTCGGAGCGGACCTCGACCAGATACATGCCTGGTTCCATGTCAGGAAGGACCATTCGATGGGTCGAACCTCCAGATCCAGATGTCGTTCCTATCATCCGTCCTGTTTGATCGTAGAGGATGATCGAAACTATCTCATCATCATCCTGGAGGGAAATGGTCACTCTATCGTGCGCAGGGTTGGGATATATACTGAAGTCATAGTGCCCATTCTTTTCAGAGATAGTTTCGACCGCATTCTTTACTGAAAATGGCGCCACTACGAATGCATAGTCTGAATGTAGGGTATCCAGCCAATTACTTGTAATGGCGTTGAAGTCGCCGGGTTGGAATTGGAGCGAAACGAAGCCTCCTGAACTCGACACTTGATAGTCTGCTGGACATACGGTCGTGTTCATCCGGGTCGGGAACCAGCTCACATAATAGTCCCCCGCTGGAAATCCAGCAATGCTTATGGTCGGAGAACTGTTTTGAGGAACAGTGCATCCGAGAATATTTTCTGTACCAGCACGCACCCAATAGTTGTTTTTCCAGTAGGCCCGCATGTTGTGAACCCATCCAATGGCCACATCATTCGTCGAGTTCATCATGTAGTAACACTCGTAATCCGGGCTCCACGGATCAAGCACGATCTGATGAGATGTGTACTCCTCATCGAAGAGACCCAAGGCTTGGATATTCAGATCGGTCAGAAAATCACGCAGCGGCTTGAAGTGATGGTACAGGGTTCGATTGCGAATTGGAAATCCATATCCCAGGCCAAGATCGATATTGTTGACCGCATTGAGCACATTTGAAGGTGGTGTCGTCTGATACGGATTGTTGGGATGTGGGGCACCCGGTAAACCGTCCTTCCACCAGAAAATACGTTCCCAGTGCCACGTGGTGCCTGTTGCGTAGTTGCCAAAGAACGCTGATGCCCAGATCTCGTTATGGAAGGAGACATCATAGTTCAGGTAGACCTTCGAAGATTCATACTCTTTGCCATTGCTTGGGTCGTTGTCCGCATCGACCATGGCGTAGTAGTTGTGCTCGCCTCTGTTGAACGGTTTGTAGTGGCCGTTGCTAGGATTGGTGCTCCTGAAAAGCTGGCTCTCTTCCCAACTACTGGACAGTTCGAGCGTCGATTCGCCCATGCCGCGATGTACGTCGATAAGGTCGATCGCGCTATTGCCAAGCAGATCGTAGTAGTCGACCGGCATTCCCAACATGCCAAAACTGCAGGCCAGGAGTTTGTCCGATTCGCCAAGCGGAGAGTTTTCTGGTTGAGCAGGTAGAGCAGGATCACGAATGTACTGGGATAGTGCTGTGAACCACTGATCGATGATCCCGGGAAGCTGAGGCTGTGCGGGCCAGTCAACTTGATTCTCGGGACAGACATCACACTGACCACCGCTGCTCAGATCATGTTCTCGGAAACCAAGCATGTGGTCAAGCTCATTGAAGGGTTCGATCGCGGCGATATTCACTGACCATCCCCAACGAGCCATCAAGTACTTGTACTTGCGTTTCCAGTAGTAGAACGCACCTGAATTCAGATTACCCGGATCGCCATCTGCGAAGAAGAGTTCTCGGACGTCATATGGTCTACCAGAGGCGTTGGCCTCGGCGAAGTGCCGCACAAGTGGATGTGCCCCCCAAAGGAAGGTCTCATAGGCCGCACCCGTTAAGTAAGGATCGATGCATAGCTGCAGATAAATACTATGATCACGGGCATGTTCCAAGAGAATGTCGAAGCCCTTCGCCTGTGTCTGACAGTTGCCTTCATGTCCTGTAGCATCAAAGACATTGCAGTTCGCAGAAAAGCTCTGGTCACATAGCAGAGGTACCTTGTAGGCATCGTATACACCAGCATTCACCCATTCCGGCGCGAACAAATAGGGCATCAAGAACATACGCATGAAATTTCCGCCAACCCCGGCAAGTCGTTCCATGGAAACGGTCATCTGATCAAGGTCCTGCATGTAGAACTGACGCCACCAGTCAGATGGTACGCCTTGCATGTACCAGTGACGTGTATCCGCCATGTTCACCCCCATCCCGAAGAACGGCGTGCCGTCCTGGAACCGCAGGATGCGCCGGTTGACCGGATGCACCTCCAGGTAACCGTGGTTATCGGGCAAGGGCGCGGTGCATTCCAAGCTGTAGTCCGCATAGTGAAGGTCTGGCAGCGGATCATGGGTGCTTGAGAGGGTGTGGGGTGCGCGGACCGTGATGGCGAACTGCCAAAGCCCCTCCTCATCGGGTGCGAAGCGGAAGCGTACGTTGTAGGGATCGAGCGGCCCGCCCGTGCTCTCTTCCAACACGGCGATGGGGTCGGCAGGGTCGCTCCATTGCGCCTCCTTCATATAAAAGCCCCATTTCAGCTTCTGCACCCCGGAAGGGCTGGTGAGGTGTAGCAGCAGGAGCAATGAGTCGTCGGCATAGGGGTTCAGGTCGTGGGCACGGTCCAGCAGGTCGGGCGTCACCGGGTTCTCGGGGCCGTTGCTGTAGTACCGGGCATAGAAGCCGGCGATCGCATCGCGGTACACCTCGGGGAGCCCGAGGCCGAGTTCGACCTTTTCCCATTTCGGTACGGCCAGCCCTTCGCCGGTGACGTGCGTGGCGGGTTCCGGGGCGATGAGCACCAGGTCCGCTGCCGGGCCTGCGCCTGCATCGATGTAGGCCCTGAAGCGCCCGGTGCCCGCAAAGGCGCCAGCGTGGAACCCGTCGGTGAGCCTAACCTGCGTGGCCGAGACCAGCTCGGCATCCGCATAGCCGCTGATGGTCACCGGTGCCGAAGGGACGCCGGGTGCGCGCAAGGGCTGCGCCACGGCAACGTGGTGCGTCCCCGTACTCCATGTCACATTCTGTATCACATGGTCCGGGAAGGGGGTCTGGGCCCAGGCGTGCAGCATCACCGCTGGCATGGCATACAGCAGGCCAAAGGGGCGGGGCACCGTGCGCATCACTTGGACGTTGGACGTGTGCCGATCCGCTGCTCCACGCGGGCCAGGCGTTCCTCCAGTTGCAGGATGTACAGCGCCTGCTGTTCGATGGTCTCCAACATGCGGCGCTGCAGATCGCCCACTTCCACACCGCCTTTCTCCTCCACCTCGGCCGCAGAGGGGATCCCTGGCAGGTGGTGGCGTTCGCGCAGCCATCGCCGCAGGTCGTCCAAAGGCATCAGCCGATACCCATCGTGAAAGACATGGTCCGGCCAGACACCTTGCTTCACCAACACGTCGCGTGTGGCGATCCCGTCCTCCACGAACAAACGGTACTGATCGATGGGCCCGGATGGCGGCACCGTGCCGATGCCCAGTTTGCCTTCACCGGTCAACACCATCCGCGTCTCGTCGTTCGTGATGAACGAGATCGGGTTCGGTGTCCGTGTCCCGATCCTCGGCATGAGCTCCGGATCACATTGGGGGAACAGGAAAACGTTCCCGTCGATCCGCCAATGCTGGTCCACGAGCGGATAAGAGCCCAGCGTAAGCGCGCAGGGTGTCGCCGGCAGCGGAAGGGCCACAGGAAGTGAGCCTGCCCGCAAGATCCCATCCGCATCGCGGTAGAGCGGCCCTGCACCTATGCCCGGGCTGTTCAGCTTCACCTCGCCGTTCGCAAGGAGCCGGATGCGCTCCAGGCCGTTCGTCCGGAACACCAGGTCCTGGTTGTCGCTGGTGCCGACATACTGCGACGCCGGGTCCGTGCCCGCGTTCCCGTTCATCGTCCAGTCGTTGCGCTGCGGTTCGCGCAGGATGAGAGTGACCCCTTCCGCCTCGCAGCCATTGGCGTCGCGCACCACTACGGTGTAGTCCCGTGCGCCCAGGCCGCTGCGGTCCTCCACGGTGGGGCCGTCCTTCCATTCGTAGGTGTACGGCGCCACGCCGCCGACCGCACCCGCGTCGATGCTGCCGTTGTAGCAGGAGTGGCAGCTCACGTGGAAGTCGTTCGGGTACTCGAAGGCGGTGGCAGTCCCCATCAGCTGTTCGGGCTCGCCTAACGTGATCTCCCCTTGCGCGCTGCCGCCGTTGTTGTCGTACACGGCCACGCGGTAATACCCGGCCGCCAGGTCTGTAATGTCCTGGGTGCTGGCACCCGTGCTCCACTCGTAGGTATAGGGCGGGCTTCCACCGGACACGGTGAGGTCGATGTGGCCATCGCGCCCACCGAAACAGGAGATGGCGTAGCCGTTGTGGTCGCTAGGGCTCAGTTGGATGGTCAAGCCTTGGCTACGGACCCCTTCAGGGATCGCGAAAAGAAGCGCGACGATCAGCGGGCCTCTTGCTCCAATACCCCCCCCCCATCCGGTCCGCCGAACGCCGCGCACACTGGCTGTAAGTGCGCATGGTCCGGTCGTTTAGTGCGGTGAAACTAGGGGGAGGGTGCGGTATTTCCAAATCGATCTGAGGAACGGTTTTTCGGCCAGAGGCCAACTGCTTCCTGCCGACCGTCACCCGCCAAAGCCTTAAACTCCAAGCCTCCAGCCTCAGGCCTCCTGCCGAACGCCAACGTCCACAGGACCTGTCCCGCCCCTGCGGGATGGACGCCGATGGGCACAGCTGCTCGCTGGCGCTCGCCTCAAGCTCCAAGCCTCCGGCTTCCGGTCACCTGATTCAAGCAAGCGGCCGCTCACCACCGCACCGTCACCCCGCCCAGCACGTGGATCGGTGCCTGGGGGTACAGGCC
>CAZYPC010000174.1:0-6371 GCA_964649165.1 uncultured Chryseobacterium sp.
GAGGTCATCTCCATGAGCGAGAGGTCGGCCACGCCCAGGCAGAGCGAAGGCACCGGATCCAGTTTGCTCTTCACCCCCATGTGGCGCGCGAGTACCGTCACCGCCTCCGGACTGTACTGCTTCATCAGGAAAGCGGTCACCGTGTTCACGGAGTTGGCCATGGCGCCTTTCACCGTGAGCATGCCGCCGTACTTCGCATCGCTGTTCTCGGGGCACCAGTCAGGCTGGCCCTCGGGCATATCGAAGCAGGTCTTCTGGTTCGGTACGCGCAAACAGGGATCCATGCCCTCCCGGATGGCCGTGGCGTAGATGAACGGCTTGAACGTGCTGCCCACCTGCCGATGCGCCTGTTCCACGTGGTCGAACTGGAAATGCTTGAAGTCCGGTCCACCGACCCAGGCCTTCACGAAGCCCGTATGTGGATCCACGCTCAACAGGCCGCTGAGGAGGAAACTCTTGTAGTAGCGGATGCTGTCGTTCGGGCTGAAGGTCGTGTCGATCTCCCCGCGCCAGCTGAACACCCGCATCTTCTGCTTCTTGTCGAACGCTTTCACGATCCCGTCCTCGTCCATCACCGGCCACTTGGTGTCGCAGCCGCCTTTGTCCGGATCGCAGTGGAAGAGTTTCTTTCCTTCTTCGGTGATGGTCTCGATGTACGAAGCCGGGCGCTGGCAGTTCGCGCAGAGCTTGCCCGTATAGGTCTTGTAACGGTCGCTGCGCTTCATGGCCGTTTCCATGATCTGCGCCACCTCGTCCTTGGTCACGCGGAAGTCGAACGGCCGGTTCTTCTTGTCCTTGATGTCCTTGAAGAACTGAGGTTGCAATTCGGAACCCAGGTGTTCGCGCACGGCGTATTCGGCGTATTGCTGCATGCGCCGGTCCACCGTCGTGTAGATCTTCAAGCCATCGGTGTAGATGTCGTACGGACTGCCATCCGCCTTCGCGATGCGCAGCTCACCCGTCTTCGGGTCCTTCTCCTTCAGAAGGGTCTGCAATTGCGCGCGCAACACTTCACGCAGGTAGGGTGCCGGACCTTCGGTATGGTCCACGCGCTGGAACTTCAGGCCGAGCGGCAGGGCCTTCAGCGAGTCGCACTGCTGCTCGGTGAGGTAGCCGTTCTTCTCCATCTGGTTCAGCACCACGTTGCGGCGGGTGAGCGTGGTATCCGGCCGCCGCATCGGGTTGAAGAGCGCGGGGTTCTTGCACATGCCAACGAGCATCGCGGCCTCATGCAGTTTCAGCGAATCGGTCGTGGTGTTGAAGTACACGCGCGCCGCACTGTTGATCCCCACCGCCTGGTTGATCCAGTCGAAGCGGTTGAGGTACATCGCGATGATCTCGTCCTTGGTGTATTCGCGCTCCAGCTTGGCGCTGATGAGCCACTCCTGTGACTTCTGCCGGACGCGTGAGAAGAAGCCCTTCGCCGGCTCGTGGAAGAGCATCTTGGACAGCTGCTGGGTGATCGTGCTGGCCCCACCCTTCTTCCCGAGGAAGACCACCGCGCGCAGCGTGCCGCGGATGTCGATCCCACTATGATCACGGAAACGCTCATCCTCCGTCGCGATCAACGCGTTCACCACATGCGGACTGATGTGCTCATAATCCACCGGTATGCGGTTCTCGCGGTAGTACTGTCCCATGATCGAGCCGTCGCTGAACAGCACCGCTGTGGCCAGGTCGCTGCGCGGGTTCTGCAGTTCCGTGGTGCTCGGCAGGTCCTTGCTCGTGGCGGCGATGATGAGCAGGAGCGCCAACCCGATGAACGGTGCGAGCACGATGAGCCACCAGACGCGGCCGGTGCTCACATTCACCTTTGCTGCTGCCTTCTTTTTCGCCATCGGGGTCAAAGATGGGATCGGTGCCCTATCGCCGGAACAGGTAGGGAACGCGTGATAGCCACGGAGCTATCAACATCGCGAGCGCAGCGAGTAATTCTTCGGCACAGCAAACGCCGCATTATCTGTGTCATCTGCGAAATCTGCGGATGAACGCGAGCTTCCTGCGGATCACCCGCCCTTGCTCCGCTCCACGCTCACTCCCACATCGATGATGCCTTCCAGCTTCTCCACGCGCATGGCCTGCTCCAGCGTGAGCGAATAACGGCCCGCCCGGGGGAACTTATTGCGCAGCTTGTACAGCACGTGCGCCTGGAAACGGTCGCTGCTGATGAAGCCCTGACCCTTGCCGTACCAGCGGCCGCTCGGGTCGGCCAACGTGCATTCCACCGTGTCCACCAGCCGTGTGCTGTCCGGCGCGGTAAGGGTCACGAAGGCGTACAGGTTGCTGAACGGGTAGTCCCCGGTGTGGCGCAGGTCGAGGTACACATCGTGCGTGCTCACCGTATCGCTCACCTTGAAGGAGAACGTCGGGTTCCAGTTGCGCTCCCACACGCCGTTGGGTGTCTGGGCATCTTCCTGGAAGACCACGTTGTTGGTGCAACCTGTCAAGACCAGGGCCGCGATCAACACACAACTCTTGGACCGCCGGGCACCAGCCCGGCCAGCGGATCCCCGGGTTGTTCCTAAGATCGATCTTACCCTGTGCTTCACGCCGCTGGCGGGGTAGAAGGACCACCTCCATCGCCACCGCCTTGCGGACGGTCAGGACGGGGACCCCGACGGTCGCGTCCGCGACGGTTGCGGTTGCGCCCACCTTCTCCCGGCGGACGGTCACCTTGTGGGCGGTCACCTGTAGGACGGTCACCCCGAGGTTGCTGATCTTGTCTTGGAGGACGCGGACCCTGAGGTTGATCCGGTCTCGGTGGGCGTTGCCCCTGCGGCCGGTCAGGTCGCGGAGGCCTTGGTCCCTGCTGCGGACGCGCACCTTGCCCTTCACCACCCGCGCGTGGGCCTTGTTGGCCTTGACCTTGTGGCCGATCACCGCCACCACGGCGATCGCGGTCGCGCCCCTTGCCGCCGCGCTTGTTGCGCTTGCCGCTCTTGATCTTGCTGTCGAAGCGCGTCAATTCATCCTCACCGCCAACGCTCTCATACTCGGGCTCCTCTTCCACGCCGACGTTCTTCGCGGCCTCATTCTCCTCCGCGATCTGCGCGAAGTCGACATCCACTTCGACGCCCTCCTTCATCTGCGCCAGGATCTCCCGCACCTTGTCGATCGAGAGGCCGGCCATCACCGGAGCGCTGCCGGGCATCTTGAAGAGGTACCACATCTTCTCCTCGAAAATGTCCGTCTTCATGTGGAAGCCCGTGCCCTGCCGGGTCTTCAGCTTGGCGTTCTGCGAGGGGTAACTCTTCACCGCCTCGATGTACATGTCCAGCTCGTAGTTCAGGCAGCACTTCAACTTGCCGCACTGGCCGGCGAGCTTCTGCGGGTTCAGCGCGAGCTGCTGATAGCGCGCGGCGCTGGTGGTCACGCTGCGGAAATCGGTGAGCCAGGTGCTGCAGCACAACTCGCGGCCGCAGCTACCGATGCCGCCGATGCGCCCCGCCTCCTGCCGCGCGCCGATCTGCTTCATGTCGATGCGCACCTTGAAACGGTCCGCCAACCGACGGATCAGGTCCCGGAAATCGATGCGCTGTTCGGAGGTGTAGTAGAAGGTGGCCTTCGTGCCATCGCCCTGGTACTCCACGTCCGTCACCTTCATGTCCAGCCGCATGCCCTGCACGATGGTGCGCGCGGCGAACATCGTCTCGTCCTCCAGCTTACGTGCGGCGTGCCAACGGTCGATGTCCTCCTGGGTACTCTTCCGCAGGATCTTCCGCAGCTCGTACGTGTCGGTGATCGCGCTCTTGCGCTGCATCTGGGCGCGCACCAGTTCACCGGCCATCGTCACCATGCCGATGTCGTGACCCGGCGCGGCGTCCACTGTCACCAGGTCACCCGGCATCAGTTGCAGGGCGCTCGCGTTGCGGTAGAAGCTCTTGCGCGTGTTCTTGAACCGCACCTCCACCGCATCAAAAGGCGACTGACCGCTGGGCAGGGGCACCCCGGTCAACCAGTCAAACACGTCCAGCTTGTTGCATCCGCTCGTGCTGCAATAGCCATTGCTCTTGCACCCGGCCGGTTTCCCGTCCGCTCCCGTTCCACAATTGCCGCAGGCCATGCTCTTTTCGTGCGGGGCGAGGCCCCGGTTGATGAGCGGCGAAGATAGACCGATGGGAACCCCTTGAAAGGGAGTGTGCAGAGCAACTTATGCCGACCTCAGCCGAGAAAAGCGCTTGAACGGATCCTTCTCGAAGTGTTTCTGGCTCTTCTTTGGGTGGGGGGTAATATTGCTGTTCATGCCCACCTCCCTCGAGCTTCCGACCGCAAGAACACTCATCTGGCTTCTCGTTACCGTGATCTTCTTGAGTATCACGAACTATGTATTGCTGCCAGCAGCGGGCGCGGGCAGGGCTAATGACGTCGAAGGGAACGCGGTGGGCTACGCGAGCTATCGCTCGGCGAACATTCAGAGTTTGTTCCTCACCATGCCTGTCTTGGGCTTCCTCTTGGGTGGCTTCTCCCGTTTCATCCCCCTTGGTCGTTGGACTGGTCCTAGGAAGTACGTCGCAACCTCACTCCTCTGCCTGGCGGGTTTGCAGGTTCTATTCCTGCTCATCCGTCAGTGCGGGATAGTGCCCGCTTGACGTCGGTCCCTCGCTCGTGTACTGCACAGCCACTTGGAAGTCCGAATGCGCTACCCCTCCAGATCAAGGACCGATAGCCGGTCCGCATCCACCTCGATCAGAAAGCACTTCCGCTGATTCAGTCGGGCGATCTCGGGCAGGTTCTCCAACAGGAGCTTTGTCAACACATCGTGCGCGATGTTGCCCAGATTCACCTTGATGAGTTTTCGCGGTGTCCGTTGCACGATGCAACTGTCCCGAAAGTCCGAGTCCTTGGTGATCAGGATGCGATCCTCCTTGTCGGCGATGCGTGCGATATCCTGATCTGGCGTATGCCAGCGAGCGGGCAGACGATTGACGTGCGTGCTATCGTACCCGGCTTCGGCCAGGTGCTTCGAAAGTCGAAGGGGGATATGGACGTCACAGAGAAATCGCATCACGCCACGTCACCCAACGAATGCCCGGACACGGTGAGCTTGGCGTAGTTCAAGCAGGCCTGGATGTCCTCCTTCTCCAACTCTTCATGTTCGGAAAGGATCTCTTCCGTGGTCATCCCCGCGCCAAGCATATCGATGACCACTTCCACCGGCCAGCGCATGCCGCGCACACATGGTTTGCCGTGGCAAATACTCGGGTCGATGGTGATACGGCCTAGTTGTGAGCGTTCCATGATGAGCGCAAGTTAGTCCAAGCCGTCCCGCGCGATCGGGACATTTGCGACAACAAGGGTCAAAACCTCTACGCCATCGCAGCTTTCCGCACGAACGGCTCCTTCTCGAAGTGCTTCGGGTCCTTCACCTTGGTGGGGTGTGTGGCGTGGTACTCGAACTCGTCACGGAAATGGCGGATGGCCGAAGCCACGGGCCATGCGGCCGCATCGCCGAGCGGGCAGATCGTATTGCCCTCGATGCGCTTCTGGATGTCCCAGAGCAGGTCGATATCGTCCGTGCGGCCCTGGCCGTGTTCCAAGCGATAGAGGATCTTCTCCATCCAGCCGGTGCCTTCTCGGCAGGGGCTGCACTGGCCGCAGCTCTCGTGGTGGTAGAAGCGCGTGTGGTTCCAGGTGCTTCGCACGATGCATTGGGCATCGTTGTAGGCGTAGAAACCACCTGAGCCCAGCATGCTGCCCGTGGCGAAACCGCCATCGCTCAGGCTCTCGTAGGTCATCAGGCGCGTCTCGAACTTGGCGGTCTTGAAGTAGAGCTCCGCCGGGATGATGGGCACGCTGCTGCCACCCGGCACCACGGCCTTGAAGGCCCGGCCGTCCACCCCTCCGCACCACTGGTCGCTGATGATGAACTCATCGCAGCTCACCCCCAGCTCGATCTCGTACACCCCGGGCCGCCGGATGTTGCCGCCCGCGCTGATGAGCTTGGTGCCGGTGCTGCGGCCCACGCCGATCTTGGCGTATTCCTCGCCGCCGTCGTTCACGATGGGCACCACCGCGGCGATGGTCTCCACGTTGTTCACCACCGTGGGGCACTCGTACAGGCCCTTCACCGCCGGGAAGGGCGGCTTGATGCGCGGGTTGCCGCGCTTGCCTTCGAGACTTTCCAGCAGGGCCGTTTCCTCGCCGCAGATGTAGGCGCCGCCGCCCACTTGCACATGGATGTCGTGGTCGAAGCCGCTGCCCAGGATGTTCTTGCCCAGCCAGCCGGCCGCCCGCGCTTCCTCGATCGCCCGCTCCAGGATGCGGCTCACGTAGAAGTACTCGCCGCGGATGTAGATGTAGCTCACGTTCGCCCCCAGCGCGAAGCTGGACGTGATCATGCCCTCGATCAGGATGTGCGGGATCCGCTCCAT
>CAZYPC010000175.1:0-6239 GCA_964649165.1 uncultured Chryseobacterium sp.
ATCCTGCGGAAAGGAGTGAAGTTCGACAACCTCATCCACATCGCGCACAACGTGGAGGTGGGTGAGAACACTTTCTACGCGGCAGGTGGCGTGGTGGCGGGTTCCACCAAGATCGGCAAGAACTGCATGTTCAGCGGGCAGGTGGGGATCATCGGTCACCTGAAGATCGCGGACGGCACCATCATCGCGGCGCAGAGCGGCATCAGCAAGGACACGAAACCGGGTGAAGCGTACATGGGCTCACCGGCGTGGGAGGCGAGCAAGTACCGCAAGAGCTATATCCACTTCCGCAACCTGGAACGCATCGTGGAACGCCTGGACAAAGTGGAGAAGCTCGTCCGATCAGATGATCAGAAAATGAGATGATCAGATAATGGAATGCGCGTCGGGCGATGACCAGCCTCTGGCACTGCCATCATCCGATCTTCTGATCATCTCATTATCTGATCAATACACGAGCAGCCGCGGCTCGCTCATCTCCTCCATCGCGTACTTCACGCCCTCGCGCCCGAGGCCGCTGTCCTTCACGCCGCCATAGGGCATCGGGTCGATCCGGAAACCGGGCACGTTGTTGATGATGATCCCGCCGACCTCAAGCTCATCATGCGCGCGCTTCATGTGCGCGATGCTGTTGGTGAAAACTCCCGCTTGCAGTCCGTAGGTGGAATCGTTCACCTGAGCGATCGCTTCGCCGAAGTCCGCGACTTCCTCCAGCACGGCCACCGGCCCGAAGACCTCGGCGCAGTTCACCTTCATGGTGTTCTTGGTGCCTGTGAGCAACGTGGCCGCGTAGATGTTGCAGGAGGCATCGACCGCTTTACCACCAGCGAGCAAGGTCGCGCCGCCTTTCACGGCTTCGTCCACCCAGCTGCTGATGCGTTCGAAATGGCCCTTGTCGATGATGGGGCCAACGGTCACGCTCGCGTCGCCCGGATCACCGGCTTTCAAAGCGGCGTACTCCGTCACGAGCAGATCACGGAATTGTGCGAAGACACTCTTCACCGCGTAGATGCGCTGTGTGCTGATGCAGGTCTGACCGGCGTAGAGGTTCGCTCCAGCGGCGACGGTCTTGGCGATGGCGGCCAGATCGGTGCCTTCGTCCACGATCACGCTCGCGTTGCCGCCCAACTCCAGCGCCACTTTTTTCTTCCCACAGATGTTCTTCAAATGCCAGCCCACCTTGTCGCTCCCTGTGAAGCTGAGCATGGCCACGCGGTCATCCTTCACCAGTTTCTCGGCGACAGGAATGCCACAGAGCATCACGCTGAAAGCTCCCTTGGGCCAGCCGATCTCTTCGATCAATTTGCCGAGCGCGAGCGCGCTTAACGGCGCTTGTGGTGCGGGTTTCAGCACAACCGGACAACCCACGGCCATGGCCGGTGCCACTTTGTGCAGCACCAGGTTCAGCGGGAAGTTGAACGGGGTGATCGCTGCGATGACGCCGATCGGAAAGCGCTTGGTGATCGCGGTGCGCCCAACTCCGGCGCCGAAATCCAGGGGCACTACTTCGCCACCGAAGCGCAGTGCTTCCGCCGCAGCCGTGCGCACCGTGGTGATGCACCGCGCGATCTCCGTCTTCGCGTAGCCAACAGGCTTGCCGCCTTCCTGCACGATGAGCTGCGCGAGCTCGTCCTGGTGTTTTTCGATCAGCCCTGCTAGCGATCCCAACTTGGCGGCGCGGTCGCCAGCGCTCAACTTCCGAAGTGTTTCGCGACTCCCGTATGCGGCAGCAATGGCTTCTTCCATTTGCGCCTCCGTGGCGTGGGGAAGCTTCGCCAGTTCAGCGCCGCTGTACTTGTTCACGACCGTGTTATAGGTGCCGTCTCCCTCGAAGGACCAGGTACCGTTGATGAGATTGGCTGGGGGGAAAAAGACGAGGGGCGCGGTGGGAATGTGTGTCATGCTAACTCCGGGCTGTGGTGCAAATGTCGTATGAGGAGTCGAAGGCACTTACTGATTTCTGATCGCATCCTTGAGTCTGAAAACAAAGTCCTTTGAGGCAAAAAAATGCTCGGCCCGGTCAATCAACCGTTTCGACAAGAAGCCTTCGGCCGCGAGTCCGTTCAAGTCAGTGCGTGCGGTTTGAAGGGTAGTGTTCATGGCGGTTGACACTTCCTTGATGGTGAGTGTACGTCTGGGTTCTTTCTCGAACCATAGTATTATTTCAGCTTGGCGACTGTTCAGGGATGTGTTCGTAAGGAGCAACGGTAGTTGCTTCCGCTCTTCCATTTTCCTGGCGAGATGTTCTTTCAGGTCGTTCATGGCCTCATTCATCGCGTTGAGATTGAAGTCGATGAAGTACGTCAGGTCGTTCTCGTCGTATTCGGTGTGCAAGTAGGCGTGGGCGTAGCCCGATGATGATCGCAGGATGATGCGCGAGATGGTAAGGAACTCAACCAGCCAGTAGCCCCGCTTGAGGAGGTACCAGTAGAACAGCGCGCGTGCAGTCCGGCCATTGCCATCCACGAAGGGGTGGATGTATCCTATAAGGAAATGGAGCATGATGCCGCGAACAATGGGGTGCGTGAACTCTTTGTCGTCCTCTGCATTGGCAAAGTCGCAGAGGGCTTCCATCATGCCCTTCAGGTGCTGGTGAGCTGGCGGGCGATAAAATTCTTCCCCGGTAGTGGCGTCCTCAACCACGACGTCATCGTTATTCCGGAACGTACCCTCGTTGCGCTCGTGCTTCAGTGTGCCGGAGGTGATGAGCCTATGGAAAAGGCAGATGAGTTCTGGCGTAAGCGGCTCGTGTTTGTGCTTCACGAGTTCACGCATCGTCAGGTAGTTGTTCAGGATCATTCGCTCGGAGTGGTCCCGAGGAGGCCGACCTGCGAGCAGCATACGCTTCGCTACTTCTCTGGTCGCAACGGCTCCTTCTATTTGGCTCGAGGCGATAGCCTCTTCCATCTGTGTGCTGATGAGCAGCCGTTGGTTCTGACGTTCAGGTAGAACCGAATCCGTGCCTAGCACCCCACCCATGTTCAAGTCAAACTCATGTAGGTGTCGCAATGCCTGGTCTGTGATTGTGAACTGGAAAGACAACAGTCGGTCTTTGTATAGGTCAATGAACCGCGCTTTCAATCGCCGAGCGTTCTTGACGAAGAACCACAACGTCTCAGGGGCTACGGAGCGATTGCGAAACTTGTGTCGGAACTTCTCCCAGTAAAGGTGTCTTCTCTCTGCTTCTCCGATGTCGGCGAGTAGCTCTTGATCACCGAACAAGGACATCATGGCCTTGAATGCCGCCTTCTCATCCTTTGGTGGTGTTGGCGGAGACAGTGGTTTCTTCATGGAGCTGCTAATTTAGGCATCATTAGCAGCCATTAGCAGCTCCCAACTACTAAATTTTGCCTGATTAGCAGCTATTAGCAGTTTATGCTAAGGGCACATGCCGCTGATGGTCAAGCACAAAGGCAGTGTCGGGGCGTTTTGGCCTCACTTCGCCAAATACCTCCCCACAGGCTTGAGCAGTACCACGTGCACCTCCTGCTCCTCGAACTTCTTGAAGCTCGCCTCCACCTGCTTGTCCGGCCAGATGATCTGCACACGGCCCTTGGCCACATCGTAAGCGGCGGTGTACAAGGTGCCGAAACCGCGCAGGTATTGCTGGCTGTACAGGGGCGGTTTCAGGAACTGCTTGAGCAACGCGGGACGGGTCAACTTAGGTTCAGCGATGCTGTGCTCCAAATGGTGCTTGCGCTCGATCGTGTGCGTGAACGCCGCGTACTCATCCCACTCCACCTGGTGCTGGTGGTTGCACGCCACAGCCTGGTAGATCACCTGCGCGGGCCGGTCATGGTTCATGTACACCGTGGCGTACTTGCCGTCCTTGTCCACGACCGTGACGTTGTAGCTCATGTGGATCGGGATGCGCGAAAGCACGACGCACGCCTCATCGGTGTTGCTACAGGTCTCCAACACGTAGCGCAACACGAGCGGAATACCGAAGCCCGTTCCCCAGGTCTTGCGGCCACCGAACGCAAGCGAGAGCGCCAGGCCATCCGCATTCATGCCGTCCAGCAGGCCCCACGCACTGTCCTGCACACCGATCACCGGCTTGCAGTACTCCGTGTAGCGGAGGCGTCCGTCGAAGTACCGCGGGTCGAAGTCGTAGTTGCGGATCAGCGTGGGCGCACCTCTGGTCCAAGCTACTTGCGAGCAGCCGGCCATGTAGGGAGGTGGGCACCACATGCTCAAGAACCGTGAAGCGACGTCATCGTTCTTGGCCAGCCGGCAGAGCGTGTTGTACACCGGGATCAGCTCCGGCATGTGCAACTCCAACAAGCTGCGACAGGTCACCAGGTCGGGGCGCTTCTCAAGCCCTTCTCCTTCGTACCAGATCTTGAACAACGGCCAGGCGCGGTCGAAAAAAGTCTGCCAACGCTCACTAGGCCAGGGCTCCCTCACAAGCTTCAAGTGGACGTACATCGCTGCTCCTCCTCACATCATTTTGAACCCCCCGATCTCCAACAGATGCTCGTGCCCATTCGCGGCTTGCTGGCCAGGAACCACGCTCTTGTACTCCCCACGTATGGCGGTGAGCCACTTCTTCGCACGCGGGGTGAGCTGGAAGTCGTCGGTCATCATGCGGCCGCGCATCACGAGGATGCCGATGTCCGCGCCTTCGTACAGCCAGTCCCCTACGCGTGTTATGCGCAGGAAGAAGGCCTCGTTGTCCTTCTCCACGTAGCGCCGGTGGGTGTCCATTCGCCAGAAGTAGATGCTACCGTCATCGCGCATGCGCCAGATGCCGCTGCGAGGCGCCTCGGTCACGCGGCGGATATCGTCCTGCGTGTGCTTGATCACCATCTGTCCCCAGGTGTCGATGTTCTCGTCCTTGGCCCAGCGGCGGTTCAGCGCGTTCACGTTGAGTTCGTACGGCACGTTCATCCACTCCAAGGTGTGGAAGAGGTGCAGCGGCATGTCGCTCAGCGCGAAGACCGCGTGGTTCGTGATGGAGCTTGCGCCCGTCACACGTGGATTCAATTCACCGAGGTAGATCTCGCCGCTGTCCTTGTCGATGAGGTAATCCAGCTCGAAGTAGCCCTTGTAGCCCTCCTTGCGCAGCTGATCGCCGAACAGGCGCGCATACGTGCGGGCCTTGCGCCGGATCGCCGGTGTGAAGGTCTCCGCGAAGATCTCGTTGCCGCACCAGCCTCCCTTGTACGGTGTGAGTTCCTTGAAGCCCACCAGTTCCGTCATCAGCGGTGCCACGATCGTGCCGTGCCGCGTCACGCATGCTTCCATCGCGGCACCGCGGCAGTTGATGCGCTTCATGATCTTGCACTCCTTCTCCGCCTCGATCTCCTTGGCGTACTTGTCGTAGTCCTCGGCGGTCTTGATGAAAAAGGTGGTGTGGCCGCTATCGCCATAGGGCGTTTGCACCACCAGGTCGTTGCCGAGCTTGCCCCTGGCGGCTACTTGCATCAGGTGATCGAAACTCTTCACCGGATGCAGCACGTAAGGCACGCACGGAACGCCAGCCTTCTCCGCTACGCGGTTCGTGTTCACCTTGTTGTCCAGCCAGCTGCGCAGCTTGGCGGGCGGGAAGATCACTTCGAGCCCGGCCTTCTTCGCCAGCGCCTCGGTCTTCTCATCGAACATCAGGAACAGCGCCTTGCCGTTCTTGCCGTTGGTCTTCCGGTTCTCGATGTAGTCGCGCACCTCGCTATGGGTGAGCAGGTAGTTGTTGATGTCCTCGATGCTCTGGAACTCCTCGTGCGGCTCCTCGGTCTTCGGGCTCATCAGGTTCGGATGCAGCCCATCGAAGCAATCGATGTAGGTGATGAACTTGAAGCCCTTGATCCATTCGTCCGCGCCCAGCAGGTTGAAGTTGGTCGCACTGATGAAGTAGATCGGCGTCTCGTTGCGGTAGAAGAACCGACGGATGTCGCTGGTGCCCTTCAACAGGCCGGCCGGCGACTTCTTCCGGGCCTTTACGCTGGGACGGGAAGATTTTTTCACAGGCCTGGCCGGCTTGGCAGCAGACTTTTTTATCGGGCGTGCGGTCGGCTTGGCTGAGCGTGGGGTCTTCTTCTTCGGAGCAGGCTTCTTCTTGGTGGCCATGATCGGTCGGAGTGGTGCGAGCAAAGTAAGTCGACGCGATGGATGCTCTGGTCTCTCGAAGGGCAAGCTTCCAGCGGACCGCACATGGATACGCAAGCGACCCCGTAGGGGTCATAGCCATTAGAAGCCATCTCAAAAATACCTGAAGTGGTCTAGGCCATGCACAGTGGGCA
>CAZYPC010000176.1:0-4538 GCA_964649165.1 uncultured Chryseobacterium sp.
ATCCGCGCAACGAGAAGGAAACGTCGGAGGTGGTCGAGTTCTTTACGGGGTAGTGCCTCATTCTACGCTCTCTCGGGGTCTCCTAAACGGTGCCATGCGCTCATGTGGGTCCGGGGGTCCTGAGGCATCCGAAAAGCTCAGGGTCCCAAGCGGAGACGGTCAGGTAGTGTAAGTAACATGACATCTCAATACGACAACAAAATGGAAAAACAAGCCAACGAGAATCTTGAACGCGATCGGCGCAACTACCTTCTAGACCGGATGGACTTTGCCATCGCTGCGATGACAAAATTCCCATCATTTGAAGCGCAGGAAGAGGTCATCAAAGCCGCCGACCCAGAACGGACGGGGCGAATCCTGGCTTTCGGGGAGCAACTCGCCGATGCTTGGCCTGATTCCACGTTTGAGGTGTTTCTCCAACTGACCTTCTTACTGAGCGATTCGATTGCTCGCGCCGCTGAATCCATGAATTCGTCAAACGCGATGGCCAACGAAGTTGCGCTACCGAGAAATCTCTCAGCCGATCACATGTTCGGGACAGAGGATAGGGCCAGCCGTCAGGGCTTCCCTTTCGCTGAAGCAATTTCATCGCTACTCGGACGGAATGCGATGACACTGCTAATGACGCCCAGTCGAGAGGGACCTGGAAAGCTGCAACCACATGAATTTAGTCGTGCCGGTTGGTACTTGCTCAGGCAGATGCGCTCACAGGTCAAGATTGAGAATGAACTTCAAGAGATGGGTCGACTTGACCAACGTCTGGCCAAGGACGTTGTGGCTGCAGCATGGACGCTAGTCGCATTGGCCGGTCACATGCACGAGGATGTCTTTATTACAGAAGGATCACTACATCTATCGGCAGTTACCTCCGGGTCAATTACCACATCTTTTGGGCGAGGCACTGAAACTATAATGCGCTTTTGGCCGTCATCTTTACTCTCGGTAGTTCGCCTCCTTCGTGACGCCGTTCAATCAGATGAGATTCAGGCTTGCGACATGATGTGGCTTGCAGCGGGTGCAGCACGTGTAATGGAACATAGTTCCGGCTGGTGCGAGTCCGAATCAAAAACCGCGTTCCAGCTCTTTCTTAGTCATCGAGGCCGGGATCTGAAGGCGGACTTGACCCGAGTAGTGTTAGACCTCGACATCAGACCGGATGTGTTTTTGGATTGCCTGTCGTTGCCACGTGGCCTGGTGAACCGTCATTTCGTGTTTCGGAGTTTGGTGCGCTCACGAACCATTGTTGTCATCGACAGCCCCAACTTCCAAGAATCGGCATGGTGTCGTAAGGAACTTTGGGTTGCCGAGGCCCTGACCCGTCATGGTCTCGCTGAGATGCGCAGCCTGAGCGGAGTCGACCAAATAACCGAGATTCTAGCGACCGAGCGCAACGACGGCAGGCTGCGCACGTCGGGAGCGGTCACCTTGACTTCCGCCTCAGGTTTGACGGGGGATGCTGATGACCAGAATGACCGCACGTCGTGGGTGTGCAACCGGATTCTGAGGGACATCGATTATTGGGCGCGCACCCCCAACCTGCATAGTGCCAGGGAAAAAGGCTTACCCGTCGGCGGCGTACAATCCATGATAGACTGGTTACATACCGAAAGGGGGTACGATTCGACCAATCTTAGTATTCTCCAATCTGAGGTCGTCACGCGTATTGATACAATGTTCAATGAGGTCAGCCTTGATGTTCATACTTGGATGGCGGCCCAACATTCGACAGCAGAATCATCGCTGAGCGACACAGCCGACCTATGGGCGACCGCAACGCAACTTGCCGCTGCCGCGTTGAGCCTTCGCATACGTTCCTACTCAAAAATGGAGACGCGGCGCTATGTGGTGGCGTTGAACCGCATCACTTATGAACTGTTGGATCTGTTGAAACAAGATGAGGAGGACATGCGCTTCCGCCTACCCTCGTATCTCAAACTCGCTGCAGGAGCCGTCGCATTGGACCTTGCAGCGGAGAACCGCAGTGCTGTCCTTCAACTCGGCCTCGGAAGTATCATGGGCAACAAAGCCCTACTTCAAGACGGGCTAATCCTATTGGATGTCCGCAACCCCGGCACGGAGCGGGATTTCCTACTTCGACTGGCCTTGCTCATTGTCGCGAACGACATAGGAAGCGTTGGCGTGTTGCAAGACGGAAATGACCCGGTTCACAACAATCGGGTCGATGGCATCTGCTTGGAGATACTACCCTGTGTTACCTTATACCCAAGTATGGAAGCCATTTTTCCTGCGCTGGTGAACTAGTTCCAGCTTCATCTGCACCGGGATGTAGCGCGATGCGCTACCTCAACCACGCGCTCCTGTGACGCGAGCACACTCAATTGAGACCATTCCGCCAGACCACGACTACTAGAGCCACGCAATCGTTGGCCGAAATACAATCGCCCTCGGAAAGTCGAGGGCGCTTGCATTCTTTTAAGCTTCAGCCTACGCCTGCGCCGTCGGCCCACCGAAGTTCATCGGGATCTCGGGCATTTCCGTTTCGCGGATCTGGCCGTGCACCTGTTCGAACTTCTGGACATTGTCCACGAGGGCGCGCATGAGGCGCTTGGCGTGCTGGGGTGTGAGCAGGATGCGCGAGCGCACCTTCGCCTTGGGCACACCGGGCATCACGCGCACGAAGTCCACGACGAACTCGGAATTGCTGTGCGTGATGATCGCCAGGTTGCTGTAGATGCCATCGGCCACCTCCTCGCTGATCTCGATGTTCAACTGGTTGGCCGGGCGGGGTTGGTTCTTGTCGTTGTTGTCTGCCATGCTGTTGCTGTCTGAAAAGACCGACGGCAGGCCGTTCCCTGGGGTCCGGCCTGCCGTTCGATCAAGGATTGTCTATCAAGAAGGAACTCACTCCGCGACCTCGGTGGTCATACGCTCGGCGAGCAGTTTGGTGTAATCCTCCTTGTTGTACACGAGGTTCTTCTGGAATCGGCGGCTGCCGGTACCAGCGGGGATGAGGTGACCGACGATCACGTTCTCCTTCAGGCCCTTGAGGTTGTCCTCCTTGGCGGCCACGGCGGCCTCGTTCAGCACCTTGGTGGTCTCCTGGAAGGAGGCGGCGCTGATGAAGCTGTCGGTCTGGAGCGACGCGCGCGTGATACCCATGAGCAGCTGGCGGCTGGTGGCCGGCGTGGCCTGGCGCGCTTCAGCGAGCTTCATGTCCTTGCGCTTCAGGGCGCTGTTCTCATCGCGGAGCTTGCGCGCCGTGATGATCTGGCCCTCCTTCAAGGTGGTGCTGTCACCGGCGTTGGTGACGACCATCTTGTCGTACATGTTGTCGTTCTCCTCCATGAAGTCCGCCTTCTGCACGGCCTGGCGCTCGAGGAAGCGGGTATCGCCCGGATCCTCGATCTCCACCTTCCGCATCATCTGGCGCACGATCACTTCGAAGTGCTTGTCGTTGATCTTCACACCCTGCATGCGGTACACCTCCTGCACCTCGTCCACCAGGTACTCCTGCACCTTGGTGGGTCCTTGGATATCGAGGATGTCGCCGGGACTGATCGAACCATCGCTCAGCTGCTGGCCGGCCTTCACGAAGTCGTTCTCCTGCACCAGGATGTGCTTGCTCAGCGGCACGAGGTAGTACTTGTGCTCACCCGTGCGGCTCTCCACGATGATCTCGCGGTTGCCACGCTTGATCTTGCCGTAGCTCACGATACCGTCGATCTCGCTGACCACAGCGGGGTTGCTGGGGTTACGGGCTTCGAACAGTTCGGTTACGCGGGGCAGACCACCGGTGATGTCACCACCCTTGCCGGAGCTGCGGGGGATCTTCACCAGGATGTCGCCGGCCTCGATCTTCTGGCCCTCGTTCACGATGATGTGGGCACCGACGGGCAGGGAGTAGCTCTTCATCTCCTCCTTGCTCTTCGCGTCGATGATCTTGATCATCGGGTTCTTCTTCTTGTCGCGGCTCTCCACGATCACCTTCTCGGTGAAGCCGGTCTGTTCGTCGATCTGCTCGCGGAAGGTCACGCTCTCCTCGATGCTCTCGAAGGCCAGGGTACCGGCCAGTTCGGAGATGATCACCGCGTTGTACGGATCCCAGTTGCAGATCAGGTCGCCCTTCTTCACGCCCTTGCCGGATGTCTTGTAGAGCATCGCCCCGTAGGGGATGTTGCTCGTGGTAAGCACGATGCCGGTGTTGTTGTCGATGATGCGCATCTCCGTGGAGCGGCTGATCACCACCTCGGCCTCTTCGCCCTTCTTGTCCTTCTTCTTCACCGTGCGCAGCTCGTCGATCTCAAGCTTGCCGTCGTACTTGGCCAGGATCTGGCTGTCCTCGGTGATCTTGCCGGCCACACCACCGACGTGGAAGGTCCGCAGGGTCAGCTGTGTACCCGGTTCACCGATGGACTGCGCGGCGATCACACCGACGGCCTCGCCCATCTGCACCATGCGACCGGTCGCGAGGTTGCGGCCGTAGCACTTGGCGCACACTCCGTGGCGCTGCTCGCAGGTGAGTACGCTGCGGATCTCCACCTCTTCGATGGGGCTGTCCGCGATCGCCTTGGCGATAT
>CAZYPC010000176.1:4638-6161 GCA_964649165.1 uncultured Chryseobacterium sp.
ACGCTGCGGATCTCCACCTCTTCGATGGGGCTGTCCGCGATCGCCTTGGCGATATCCTCGGTGATGTTCTCCCCGCTGGCTACGAGCAGGTCGCCCGTTTGCGGATGGTACACGTCATGCACGGCGCTGCGGCCGAGCACGCGATCGTGCAGCGTTTCCACCACTTCCTCGTTCTTGCGCAGCGCGGTGGCCACGAGGCCGCGGAGGGTTCCGCAGTCGTCGTTGGTGATCACCACGTCCTGGGCCACGTCCACGAGTCGGCGGGTGAGGTAACCGGCGTCAGCGGTCTTCAGCGCGGTATCGGCCAGACCCTTACGGGCACCGTGGGTGGAGATGAAGTACTCCAGGATGGACAGACCCTCCTTGAAGTTCGAGAGGATGGGGTTCTCGATGATGTCCTGACCGCCGCCACCACCGCTCTTCTGCGGCTTGGCCATCAGTCCCCGCATGCCGGAGAGCTGGCGGATCTGCTCCTTGGAACCACGGGCACCGGAGTCCATCATCATGTAGATGGAGTTGAAGCCCTGGTTGTCCTTCTTGATGCGCTCCATCAAGTTGAACGTGAGCTTGCTGTTGGTGTGTGTCCAGATGTCGATGGTCTGGTTGTAGCGCTCGTTGTTGGTGATGAGACCCATGTTGTAGTTACCCAACACCTCGTCCACCTCCGTTTGCGCGGCCTTCACCAGCTTGTCCTTCTCGTCCGGCACCACAACGTCCAACAGGTTGAAGGACAGGCCTCCGCGGAAGGCGCTCATGAAGCCGAGTTCCTTGATGTCGTCCAGGAACTTCGCGGCCTTCGCCGTACCGCACTCCTTCATCACGCGGCCGATGATGTCGCGCAGTGACTTCTTGGTGAGCAGTTCGTTGATGAAGCCCACTTCATCGGGCACCACGTCGTTGAAGAGCACGCGGCCCACGGTGGTCTCGATGAGTTGGCTCTTGCCGGTCTTGGGGTCGGCCCAGCGCACCTTGATCCAGGCGTGCAGGTCCAGACCGCCTTCGTTGTAGGCGATGGTCACTTCCTCGCTGGAGTAGAACATGCGGCCCTCGCCCTTCATCTTGCGGGTATCGTCGCTCTTGCGGCCCTTGGTGATGTAGTACAAGCCGAGCACCATGTCCTGGCTGGGCACCGCGATGGGCGCGCCGTTGGCCGGGTTCAGGATGTTATGGCTGGCGAGCATCAGCAGTTGCGCTTCCAGGATGGCGGCGTGGCCCAGGGGCACGTGTACGGCCATCTGGTCACCGTCGAAGTCAGCGTTGAAGGCGGTGGTCACCAGCGGATGGAGCTGGATGGCCTTGCCCTCGATGAGCTTCGGCTGGAACGCCTGGATACCCAGGCGGTGCAGGGTCGGTGCACGGTTGAGGAGCACGGGATGGCTCTTCAGCACGTTCTCCAGGATGTCCCACACCACGGGCTCCTTCTTGTCCACGATCTTCTTGGCGGACTTCACCGTTTTCACGATGCCCCGCTCGATGAGCTTGCGGATGATGAAGGGCTTGAAGAGCTCGGCGGCCATGTCCTT
>CAZYPC010000177.1:0-5927 GCA_964649165.1 uncultured Chryseobacterium sp.
GACTTGATGGAATTGTCTTTGGGCATGTCCGGATGGGGGTCCGGGGCGCGAAGGTAGCCGGGCGTGAAGCGCACCCGGGGATCGTGGATAAACCACGTGGATCGTGGAGAAGTGGGATCCGGTCAATCTGATCGCGCGCAGCCGCTGTTCCTTCGGATCTTTGCGGCGTGCCAACGGACCATTTTCAATATCAAGGTCTGCACATGGCCTATCAGTCCTTCGGGCATGGCCCGGTGCCGATCATCGCCTTCCACGGCTTCGGACGCACCGGACAGGACTTCGCGGAATTTGAACAGGCCTTGGGCGATCGCCTCACCATCCATGCATTCGACCTGCCGTTCCACGGGGAAAGTCCCGCTTCTTCCGAACGCGCGAAAAGACCGTTCACTCCTGCTGAACTGCGCGACTACTTCAGCGCCTTCGCTGAGCACATGGGCGCGAAGAAGTTCGTCCTGATGGGCTTTTCCCTCGGTGGCCGCGTCGCATTGAGCTTGTTGGAATCGATGCCCGAGCGCATTTCCCGGGCCGTCCTCATCGCGCCGGACGGATTGAAACCTCGGCCCTGGTACCGAGCACTCGCTTCATCGCCTTGGGGCCGTGCGCGCTACCGCTCGTTCATCGCACGGCCGCAGCGCGTGCACGGCATCGCGCATGCGCTGAAGCGTACAGGCCTGTTGCACGATAAGATGCACCGCTTCATCATCGGGCAGACGGACACGCGACCGAAGCGCGAGCTGCTGCACGATGTCTGGCTCAGCTACCGCCAACTCGAAGTGGACCCCTTCGATGTGGTCGCGAACCTGCGTGAGCACGGCATCCGCTTGGACATGATCTTCGGGGAATTCGACTCGGTGATCAAGTCACGGCTCGGGCACAAGCTGGCGGCCTACGCGCCGGAGGTGATCAAGGTGCATGAGGTCCCTCTCGGGCATCAACTGCTCACACCGGAGGTGGCCGCCCGCGTGCGCGACCTGTTCACTACGGACGCAACGCGAACGTGACGAGTGTGCGGAAGTCCGTGTAGGCCGCGTCGGTGGGCTTCACCAACGTGGGCGTGTACTGGAAATACCGGCCGTCGCGCATGCCGTACAGCGTGGCCAGGTCCAGGCTCCAATGCGTGGCGCGGTAGCCGATGCCACCGGTGTATTGCTTGTAGGCCGTGCCATGCCGTGCGTCCTGATCGGCGTAGGGGTCGGGCTGGTACGCCCACCCACCGCGGAAGTACCAGTGCCCCGAGCGCCATTCGGTGCCGACGCGGAGCGCATGCGTACCGACGAAAACGTCCTTGATCAGGCCGTTCTCCAGTTCGAAATCATACTGGTCTTCCGGGGCAAGGTCACGGCTCGCCCGCAGGCGCGCGGTCCGGTAATCGGTGTAGGTGTAGTCGACGCTCACGAGCCCGTGCTTGCCCGCTTGGTAAACGCCGCTGGCCGTCATGCTCCACGGCGTGTTCACGCGGTAGCTGTACGTCCCGGTCGGGGAGGCTTTCTGATGGTCATCCCCGGCACGGAAGGTCGTACGCATCTCATAGCTGTAGGAGTCGTTCAGCAGCAACCACATCGGGCTGTGGAAGGCGGCGCCCAATCGCACGCGCTCGCTCACACGCCCGATGAGCCCGAGCTTCACATCGAATCCATTGCCCGTGGTGATGAGGTCCTCCTTGTATTGGAGCGTGTGCAGATCGACACTCTCGTCCAGTGAGGTCTCGTTGTGGCGGGTGTAGCGTTCGTAGCGCACCCCGGCCACACCGATGGCCAGCCCGATGTAGAGCTTGTCCATGTAGTTGTTGGCGTAGAAGAAGTTCGTCGTATTCATGCGCCCGCTCGCATCCATGCTGTGCTCCTGCCGTGTACTGCTGCCGAAGGGGATGCCCGGCGCGAACTGCATGCTGTCCCCGGGAATGGTATCGATGCCGTAGGTCCACCAAGCGAGCGTGCTGGTGAAGGGGAACGCGTCGTTCTCCACGCGTCGCCATGAGGTACCGTTCGCTTCGTTCACGAAACGCTGCAGGATGGTGCTGGGTACATCGTCACCCCGGGCCAGTTCCTTCCAGTGGAAGCTGGCCTGGCGATCGTAGCTGAGGCCGAAGGTGCCTCCGCGCCAATCGCCTCCCTGGTTCGGGTAGTTGAGCACGAGCGCCATGTTGTTCATGGACATGCGCTGCTGCCCGGCGGAAGCCTTGGTGCCGTAGTGCGTGGCGTCCGCGTTGTTCACCTCGAAGCCGAGGGTCATCGAGAATTCGGAGGCGTTGTACAAGCCGAAGCCCGCCGGATTGATCGTTGCGGATGCCGGATCGGCGCCGACCGCTCCGAAGGCGCCGCCCATGGACCAGCTACGCGCCGTGCCGCCTGGAACGATCCTCGAAAAGCGGAGCGCATCCTCCTCATTCTGCGCCGAGCAGAACGGAGCGGCCGCGATCGCACAAGCGGCAATGGATATGGCGAGTCGGCTCATCAACGCTTAGCGCCGCGGCCGGGGACTGGGGCTCGGAGAGGAACCGCCGCCGCCGCCACGGCTTCCTCCACCACTGTCATGGCGGTCGAAGCGGGGCGAAGGATCCGGAACGCGTTCACGCTCACGTGGCCGGTCTGGCCGGATCACGCGCTCCTTGCGGTCCTTGCGTTCAGGCTGCTGCCGCTGCGGGGAAGTCTGCCATGTGTCGCGCGTGGTGGAGCGAGCAGGGTCCACGCGCACCTTGTCCCTGGGCGCCGAAGGTGGGCGCAACAGGCTGATGTCGTTCCGTGGACGCGAAGCACGGGGGACCGCAGATACGTTGGCGCCGCCCGGGTTGCCGCCACCGCTCATCGAGGGCCTGTGCGAAACGATGTAGGACGTGCCGTAGTCGCTGCCATACCCGTAACCGCCGTAACCGTAACCATAGTAGGGAGAGCCATAGCCGCCGTAGCCGTAGTAACCCGTGTTGTAGCCCCAATTGTTGCCCCAGCCGTACGGGCTGTTCCAGCCCCAACCGTAGCCGCAGCCGTAACCGCTTCCCCAGCCGTTGTTCCAGCCCCATGGATCATACATGCCGCCGTTCCATGGGCTGTAGTAACCGTAGCCGCTCTGCCAGCTGTTGCCCCAGTAAGGGTTGTACCAGCCGGTCGGGCTGTTGTACCACGAGTTGTTGCCCCATCCGGTACCGTAGCTCATGCTCCAGGAATTGCCCCACGGGCTGGAGCTGTAGCCGAACCCGAAACGGTCCCGGTTGTACCACGACGGGTCGTTATAGGTGCGGTCGTAGTAGCTGCCTTGCTGGTAGTTCGCTGCGTCCTGTTCGTTGTAATAGTCATCGCTAGGCCGCTGCGCCGGCGCTTCGGGCACGGGGTCCACGGATGCGACCACGGTGCGGTCCGGCACATCGTACGCATCGTCCCTCACCTCGACGGTTTCCTGCATGCTGCCGCATGCGCTGAGCAGGAGCAGGACTGGAAGAGCATGGTAGGATCTCATGACGCTTTTGCAGGTTATGCGATGAACGTGGGTTCCGCCCGGTTCAGTGTATCCTTGCGAGACCTCCACATCAAAGCTAATACCACGGAAGGGCCGGATGAGCGAACAGTTGACAAAGCGGGCGCAGGACTATGCGCAATGGTACAATGACCTGGTGTTGAAAGCCGACATGGCCGAGCATAGCGATGTGCGTGGTTGCATGGTGATCAAGCCGCACGGCTACGCGATCTGGGAAAAGATGCAGCGGGCGTTGGACGGCATGTTCAAGGACACCGGCCACGTGAACGCCTATTTCCCGCTGTTCATCCCGAAGAGCTACCTGGCCAAGGAGGCGAGCCACGTGGAGGGCTTCGCGAAGGAGTGTGCCGTTGTGACGCACTACCGCCTGAAGAGCGACCCGGAACACGGCGTCGTGGTCGACCCTGAAGCGAAGCTGGAGGAGGAGCTCATTATCCGGCCCACGAGCGAGACCATCATCTGGAACACCTACCGCGGCTGGATCAAGAGCTACCGCGACCTGCCGTTGCTCATCAACCAGTGGGCGAACGTGGTGCGCTGGGAGATGCGCACTCGCCTGTTCCTGCGCACCGCCGAATTCCTCTGGCAGGAAGGGCATACCGCGCACGCCACGAAGGAGGAGGCCGTGGAGGAGACGATGCGGATGCTGGACGTGTATGCCCGATTCGCTGAAGAGTGGCTGGCAATGCCGGTGATCAAAGGGGTGAAGACGGCCAGCGAGCGCTTCGCTGGCGCGGAGGACACCTATTGCATTGAGGCGATGATGCAGGATGGGAAGGCGCTGCAGGCGGGCACCTCGCACTTCCTTGGCCAGAATTTCGCCAAGGCCTTCGATGTGCTCTTCACCAACAAGGAGAACCGCCAGGAGCATGTGTGGGCCACCAGCTGGGGCGTGAGCACCCGTCTGATGGGCGCGCTGATCATGACGCACAGCGACGACAACGGCCTGGTGCTGCCGCCGAAGCTCGCGCCCGTGCAGGTGGCCGTGGTGCCCATCGCCAAGAACGAGGAGCAATTGAACGCGCTCCGCGCCTACATCCAACCCACCTTGCAGGCACTGCGCGCAAAGGGCATCACGGTGAAATTCGATGATGACGACAAGAAGAAGCCGGGCTGGAAGTTCGCCGAGTACGAGTTCAAAGGTTATCCGGTGCGCATCGCCGTGGGCCCACGCGACATGGAGAACGGCACCGTGGAGGTCGCCCGCCGGGACACCCTGGAAAAGCAGGTGATGCAAGTCACGGACATCGCCGAGAAGGTGGAGCACTTGCTGGGCGCGATCCAGGACAACCTTTTCCAGAAGGCGTTGGCCATGCGCGAGAACAGCACCCGCGCAGTGGATAGCTACGAGGAGTTCAAGAAGGCGATCGAGGAAGGCGGCTTCATCCTGGCCCATTGGGACGGAACGACCGAGACGGAGGCCCGGGTAAAAGAGGAGACCAAGGCAACGATCCGTTGCATTCCTTTACAGGGAGAACGGGTGCCTGGTGCCTGCATGGTCACCGGCCGACCCAGCGCGCAACGTGTCATCTTCGCCAGAGCCTATTGAATGAAGAAGCGCAAAGTCACGGCCGATGAGCCCCCGCAGGATCCACGGGACATGATCCTGAACATGCTGCGCACCAAGAGCGGCATGAAGCAGGACGTCTACGCCCGCACGATCGACCTTTTCGGTCGATTGAAGGTCACGGTGCAGGAGGTGGCCAGGGATCTCGAGGAGGCCATGGCTTCGGCGGACAAGCGCATCACCGTGAAGTACACGGACAAGGGTGAGATGGCTTGCGAGCTGAAGGTGGCCGGCGACACGATCATTTTCCACATGCACACGAACGTCTTCAAGCTGGAGCAGACCCACAGTCTGTGGAAGACGAGCTACATGGCCGAGGACGAACTCCGCGGCTATTTCGGGGTGATCAACATGTACAACTTCCTCAGCGACTCCTTCAAGTACAACCGGGAGCGCGACCTCGGTTACCTGGTGGCCCGGCTCTTCCAGAACAAGGACGGCCACTTCTTCGTGCAGGGGAAACGCCAGTTGGGCTTTCTCTACAACGACCTGGCGAACAATACCATCGACGCCGCCAAGCTCAAGCAGGTCCTGCACTCCGCCATCCTTTATGTGCTGGACTTCGATCTGCTGACGCCACCCTATGATCAGGTGAACCAAGTGACGGTGAGCGAGGTGAACGAGCTGAACGCGAACATGCAGATCAGCACCGGCAAGCGCCTCGGCTTCCGCTTCCAAGCGGACGTGGAGGATGTCTCCTGAGTGATGGCTGACCCTTGACCCAGGCTGTTCGGCACGTGCGGGCTACGCAGCCAGCGGCCCAAAGCCGATACCCGGATTTGGACCGTAGCGCCATCCGATTACATTTGCGCCCCCTCCGAAAGAGGGTTGAAATGATGGCCCGTTCGTCTAGGGGTTAGGACGCGTCCCTTTCACGGATGAAACAGGGGTT
>CAZYPC010000178.1:0-5895 GCA_964649165.1 uncultured Chryseobacterium sp.
GGGTCAGGGTTTGAAGTTCGCAACTCCGGCCTGACACACTTTACCTAACAGTCTCACCCAGAACTTCATGCTTTCCAAAGAACAAGGATTGCGGGATCCGTTCACTCGCTGAACTCATGAGCCGTTGCGCTCCCCCTCACGCCAACACCTCCCCAACCCGTCCCCGTATCGCCGCCTCGAACTTGGCCCAGCTCAGTTCAGCATCGGGTTCGCGCACGCCGTGTACGCCCTGCTTGGGGTTCACCAGCGCGTACCACGCGGCGTTGTACAGGCGCTATGAGCAGGCGGCGCAACCAGTTGGAGGCGCATTGTATTAAACCGGCGCAGGGCCTCCTCCCACCTGCGCAGCAGTCCGTCCACTGCCCTGTGAGGTCGACCCCAAAAGCAGACGATTGATCTGGACACCATATCCTTAACAAGTCATAGCACCGCGCTCCTGTCCATTCCACGGCCGCCCTCGTAAATTCGCCCAACCCGATGCCATCTCGAAGTTCTGCACCGAAGCCACTCGCCCATCCACCGGCTGTGGAGGTGATCTTCGGCCTTCAGTGCGTTACTCCCGATGACCTGGACCAAGAGGCCGTGGGGAAAGCACTGACCGCTTCTTTACCGTCCGGCTTTACCGTTGAGCGGCAAGTGGATCATGTGAACATCGCAGTGAAGGGTGACGGAAAGGGACAAGTCGAGCACACTCAGTCCCAAGCATGGTCAGGGGTGAAAGTGGTGAACACTGACGGCACCGTTGCCGGTCACTTCATGCGTTTCGGCGCCTTCGTGAACTTCACGCAGTACAGAGGATTCGAGGACGGCATTGGCGTGGTCCGGACGCTTTGGGAGGCCTACTGCAAAGCGTTCACGCCGCAACAGGTGATGCGCCTCTCGATCCGTTACATCAATGTTCTGAAACTACCGTTCGACACAAACGATAAGGTGCAGTTGGACCGCTACTTCAAAGTGCTACTGACCTTCCCGGAGGAACTGAGCACCGACATGACCCACTTCCATCACCAGATCGTGATACGTGATCCGAAGACGGGGATGCCCGCTCGGGTGATGATATCGAGCATGAAGGAGGAAGGCGATCAACTGCATGTCGCATTCGACAACGAAGGGTACAGGGAAGGCCAATGGGTTCCGGACGACAACCGCATCTGGCAGGAGTTCGAAGCGGTACGGGACTGGACCTACCACATCTTCAAGACTACATTGACCCCCGAATGTCTAGAGCAAACCGGTTCTTAGAGGACACCTACCTGCTCACCGTAGCAACAGGGTCCACTGCAAGCGATGTAGCCGTGCGCTCCGACGAGGTGCGAACGCGTGGTAGCCGCATGTTCTCCCCTTTCCATTTCCGGGAAGGTGTATTGGCACTTGAGCGCCGCTCCCTGAAACATGCGGTTGAGGAGTTGGATGCCGTGTACGCTGAATGCGTCCAGCCCAATTGGGATGGTCACGGAGCTGAGCCCGTGCACTACCTCACCTATGAGAAGACGCGCATGTTCATCGAGAACCTGCCTTCTTCTGCTGGGGTACCCGAAGTAGGCGCGGATCCGGATGGAGAACTGGTACTTGAGTGGCGACGTGGCGCAGATCGGCTCTTGTCCATCAGCATCGCCTTGAACGGCCGGCTGACGTTCATCTATCGGAATGGTGCCAAGCGCATGCGCGACACGCTCTGGTTCATGGATCAGCAAGTGCCGATCGAGCTGATCAAATTCATGGAGATCCTCCGGCGTTGATGGCTACGTTGCCCTCAGGACTTCCGGAACATGTGGCCAACCAGGAGATACTGGCCAGACACATCTTCGACCGCAAGCAAGTGCGCACCGAGAATGGACGCAGCGTTCCCAAAGCGCAAGCGTTCATGCCTGTGCAGGATGAGAACGACAACTGGGTCCTGTCCGTTTCGCGGGTTTCCCAATGCCAAGACAATGCAGCGATCGAACGAAACGGCATGGCGGTGGGCAAGACCGGAGATCCGCCGCGAGTGCTCTATGCCTTCACGACGATCACTGCTGGCCAGATCAGGTCTGTACCTGTGACAGATAGCGGTGGCGTGGCAGTCGGGAAGATGGACGTGGTAGCCGAAGAACCACCGCCTTGCCATGCGCACATCGTGAAGTATCCAGACCGCATACCTGGCGAGAATCCGAAGGAGCTTCAGAAGGACTGTGCGGAAGACCTTGCCCAACGCGCAGGCGATGTGATCTTGAGGCAGCTACCGCTGGAGTCTTGGGAAGTGGAGGCGAAGAAGTAGCGTAGTTCCCTTGGCGGCAGTCCACCTACGTGGGCTGAATGCACCGCAGGATCTCCTGCGCACCATGAGTGCCAGGAATCCCGCAGGAGCCAACATGGCTGAGAGCAGCATCAACTGCAAGCGCGTTGCACCAGACCGGAGCCGCCGTTCGCGTTAGGGATTGGACCGAAAAGCCCGGAAGCCGGTAATCCGGCTGAGGACTTGGAGGGGAAAGCCCGACGGCGAGTCCTCGAGCCGGAACGCCCAAACCTTTTCCACTTTGAAGGGGCCATCATGTCCATTCCGGCCGCATTTACAACCTTATAGTTGTACATAGTGGCAATAATCCTATCTTCGCCCCATCTTGAAGTGCGATGCCCACACCGGCCGAGGTCGAAGCCTTCCTGAAGGAGTTCCATGTCAGGATGAAGGTCTTCGACGTGCTCTTCCGCGACGACCGGGAGAAGAACACCCTGACGCTGGCGCTGCTGGGCATTTCGCGCGACCAGCGGAAGCAGGTGCTGCGCGAGTTGACGGTCGCCGACTACAGCGAAGGCCCGATCACCGACTGGGACGGCGGCCCCGACCTGTGGGTCTTCGGCAAAGTCCTGAAAGGAACGGACCTCTACATCAAAGTGACATTGGGCTTCACCCGTACCGGTGATGTCCTGTGCATCAGTTTCCATAGTGCTGAGCACCCCATGAAATTCCCCCTGCGATGAAGCCGACCATCAAGAGCCCGATGACGGGCAGCGACATGCCGCTCTGTCGGGAGAAGCGCACGATCCCCTTCCGCAAGGAAGAGTTCGAGATCCTGTACCATTTCTACAAGGACACCGACGGAGCGCAGTACACCGAGACCTTCACCGATGAGGTGAACCTCAACCAAGTGTACAACCAGTACCGCGACAAGTACAACCTGCCCTTCCCCGACGAGATCAAGGCGATACGCGCCAAGTACGACCTGAGCGCGATCAAGATGAGCGAGGTGCTGGGCTTCGGCGCGAACGTGTGGCGCAACTACGAAGCAGGCGAGGTGCCGAGCGAGAGCAATGCGCGCTTGATCCAAGTGGCGGATGACGAGCAGGAGTTCGGCAAGCTGGTGAAGCTGAGCGCGCACCTGGACGAAAAGACGAAGGAGAAGATCATGGCCCGCATCGATGCGATGCTGAAGGCCAACGATGGCTGGAAACTCGCCTATGGCGAAGAGGACTACGTGATGGGCACGGATCCCGGCGATACGCTACCGGACCACACCACGGGCTATCGCAAACCGAACCTCGCGCGCTTGACGGAGATGATCGTGTACTTCACAGAGACCCTGAAGCCGTACAAGACCAAGTTGAACAAGCTGCTCTTCTATGCGGACTTCCGGCACTTCCAGTTGCACGGCTACTCCATCAGCGGTGCGCGCTACCGCGCAGTGACGCATGGCCCCGTTCCGAAACAATACGATGCGCTCTTCGATCACGTCGCCCGACGTGATGAGGTGATGCTCGTTCAGGAGATGTTCAATGATGGCAACCTCGGGACGCAGTTCCTTCCGAAGACCGGTCGTGAGTTCCGGAGGGAGTTGTTCGAGGAATCGGAACTGGCGGTGCTTGATGAAGTGGCGAAGCGCTTCAAGAAGGACACGGCCAAGCAGATCATCGAAGCGAGCCACGAGGAGGAGGCTTGGAAGCAGTTCCAAGAAGAACACAGGATCATCGATTACAACCTCGCCTTCGGGTTGAAGGCATTTGATAAGCAAGACAAGTCATGACATACTCGGAGCACCTCCGGAGGCAGTGCGGGTTCGGGACAGGCGATCGCATCGTTGTGCCGAAGAGTGGATGGGAGGTCATTCAACATCACGCGTTGTTTTTCGGGAACATCAATGGCGATGCGTTAGTGGCGGAGAACAAGGAAGGTCGCGGCGTCAACCTTACGCGACTTGATCTATTCCTCGCCGATGCCAAGCGCATCACGCGTGTTGAACCATTCAGTGGCAGCTATCAGCAGCAGGCGTTCATCATGGATCGTGTGAGGGCAAGGCTCCGCAGGCCATACGACAAGTGGAAGTACAACTGCGAGCACTTCGTGAACGACGTATTGCACTTCCGTACGGAAAGTCGTCAAGCGGACATCGGCAAGGCGATCCTGGGTGCCGTCACTGTTGCGGCGATCGGCTACGGCATTGCCAAGCTGGTAAGCCGTCGTTAGGCTGCACCGGTCATAACCGGATCACCATGTCCAAGCCAAAGCAGAAGTTCTACGTGGTTTGGGAAGGCCGGGAGACCGGCATTTTCAACTCCTGGGCCGAGTGCGACAAGCACATCAGCGGGTTTCCCCAGGCGAAGTACAAGTCGTTCAAGAGCCTTGAACTTGCGCGCGAAGCGTTCAGGTCGAATCCACATGCGTTCATCGGCAAGGAGGTGTTCGACACGTCCCTTACACAAGACCAACTTGCGCTGATCGGTGACCCGGAACTGGAGAGCATCAGTGTGGATGGTGCATGGAACACCGCCACCGGAGACATCGAATACAAGTGCGTTCATACCCGCACCGGTGAGCTGCTTTTCGCCAAAGGGCCGTTCGAGGACGGCACGAACAACATCGCTGAGTTCCTGGGCTTGGTGCATGCATTGGCCCATTGCGCGAAGCACAACTTGTCATTGCCGATCTATACCGACAGCATGACGGCCATGAGTTGGGTGAAGCGAAAGAAGGCGTTCACGAAGCATCCTCGAAGCGAGCGGAATGCGGTGCTGTTCGATATGATCAACCGCGCTGAGCAATGGCTCGCCACTCATGAATACTCGAACAAGGTCGTGAAGTGGGAGACAGAAGCTTGGGGAGAGATCAAGGCGGACTTTGGGAGGAAGTGAACCGCCCTTGGTGCTTCCAGGGCAATGCTCGTGCTCAGGGTCCGCAGTCCGCCGTACGGCGGATGCTCCCAGTCGCGCTCCTTCCGGAAGGCCAGCAGTTCATCGCGTAGTTCGTCGCTCAGCATGGCGGGGTGGGTATTACGAAGGGGTATGAACGGATGGCACACGGCTCTGCTTTTCCGCCAGCCGACCTGCCTGCCGCAGGCAGGGGCGCGACGAGCGAGGCTACTGGAGCGAAGGATCTAAGCGAGGTGCAACACCGGACGAGGACGCTCGCCCGAAGGGTCGTCCCGACACGTCGGGATGATCGCGGAACGCGGTTCGACGCTACCCCGCGCTAGGCGGCCTCCAGGGCAATGCTGATGTCCCGGAGATCATGCTCAACATCATCACCCGCTCGACCATCTCTCGCTTCGCGGTTGAGAGGATTCGCTGCAGCGTGAGCGATCCACTGGTCCGCCGTACGGCGGATGCCCAGAGTAAAAGGTGGTGATGTGCAGGATCAGGAAGGCGAAGAAGGCGCATCTACGGAAGGTGGGAGAGGTAGGCGTTAAGGCATAGTGTGTCATACTAGCGTGATCGAGGAACGATCGTTCCCAACGCCGCACCACGAATTCAATGTGGGCCAGCGCTCAAGGACCCCTCGTTCGCGACGGCGTCACTTCTCGCCCAGAGGTATTGCGTCCACTTCTTACCCAACGTCAACGGATCCCGGCATTCCGCCGGGGAACATTTGTCGCATGAAAAACACGAACATGAAAGCGGTGGTGTACACCAACTACGGCGCACCCG
>CAZYPC010000179.1:0-5777 GCA_964649165.1 uncultured Chryseobacterium sp.
TCACGACCGCCTTCCTCTTCCCACTCCCCTCCACTATAGCTATCTCCTCCTCCGTTAGCCCATACAGCCCATACACCACCCGGTCTATCTCCTGCTCCACCGCCAAGGCCGCAGGCCCAGCCGCCATGCCCAGCCGCTTCTCCACCAGCTTCTCCAGTTGCCCTTTGACTTTCGCGGAGGGTGTCGCTATCGGGATTTCGGAAAGGGGTACTTGAAAGAGTTCCAACATACTTCCCTTCCGCTTTCCCTTGTAGTACAACCATGCATAACCAATGGGGCTGTTCAGAATGGCTAGGAGGTACCAGAGAGAATACAGTTCGCTCCCCTCAGTGATGACATAGCAATCTGATCGACAATACCATTGCTGCGAATTGAACGCGAAGGCAGCAATCTCCGAGCGGTATGGAACAACAATCTTCCGTCCTTCAAAGATGTCGGCATCCCGAGGCCATTGAAGCTGAAAGAACTGAATCACGCCATTGGTTACCTCCCGACGCTGATTGAGAATGCCCTTGTACTTTGTTAAGTGCTTAAGCACATTGGGATAATTCTTCAGGCTCGGAGTCTCTCTGCCGACGTACAGGAGGCGTTTAGTCGTTGTCGTTTGACATCGATAGCGATCAATGTCTGAGTTCTTGTAGAAGTCCTTGAGCAACCTTCTCTCTGCTGCACTGAACGTGGCGATCACAGCAGCATCTCCTTCATGTGCAGTATCAAGCACGAAGATTCCATCGCCCATATTCCAATGACTTCGTCCTTGAAGCTTGTCGCTATTGCGACTGGAAACGTAGTCTGCTCCGCTTACAACACCCTGATTGATATGGGCTACTGAGCCCATCGTGATGGACTGAAGGGCTATCCGGTCGAGAATGCTGTGCATTCTCGACGCAGCGTCATTGGTTTCGAGTCGATGGCGCGAGACCCTGATATAGTTCTCCGGTCCTTCGAACAAATCCTGTTGATCGACTTGATAGTACTCTGTTAAGGGGTCATCCCAATTCAAGATACCTAGCAAGTCTTCATGGTCCGCAATGCTCGTTCTTCTCGTCGAACATGTCCGAGCAAAGCCTTGGTATGGGCTGCTCGTCAGGTGCATTATTGCATTGTGCTGTCCAAGTGCTGACTCGAAAACACGAAGCTCATTCAGATCTACTAGCCGTCTGACGCTTGAACGTTCCTTGATAGCCGTCCGGAGTTTTTTTGCGCCAGTAGCAGTGAAGTAGTAGTTGGTGGTGATGTACGAAATCTCACCGTGCTTCGACACAAGATCAAGGGCCAAGTGGATGAAGAAGTAGAAGTAGTCCATCTTGCCTTGGTAGTGCTTGCCAAGCCCGCCCTCCTTGGTCGCCCTGAAGAGTTCCTTGTTGCCGCTTTCACCTATGTATGGCGGATTGCCAATAACAATGTCGAACCCCCCACTCAAGCCATACATCCACTCAGGGTCGAAGAAGGGCGCGCTGGCGTTCTGGTCGTAGGGGTCCCAAGCGGCGAGCATGCGTGCGGTCTTGGGCTGCAACTCGTGGTCCTGCACCAAGAGTTCGGCCAGTTGTTCGCGCAGCACCTTGTCCTGCTGGCGGCACTTCTCCTTGCGCTGCGGGGTGCGCGCCTCGAAGTAGTCATGCCGCACGCGCTTCAGCTGCGTCTTCTTCTGCTCGATGGCCGGGTTGGTGAACAGGTTGTCGTGTTCCTTCTCCAATTTCATGAGCGTATTGGCCGCCACGAACTTGGTCTCCAAATTGGGCAGGGCGCGCACGCCGCGGTTGGGCCGCGCGTCTGCCACGCGCTGGTCCACCACCAAGCTGATGAAGAAGCGCAATTTGGCGATCTGCATGGCGATGGGCTGGATGTCCACGCCGTAGATGCCGTTCTCGATCAGGTAGAGCTTGCGGCCGTAGTCCAGCGCGTTGTGCTCGAAGGCATCCTCGATGTCGGCGATGGTGCGCTCGCGGATCTCGGCATCGTCCAGTTGCGCGGCCTTTTCCAGTTGCCGCTCTTTCCATTGCGCGTTCTTGGGATCGAGCTTGTGCAGCACGTGCACCAGCTTGTGCAGCACGCCCATGGGGAATGCTCCGCTGCCGCAAGCGGGGTCCAGGATCTTGCAATTGTCTATGGCGGCGATGAGGGCCTCGGTCTCCTTCTTCGCGAACTGGTGTTGCTCTTCGGTATAGGAGAGCAGATGTCGGAGCTTGGCCTCCACACCATCCCCGGCATTTCCATTTTCTGAGCGTCTGATCCTCTCATCTTCTGATCCATTGATCGCGCTACGCAAGTAGGCGATCAATGACTCGTCCACCATGTAGTTCACGATCTCGCGTGGCGTGTAGAAACTTCCGGTCTGCTTGCGGGCCGTGGTCTTGGTCTCCGGGTTGTAGTTGGCCAGCAGGTTCTCGAACACCTTGCCCAGCAGTTCGGGATCCAGTGCCACCTCCTCTTCTATCGGCGTGTTCTCGGTGATGGTGAACTTGTAGCTGCTGAGGATGTCGATGAGGCCGCGCACCTTCTCCTTGCGTGCCTTCTTGCTGCCATACACCTCGCTGAAATCCCATTCCTCACCCACGGGGTCGAAGAAGAGTTTGTCCGGCACATGCAGCGGGTTCTTCTTGTGGTCGCTGAAGCCATCGATGCGGGTGCGCGTGAGCTTGCCCTTTTCCTCGATCTCCTTGTCCAGGCATTCGAAGAGGCCGCCGTTCAGGAAGGGAATGGGATCAAAGAGAGCTTTCAGTGTTCCCTTGGCGTCTGCGAAGCAGTCCTCGTAGCGGAACACGTTGTGGATGAAGTGGTGCCCGTCACGGCCTTCGTTCGCCTTCTGCCGGAAACGGCGCTTGCCCATCTCGGTGTTCAGCGTGGCGAAGAAGAGGTTCTGCAGGATGGCCTTGTAGTAGTTGCTCTCACCCTTGGCGTCGGGCCGCAGGATCTTCTTCAGCTCCTTGGGGTCGAAGAGCGCATCGGGCACCAGGTCCTTCTCGCGCAGGAACCACACGAACATGAGGCGCGTGATGAGGCGGATGACGTTGATGGCGTTGCGCTTGTCACGGTCCTTCTCGATGTCATCCGGGAACTCTGCGACTTCCACCGCGTGGAAGTACCAATGACTGAGTTCCTTGAAGAAGGCTTTGTTGAGCTCCTTGGTGTCCAGGACCTTCTTCCATGCTGCATGTAGGTCCGGGAAGGTCTTGAAGTCAGTCTTCTTGCGCAGTTCTTCGATGCTGAGGTCACGCAGTATCAGCACATGAGCATGATGTGGCTTGCTCGTATTGATGTCCTTGATGAGCGTGACCTTCTCCAGCACATCCTTGCTGCTTTCACGCTTGTGCAAGCGCCGGTCGATGACCGCGAAAGACAAGGTGCTCCCTGTCTTGAACAGGATCATTGCCGGCATGGCAAAGCACTTGTTCACCTCGCGGGTGATCTGGCTCAGCTCGGTGCGGGTATAAGCCTTGTCGCGCTCCTTCAGTTCCAGCGCGAAGAAGAGGTAGCTCTCAATGATGGTGTTGTCCACCTTCTCGTTCTGGAAGATGCCCTGCTGGGCGCCGAGGTCGTTACCGGTGAGTTGGAAGAGCACATCCACGCTCTTCCATTGTTCCGCGAGTGCGTTCTTCTTGGAGAAGCGCTCGACCCGTTCGCTGAAGTTCTCCTCGAACTCCGCGAAGCTGCGCTTGGTGAAGTAGTTGAGGCGCGGCGCGTGGTAGCCGAGGGTCTTCAGCAGGTGCAAGGCGCTGTCCGACAAGTCGCCGGTGGCGCACGCTTCAATGGCCTCCTTGATGCGGGTCTTCAGGTCGTGCTTCTCGCTCATCGTTCGTTCTTCACTTGGCGGCCAGCGCAGCAGGCAGCATCAACAAGAATGGCAGTGCTTGGTCCCATTTCGGCGCGCCCCAATCAGCGCCGGTGGCGGCCAGGTTCTCATAGTAATCGTCCAGGTTGCGCATATAGTGGCGCTCGCTGCGGATGCTCCAGGCAATGGGGCCGATGTGGCGGGCCAGGAACCACTTTTCCAGCAGGCGCCCGGTGCGGCCATTGCCATCAATGAAGGGATGGATCTTCTCGAACACGAGGTGCAGCATGGCCGCGTAGTAGAAGGCCTCGTCCAACGCGAGCGTGGCCCCATCGAAGGCGGTCACCTCCTGCATAAGCTGTTGCATCAGCCCTGGCACCAGTTGCTGGTGCGGCGCCATGTACACCGTGGCCAATGCGTTGCCCACCTTCACGCCTTTGGTGCGCCAGGCCCCTTGGTCGTTGGCGTTCACCAGCAGTGCGGAAAGCAAGCGGTGGGCCTCGAGCAGGTTAGCCGTGTTCAGCGCATTGGTCTGCGCGAAGCGGTAGGCGCTCACCAGATCGGCCACCTCCTGCACATCGCGCGGCTTGGGCTGCGTACCTGCTGCCTCCATGGTGGCCTTGAACACATTGAGGGTGACCTTGCTGCCTTCGATCTGGCTGCTGTTCACGGCGCTCTCATACAGTCGCATGAGGTCGCCGGAGCCGCCGTTCACGGCCTCGGTGAGCCCGGCCAGGGCGGCCTCCAGCGTCACGTTCAGCTGTGCGCGGTAGGCGGGCAGGTATTGCGGATCGAGCAGGATCATTTGATCACGAGCCAGGTCACAAGGTCGAAGTCATCCGGTCCATTGGCCTGTTGGGTATCGGGTATCAGCAGCGCTCCCCGGTCGTTGCTCAACTTGGCCCCTGCGCGTTTGCGGAAGAGCGCGGCGATGTCGTTCGCGGCCCGCTCCACCAATTCGTTGTAGCGGCCCATGCCAGCGCCGTTCTCCGTTTCCCGGTTGAAGAGCTCGCATAGATCGGTGTACGCCTCCTGCTTGCCCTGGCACAGCGAGCGGAAGACCTCCAGCGTCTGTTTCGGCTGTGTGAAGCTGAAGCGCACCGTGCCATCGTCGCGCACGTACACCAGGAAGTAGGGCGCCGTGACATTGATGGCCTCCTTCGCCTTCTGCTGCTCATCGTCGCCGCGTTTCCGTTCGCGCAAGCAGAGCAGCACACCGGGCTTGATCACGTCCTTCACGCCTGCGCTCAGCATGTCGTATTGCTTCGCCCCCATGGCATGGCTGGGTGAAGGCACCACGGCATAGAGGCCTTCAGGCGCATCGCGCAAGCGCTCCTCGTTCCCCTTCAGGAAGTTCAGCAGCTCGGTGCGGAAGTCGTCCAGCGTGAGGTCGGTGAGCGAGAGGGTATCGCCGCTGTCCTCGATGTCCAGCACCTCCTCCTTCAGCTTCTTCAACTGGCGGTTGCGGTACTTGAGGTCCTCGCTTATGAGCTCTTCCACCTTCTCACTGGCGAGTAGGTTGTCATCGGCCGTGGCAGCGAGGTCTACCAAGGCCATGCGCGTTTCCACGCGGATCTTCAGGTCGATGTACTTGTCCAGGTCCTCGGTGGGCCAGAAGTTCACGAGGTGTACGGTGGCGTTGGTGCTACCCAAGCGGTCGATACGGCCGAAGCGCTGGATCACGCGCACCGGGTTCCAGTGGATGTCGTAGTTGATGAGGTAGTCGCAGTCCTGCAGGTTCTGGCCCTCGCTGATGCAATCGCTGGCGATGAGCACATCGATGCATCCCTCCTGCGGCATGTCCTTCTTCAGCGCGCGCTGCTTGCTGATGGGACTGAAATTAGTGAGGATGCTGTTGAAGTCGTTGCGGCCGAAGGTGGTCTTGTTGTTCGTACCAGTGACCAGTGCGATGTGGCTCTTCAGCTCGGGCTCCACAAAGTCCTTCAAACTGTCGTAGAGGTATTCGGCCGTATCGGCAAAGGCCGTGAAGACGATGACCTTCTTG
>CAZYPC010000180.1:0-5725 GCA_964649165.1 uncultured Chryseobacterium sp.
TGGTCGAAGAGCCGACCACCGGCATTGCCCACGCCTTGAACACCGGCCTCCAGCACGCCACCGCTCCGCTCATCGCCCGCATGGATGCTGATGATGTCGCGCACCCGGAACGACTCGCCCGACAAGTCGCGTACATGAAGGAGCACCCGGAGATCGGCGTGCTCGGCACGCGCACGCGCTTTGAGACCACGGTTGAGAAGAGCAGCGGTATGGCCTGGTTCGTGAACTGGCAGAACACGATGCTCACACCGCAGGAACATTACGTGAAGCGCTTCGTGGATGCGCCCCTCGCGCACCCGACCGTGATGTTCCGCCGGGAGCTTGTCGATCGCTTCGGTGGCTACTCGACAGAACCGCTGCCGGAAGACCACGAGCTCTGGCTGCGTTGGATGCATCACGGCGTGCGTTTCGCCAAGTTGCCTGAGGAATTGCTCACCTGGCACGATCACCCGCATCGGCTCAGTCGCACGCACGCGCACTACAGCGTGGATGCCTTCTTCACGACGAAGGCGAAATGGATCGCGGCGTGGTACACCCGCAAGTACATCGATCAACGACCGGTCATCATCGCGGGCACCAGCGGTCTCTGCCGGGATCGCGCCAAGAAACTGGAAACCGAAGGCTTGCGCGTTCACGCATTCACTGATGTGAAGAAGCGCGAGGTGCCGGGCTATGCGTTCATCCCGCACGATGAGTTGCCTCCTACAGGTCAAGCGCTCATCATCTCCTTCATCAGTCAGCGCGGCACCGGCGATCGCATCGCGGAATACCTGGCTTCCCGTGGACTGGTCGAGGGCGCAGACTTCATCCTGGCCGCCTGATCGTCGCCCAGCCGACAATCGAAGCTCTGCGTTCACGGTTGCTTTGTACCATGAAACATCCGCTGCTCTCCCTTGTGCTCCTGCTCGCCCTGGATAGTCAAGGGCAAATCCTCGTGAGCGACCAGCCCCAGCAACGCACGGTGCTGCTGGAAGAATACACGGCCATCAACTGCGGCAACTGCCCGGGCGGGCACGCCTTGGCGGCGAACCTGGTCGCGGCCAACCCTGGGCAGATCCACATGGTGGCCGTGCATGGCGGTGGTCTGGCCACCCCCAGCACGGGCCAACCGGATCTGCGCAGTGCGCCCAGCACGGCGTTGTGGCAGCACTACGGCGTGGCCTCTCAGCCGCGCGCGGCGATCAACCGCATTCCCGTGGGCAGCCAGACGGTAATGAGCACATCGCAGTGGACCAACGCGGTGAACAACGTGCTCGCATCGCCTTCGCCGGTGAACATCGGTGTGGGGTCCACCTTCGAGGCCGGGCCGCGCACCTTGACGGTGCAGGTGGAACTGTTCTACACCGCCGATGGCGCGGGCGCAGCGGACCGCATCACCGTGCTGCTCTTGCAGGACCACATCATCGGCTACCAGCAGGACTACGTGAACGGCGCGCAGGCCAACTACGACCACCGGCACGTGCTGCGCGCCGCGATCACCGAGCTGTGGGGGGATGAGGTGACGACCACTTCGGCCGGGTCGTTCGTGGAGCGCACGTACACCTTCACGGTGCCTGAGGAATGGGACATCGCGGACTGTGAGGTCGTCGCGTTCGTGAGCGAGTATCAAGGCGAGGTCTATCAAGCACGTTCGGTTATCGCTGATGGCGGTTTCACGACAGGCGAGGAAGAGGTCGGTGACAACACATCCACGGTCGCAGCACCATTCCCCGTTCCGGCGACGGACCAGGTCTTCTTCCCGGTGGGCCCTTCAGAGCGATCAGGCCAGCTGCGCATACTGGACGCCACGGGGCGAACGGTCCTGTTGCGGCCCATCGGCAAAGCACCGCTCCACGTGGACGTGCGCGACCTGTTGGCGGGCACCTACCTCTTCGCGGTGGAGAGCATGAGCGGAACCCGCACCGGCCGTTTCATCGTGGACCGTTGACGCTGAAGCCTTCGTCCATGCACGCCGGATAGACCCTGAGCGCCCTTGAGCCCGGTCGTCCCCTTCGAGTACATTTCCATCCTGGTGTCGATCATCCTCGGCGTGGGGATGACCCAGTTGCTGGCCTCCTTCACCGATCTGCTGTACGATCACCAGAAGGTGCGCTTCTATTGGCCACAATTGGCCTGGCTGGTGTTCGTGCTCTTCCTGCACATCCAGGATTGGTTCATCACCTTCCAGTTGCGCACGAAGACGTCGTGGAGCCTGCCGGACCTCTTCTTCGTCCTGCTGTACCCCATCGCCCTGTTCTGTGTGGCGAAGCTCATCCTGCCCACGAACGGATCGGAAGAGCGGAAGGACATGCGCGTGTATTTCCATTCGCAGTTCCGCATGATCGCGGTGCTGATGTGCTGTGCCATCGGGCTGTCCATCCTGTTCAACTTCTGGTACCTGGGTGTTCCAGCGATAGAGCAGCTGCCGCTGTTCCTCTTCGCCTGCGTGATGGGGTATGTCGCGGCTACGGGACGTTGCTCGCACCTCGGCCATCAGGCGTTGGCGGCGGGCATGATCGTCTCCAGCGCGATCGCGACCCTGCTCACGCGCGAAGAATGGGTGGTGGGCGCTACGCCGTGAACTGGCCGTATCCCGTCCACCTCGCGCCACGGTTACATTGTGGGCGTTGGAAGCGCTCCTGCTGTTCCTGATCGCCATGACGGCGAGTTTCATCGGTTCGCTGCAAGCCGGGCTGGTGAACACGGCCGTGCTGGCGCACACAGTGCAACGCGGACCGGAGGCGGGCCGTCGCATGGCCATCGGTGGCTCCATCCCGGAAGTGCTCTATGCCGGTGTCGCGTACCTCTTCGCGAACGCGGTGCTGGACAAACTGGGCATCGGGCAGGAGCGCATCGGGATGGCGGTGGGCGCGGTGCTCATCGGTATGGGCATCTATTTCACCTTCGTCTTCAAGCCGAAGTTCGACCCGGCGCGGATGGAGGTGAAGGCGACCGGCATGCGCCGCGGCCTCGTGTTGGGCCTGGCCAATCCGCAACTGGTGCTGTTCTGGTGCGGGGTGGTGCTGGCCTTGCACGCATACGGCATCAAGGGCCAGGGCATCCTGGGCATGATCGCGTTCGGGCTCGGCGCCTTCACCGGGGCCATCATCTTGCTCTTTCAGCTTGTTAAGCTGGGCCAGCGCGCGGTGGAACGATTGCGGCCGGAACGACTGCGTCTTTTATTCCGCGCGGTCGGCGTGCTGCTGCTGGTCAGCGGGACGATCGGCCTTATGCGAACATGGCCGTGATGCGCCGCAGCGCGCCCAGCCTCCAGCCGAAGTGCGACTCGCACCGGCTCACCAGCGCATGGAGCTTGATCGGTTCTGATCCCCGTTCGCGCAGCCGCATGCTTATCGTACCGATGTGGCGCACATGCCGCACCAGCTCGGCCCAACAGCGCCAGATGGACCAGGAGGGATCGTAGATGTGCCCGGGCTCGCTGCTCACTCCATTGAGTTCGATCACAGTGAAGCTGCCAGCACGCAGAGCATCCTCACTCTCGCTGCGCACGTCCAAGCGGCCGTAGTAGAACCCCTCGGTCGCGTCGATCAGCTGTTCCACGGCGCGCTCCAAGTGCGGCGTGCGCAAGTGCTGCCCATCCAGGAAGGTGGTGCCCCGGCAATGATTGCCGATAGGTTCCACCTGGACCTGCTCGCCCCGGCGGGGCACAGCCGCGAGCTTGCCGGCCGCATAGCGCATCAATCGCGCCCGCTGTCGATCCCCCCTGAAGGTCATGGCCAGCAGCTGATCGACCGTCCGTTCACCATCACCCGTGACCGACAGGAAGCGCTTGCTACAGATGGACAGGAGCGCGGTGCGACCGGTCACGGGGTCCCGCGCGAACATCAATCCGAACTCATGATCGCCCGGGGCGATGGCCTGCACGAGCATATCGGCGTGCGCGTTCTTCAAAGCGGGGAGCACCTCATCAGCGTCCTTCACCCTGGCGACGCCATCGCCCCGTTCGCCGACATCGGGTTTCACGATGAGCGGAAAATCCAGCCCCGCAGCACGCACTTGCTCCAAAGCGTGGCGCGGCGAGGTGCCGGCGATGACGCGGATCGTCCCCGGAAAACTCCCTTCGGGCAGCCGCGCATAGATCGCGCTCTTGCGCTCACCGAAGAACCCGCCCATATCGATCGCCGGGTTCACGTTGGTGAAGAAGGCCGCTCGGCGCATGCGCACGGCTTGCCACAGGTAGAGCGGGAACACGGGCAGGTAGATGAGCCACCACGGCCAGTACTCGTGGTTCAGGCGGTCCAGCAGGCGCTTCATCCGATCATGCGCACGTTTCGCTGCGCGTCGGCCACAAGGTCATAGTAGCACATGGACCACTCGGTGTCCGAACAGGTGACGCCGGTGAGGCAGATGGTCTCCGGCCCGGCTTCCCTGGCCATGCGTATGGTATACGATATCGGCGCTTCGCCGATGCCGCCGTTCAGGTGGAAGTCGATCAACCGCTCAACGCCGGGGCGGGGATCATGGCGCGCGATGGCCTCGAAGAACCACCGCTCGCGCTCGGCTTTCATGCGCTGATCGTAAAGGGTGCTCGACGACCAGATGCGCGGCAGATCGGCATCATGGTCGTGGCGCTCGAGCAGCGCGCCGGTCCACACGATGGAATGGACCGAACGCGGGGCGTGCCCGATCACGGCCAGGGTGAACGGCTCGATGCCCTCCGGATCGAAGGACTTCATGAACGCGCCAAGGCTGCCGGCCTCGGCGAAGAGAAGCGGTATGAGGCCGCGGCTGTGGCGATATCGCCCGCCCGGCAAATGGCGCACATGCCCGCCGTTCAGGAGGTTCACGCTGTAGCCCGCGGCAGAAGTAAGGATCCAGGTGCCGCCGCTGCGCTCATCCACCGGGTAGATCGCGCGCAGCGCTTCGTTGTGGATGGGCTGCGCCATGGCACCGCGAACGCGCATCTCATCGCGGCTGGAGACCATGGCGAAGCCGTTCTTCGTGGGCAGGTAGGTGAGCGTACACATCAGCGCGCGCGGAAGTTGCGGGTGGCGGCGGCCACGCCCAGCTCCTCGGGGAAGCGCACATGCGGCAGCTCCTGCTGCACAACGATGCGCACCATGGCCAGGTGATGGACACAGTGATCGGCGACGTAGGTCAGTTCACGCAGCAGGCTGGTCGCCTGCTCGGCGGTTCCGCCACCTTCCGGCAGCTCGCTCTCCAGGACAAGCGGTTGGTCTGAGCGTATGTCGCGCAGGAGATCGAGGCAGTGGCCGATCACCTCGCGCGCGTGATCGGTGCGCGTTTCGATGCGCCGGTCGCGCTCGCGGCGGTCATAGTTGATGTGCCCGCTCCGATGCTGCGCGAGCAAGAGCACATAGTACTCGATGATGTGGCGCACGTGCTGGCCGATGGTCCCGCCGAACAGCAATGCGCGGGGCGCGGCGATATCGTGGTCGCTCAGCTGGCCCAGCAGTTCATCCGCCTGGTAGAGCAGCGCGGCGTTGTAGGCTTTGGTTCCTTCCATGGTGGTGCGCGGTGTTCAGGCCAAGCGGCTCCGGTTCGCCCGGAGCGAGAGCAGCGAATGGAACAACTTGTTGAGCATCGCGCGTTCCCGCCACATCAGGATGGCGCTGCAAACCGCCACCGTGAGCGCGAGCAGGAAGAGCGTACCACCGTCGTCCATGATCTCGATGCCGAGGATCGCGAGATGACTGAGGATCGCGCCGCCCATGATGCCGAGCGCCATGATCGCACCCAGCCAGGATGTGCGCGGGATGAGCAG